>JANQMF010000036.1 GCA_028280225.1 Pseudomonadales bacterium | reverse complement strand
CCCCGGGATTCCCGGGCACAAGCTCAGGAGTTGGACGAAGACCTTAATCAAAACCCTAATCTGGCCATCTTTCGTCAAACCGACAACGGGGTGCTGGTGCGTATGGCGCTATTTGCCCTGGTGTTGGACGTCGTGGACGAGGTGGACAACCATGCCAAGCCGGTGACCTGGTTTACCTCCAAACGCAACGAGTACTGATAAGGCCCACAAAAAAACCAGTTCGGCAAACACTCGAACTGGTTTGTTAGAAAAGTCAAAGGGGTGGCTCAGCATACCTGCCGCATGCTGTTGCACCACGCCCGGACAGATGATCTACTTTTTCTTGGGCGCTTTTTTCGGCACCTTGGGCATGCGGTCTTTCCATGCCTTGGGGGCACTTTTGTAACCGCGGCACTGGGCTAAAAACTTAGTGGCATCCGCCCAGGCTTTGGCATCACCAAGCCGCTTAACGGAAAACTCACGAACGTGAGACTTCCCGTTAGTTTGTACCTGTACCCGAAAAGCAGGGGAAGGACGAAAGACCAAGTTGATGCCACGTACACCCGTTGAATGTTTCTTGTCAGTACTTGCTTCCCTGACACGCTTGGATTTAGCGGCGTTTTGTTTGTCCGCCCACTTCTGATCCAGCGCTTTCGCCTGCTTAAGAACATCCTTCTGCTTGGTCTTGTTTAACCCGATCAAACTAAAGTATTGCTGTTGCAATTTACCGTCGATACTCCTGGCAACGCGCAACAACTGTCCATTGTTTAGCTCATATACTGCCATTGCATTGACTCCTCTTTGCTTAGCCAGTTGTTAGACTATAGCAGAGCTTCGAGTTCAGGTAATGCTTGAAATAAATCGGCAACAAGTCCGTAGTCCGCAACCTGGAATATGGGTGCGTCTTCATCTTTGTTGATTGCCACAATCACCTTGCTGTCCTTCATACCGGCCAGGTGCTGGATGGCGCCGGAAATGCCGACCGCAATGTATAAATCCGGGGCCACAATTTTTCCGGTTTGCCCAACCTGCATGTCGTTAGGCACAAATCCGGCATCCACAGCCGCCCGGGACGCACCAATTGCGGCGCCCAGCTTGTCAGCAATACCTTCCAACAGGCTGAAGTTTTCGCCGTTCTGCATGCCTCGCCCGCCGGAAATAATAATCCCGGCACTGGTGAGCTCCGGACGCTCGGACTGAGCGATCTCTTCACCCACAAAGCTGGAAATACCCTGATCGTGAACCGCATCCAACGCTTCAATTTGGGCGCTACCGCCTTCGGCCGCAACCGGGTCGTAAGCTGTGCCGCGCACGGATATCACTTTAACCGCATCGTTAGATTTAACCGTGGCAATAGCGTTGCCTGCATAGATGGGCCGTTTGAAGGTATCCGGGCTGTCAACACCAACAATATCGGAAATTTGTCCAACGCCTAACAAGGCAGCTACCCGGGGCAGGTAGTTTTTACCGGTGGTGGTATGGGCGGTCACAATGTGCGTATATCCGTCTGCTGCGGCAACCACGACCTGCGCGATGTTCTCAGCAAGCTGATGTTCGTATGCCGCATTGTCAGCAACCAATACCTTGTTAACACCCGGAACCGCAGCGGCTGCAGCGGCAACGGCATCAACCCCGGCACCGGCCACCAGAATGTCTATATCTCCACCAATGGCCTGGGCTGCCGCCAGCGCCACCAAAGTCTGCGACTTCAGGGTTGCGTTATCATGTTCTGCGATTACTAATGTGCTCATGCGATCACCTTTGCTTCGTTTTTCAGCTTGTCGACCAATTCCTCTACCGTTTCCACCGTAATCCCGGCCTGACGTTCCGCCGGCGGCTCAACGGAGAGCACTTCAATGGTCGGGGTCAGGTCAACCCCCAATTCTTCCGGGCTGAGGGTATCCAAAGGTTTTTTCTTCGCCTTCATGATATTGGGTAAGGAGGCATAACGGGGTTCGTTAAGACGCAGATCCGTTGTCACTACGGCAGGCAGGTTGATGGATACGGTTTGTAAACCACCATCCACTTCCCGGGTGACCTGGGCCTTACCGTCAGCAATACTGACCTCAGAGGCAAAGGTCCCCTGTGGCATGCCGGTCAGTGCGGCAAACATCTGCCCGGTCTGGCTGTTATCGCCGTCGATACTTTGCTTGCCAAAAATGACAAGATCAGCACTTTCTTTCTCTTGCAGCGCAGCCAGGGCCTTGGCGATACCAAAGGGCTGGGCGTCTACGTCGGTTTCAATCAATACGGCACGATCAGCACCCAGGGCCAGGCAGGTTCGAAGTTGTTCCTGACAAGCACTTGTACCCACGGCAACAGCAATAACTTCCTCTGCGGTGCCCGCTTCTTTCAGACGCACCGCTTCTTCGATGGCGATTTCGCAGAATGGATTCACGGCCATTTTCACATTACTTAGATCAACACCTGTATTGTCAGGCTTGACCCGAACCTTAACGTTGGCATCAACCACACGTTTGACAGGCACTATTACCTTCATAGACATAAAGTCCTCACTTTTAAAATAACTTTTATCGTTCTTAGTATTTACGGAATAACCGTCTACCGATTCACGATGGGTTTGTAAGCTGCTGCGGGCACCCAGCCACATCCGCGCAGTTAAACCGAGTGTTCCGACCCAAATTGGGGCGTTTTTACACAACTGCGCTGCTTGCATGACAGCCCATTATCTTGGTCGATAACTGCGCTGGTCAGATTTTCGGCGGCGTATTGTCGCTACGCGCCCGTGCAAGGTCAAGTCGGGGTCAAAAAAGCGCTATAATGGGCGCCTCCATCGTTATGCATCTGCAAAAGGGATTGTTTATGAGTGAAGTCGAACGCGAATCAATGGAATTCGACGTTGTTATAGTGGGCGGCGGACCTGCCGGGCTGAGCGCTGCTTGTCGCATCATGCAACTGGCTGAAGCTTCAGAACAGGAAATTTCCGTCTGTGTGGTCGAAAAAGGCTCGGAAATTGGTGCCCATATCCTCTCCGGTGCGGTTTTAGAACCCACGGCCTTAAACGAATTATTCCCTGATTGGAAAGCGCGTGGCGCCCCCCTGGACAACCCGGTCACCGAGGACCTGATCTATGTCATGGTTAATGACACTAACCGTATAGCGGTGCCCAGCATGTTTGTGCCAAAGGATGCGCATAATCACGGTAATCATGCCATCAGCCTGGGCAACTTCTGCCGCTGGCTGGGTGAACAGGCGGAAAACATGGGGGTCAACGTTTTTCCGGGATTTGCCGCTGCTGAAATTTTGTATAACGAAGACGGTGCGGTATGTGGCGTGGCTACCGGCGACATGGGCATTGGCGAAAACGGCGAACACAAACCCACCTACGCCCGGGGTTACGAGCTGCGGGCAAAATACACCATCTTCTCCGAGGGTTGTCGCGGACACCTGGGCAAGCAGCTCATGGCCAAATTTGACCTGAATGCAGACGCCGGCACACAGCACTACGGCATTGGCCTGAAAGAACTGTGGTCCATTGACCCGGAAAAACATAAACCCGGGCGTGTGATACACAGTATCGGCTGGCCACTGGGATTGATGCCCGGCGGACCCACCGGGGGCACCTTCTTGTACCACCTGCCGGACAATCAGGTATCGCTGGGGTTAATTGTTGACCTCAGCTACAGCAATCCCCATCTGTCACCCTTCGACGAATTTCAGCGTTGGAAACACCATCCGGAGATTGCCGGTGTGCTGGAAGGCGGAGAGCGGGTATCTTACGGTGCCCGGGCCATTATCAAGGGGGGGTTGCAGGCCCTACCCAAACTCACCGTCCCCGGCGGCATGTTAGTCGGGGACGATGCCGGCTTTCTGAACCCATTAAAAATCAAAGGCAGTCACACCGCCATGAAGTCCGGCATGCTGGCCGCTGAGGCGGTATTTGAGGAGCTGAGTGCCGGCAACGCCTACACGGAGGTGAGTACCTATCAGTCCAAGTTTGAAAACTCATGGCTGTACGACGAGTTGAACCGGTCGCGGAATGCAGCACCCGGTTTACACAAGTGGGGAATGCTGTTAGGCAGCGCCCATGCCTTTGTTGATCAATACTTTAAAGGCGGCCAGGGCTGGACCTTTCAAGACCCCACCCCGGATCACGCCACCCTCAAGCCTGCCTCAAGCGCAAAAAAAATCGACTATCCCAAACCCGATGGCAAGATTTCTTTTGACAAGTTGTCATCCGTGTTTTTATCCAACACTTATCATGAGGAAGATCAACCCTGCCATCTGACTTTGGCGGATGCTGACATCCCCTTGCAACAGAACTTACCCAAGTACGACGAGCCTGCACAACGTTATTGTCCCGCCGGGGTTTATGAAATTGTTGAGGAAGACGGTGCGCAACGTTTTCAAATCAATGGCCAAAACTGTGTACACTGCAAGACTTGCGACATCAAGGACCCGGCCCAGAATATTAACTGGGTGGTACCGGAAGGTACCGGCGGTCCCAACTACGGCAACATGTAACGTTTTACCTTAGTGGACAGAGCCCAGCTCAAAGCGGCTACCCTGGCTGTAAACGGCCAGGGTGTCGTCTTCTTCCAATCCACAGTCCACCAGGCGGTAAAAGACACTGCGGGTGAGCCTGGCGCGTAACCCCCCGCGCACCTCAACATAGGGTTGTTCCCCAGCCATCAGCAGCGGGTGCTCATGATCCGCCAGGACATAGTCATCAACATTGGTGGTGAATAACAAATCTGTCCCTGTGCCGCTGCCCTTCACTTCCATATCCACCGCCATAAAGGGTACATCCGCCACGACAATTTTCAGCTTTTCAGCCGGGGTGACCAGAAAGTACTGAGTACCGTCCAGGCGCAGGATCGAGGCAAATAACTTAACCAGGCTATGACGTTGAAATTCACGGCCCTCGTGGCGCCAAACCCCGTTGGCGTCAATTTCAATATCTATCTCCCCTGCCCGCTCCGGCTGCCATAAATGTACCGGCGGCAGGCGGTTGCCTTCTTTAAGCTTGAGGAGTTGATCAAAGAGGGCATCTGGATTAACCATACCCCAGTTTAACGTGGTGTTTTAACGCGCAACAAGCGTTTCCGCCAGCTCCGCAAAGGTGGCCTCGATCATCCGCGGCTGGTGCCAGTGTTGTCCCCACCATTTAGGATTCACCTGGATGGCCATGCTCTCATGGTAGTCACCACTGCGGTGGGTGAGCGCTACCCAAAGCTGACCGCGCTGGCTGGCCGCGGGGAGTTTAGGCATTTTCACGGACTTGATCCTGTGTATGCTGCCGGCCCAGATCCCCGGTGGTGCCTGCCCCGGCTGCCCGCCAGCCGCCGTCATAACCTCCGGCGCATCACCTTCGTGCCGGGCATCCGCCGCGGGATATTCAGGCCAGTTGATGGTGAACTGAAAATCGGCGGGCTGGGTCAGGGAAAAAGAACGTGCCAGGCCGCGTTCAGCCGCTTGTGTCCAGGCCACGGGGACACCGGGCTGTACTTGCACTTCAACCGGGGTCCCCAGGGGTAAGGACCAGCGGGGTTGATGAGTCACCTTGATGTGATCCGCCAGACGCAGGTGCTCCGGCACCTGGGCCATTTGATAAGCGGTATCCTGCCAGGTGCACCCACCCAACATGACTACGGCACCCAGTACCAGGCCCACACACCTGTTCATGTGTACTACTCCACTTCAATTTGTAGAAGTATAGGAGAAGTTTAAAAAGTTGGGTCTCAGCCGCCGATAAATTTCATGACGGTCACTTCACCCCGAAAACTGACCGTCTGTTTGTCGCGTAGGGCACTGTTGAGCACCTGCTGGACTTTGGCCAGCGCCAAAGCTTCGGGCAGGTGCAGGACTTCGCGCAGGTTGTAGGACTTGGCGTTCGACAAACAGCCGTAAAGCAGACCATTTGACGATACCCGCAGCCGGGTACAGGTGCGGCAAAACGGCTCACTCTCATTGGCGATCACGCCGAAGTGGCCACGCTGTGGGATGTGAAAGCGTGCCGCCGTGGAGTCAATGGGCGCATCCGCACGCACAAATTCATAACGGGTGGCAATCAGGTCCAGAATATCCTGCATCGCAAACAACTGCGTTGTATGCAGCGCGCTGTGTTGAAGATGCCCCATGTTCATCAACTCGATAAATCGCAGCTCGATGTCCCGGTCCAGACAATACTCAAGCAACGGCAAAATCTGGTCTTCGTTCTTGCCGCGCATGGGCACCATATTAACCTTAATCTTAAGACCGCCAGCCTGGAGCAGGTCAATACCTTTCAACACGGTGGCCAGGTCGCCGGAACGTGCAATGCTGCGAAATTTGTCCGCATCAAGGGTGTCCAGGCTGATATTGATCCGTTTTAAGCCGGAATCCAGAATCAGATTCGCCTTCCTGGGGATGAGCTGCCCATTGGACGTGACCGAAACATCAGACAAACCCAGTTTCATCACCGCCGGTAATACCTCATCAAATTTCGGAGATAACAGGGGTTCACCGCCGGTAATACGAAGTTTATTGATCCCCCCCGCGGCCATCAGCAAACGGGTAATTTTGATCATCTCATCCGCTTCTAGCTCTGCATCCGCCGCCTGCAGGCGTTTGCCGTCGGGCACACAATAGGTGCACGCATAGTTGCACGCTGCGGTGAGACTGAGACGCAGATTACTGAACTGTCTGCCCAGAGAATCAACAATCATGTACAGGGCTCCCGGGATAATGGCAAAACCCTGCCATTATCCCCTATCTGTGTAAAAAAGTGACACAGTTCCTGGTTCTTTTTCATAGCTGTGCTTTACTTTAATCAGTCGCTGCTCACGTCTCCCCCCCAACGACGTAGCGACTACTTACGGGGTGGGCTCTTGCAGTCTCCCCGTTTGTGTGACTCCTAATGGTATTTGCCCGGTTCGTCCGGGCTTTTTTTTGTTTAATTATTAGTGTGTTACACGTGAAACATGATGTTTATTCAAATTTCCGGGTGATTTGAGCCAAAAGCCGCTGAACAAAGTTGTGGGCCCAAAACACCCGATTAGACCCCTTGATGAGAATCCCATCACCGGGGGTGATCACGGACATTAAGGTCTGCTCCAGACTTTCATCAGCCTGGGCAAACCAGGGCGCTTTGAGCTGGTCCGCCAGCGACCGGGTCCCCTGGCCAACGCAAAAGACCGTGTACGGCCCCAGGGCCGGCAACAATGCCAGGTGGGCAGCTTCGCTATGTTCACCTAATTCCAGCATTTCACCCAACACCACAATCTTGCTGCCTTTCAGCGACAGCCGGGCATAACTGTCCAACGTTGCGGACATGCTTTCCGGGTTAGCGTTGTAGCTCTCATCAATCACGGTGACCCCGTGGCTGACCAGATGATTGCCTCTTCCAGCCGGTACCGTCTGATCACTTAACGACAGCGCCGGGGTCAGGTCCATATCCAGTAATTTGCACGCAAGCAGGGTTGCGGCCACGGAACTGGCCCGGTGCCTGCCGCCACCCGGCACGCGCGCGGTCACGTCTTCACCAAACAACCTTACCCGCACTGTTGTTGTACCTGCTTGCTCAACGTAATCCAGGATTTGCGCTTCAACCCCATGGCTGAAACCAAATTTAACGCCAAAGTCCAGCTGGAGATTATCTTCTGATATTGCCTTAGATTTATCTTTTAATGCATTGAAAATTGATGTTTTTTCTCTTATCAGATGCTCACGATTGTCAAAGTTTTCAATATGGGCCCGATGCACGTTAAGCAATATGGCCAGGTCCGGCTCGACCAACCGGGCCAACGGTTCAATTTCTCCCGGGTGGTTGGTGCCCACCTCAAATACCCCGGCAGCATAATCCGGCAATGCGTTAGCCAGCGCCAGCGGCACGCCAATGTGATTGTTGAAGCTCCCCGGCGGACCATAGGCATTTAATGCCTCGGTCAAAAACAATTTTGCCGTGGTCTTACCGCTGCTGCCGGTGACCGCTATGGCCGGATAAGTCAGACGCCGGCGGCCCGCCCGGGCCAGGGCCCACAAGCCATCGTAGGTGTCGTCAACCTCAAGAACCGGCACGGCCGCATTTGTCCCGGACCTGACCATGGCACCCAGGGCACCGCCGGCAGCGGCACTGTCGACAAAGTCATGCCCATCCACGGCGCTTCGATAGCTGGGATTAAATTTATCCCCGGGGTCGCCGGACAACGCTACAAATAAATCTCCCGGACGGGCTTGCCGGCTGTCCACTACAACCCGCTGTATTTCAGGGCCCGGGGCCACAGGGTTGCCTGTGGCTCGACACAGCGCCTGCCAGGTCCACAAACCCGGCGTGGAAACAAATTCATTCATCATGTTCTTAAGGTCATTGCATGCGACTGAACATTGTCGCTTAATCCCCACCAAAGCGCAGTGTTTGCTGCGGGATAAGGGAGGCTAATCCGATCAGGCCAAGCCCCAGCGGGTAATGCCAAACAGGAACGTCCAAACAGGCTATTATCTGATCTGACAACGTATTTTGAGCAAATCCATGGATCCCACAACTTCCACCGAACACAACAGCCCCAAGAGCAGCCTGTTTTCGCGTCTGATGAACGGTCTGACCCGGGTACGTATTATACTGACTAATTTCATTTTTCTGCTTGTGTTGCTGGCGGTGGTGGCCATTTGGATTGGCGGCATGCAGACCCAGTCCGTGCCTGAACAAGCTGCACTGGTTGTGAACCCGCGGGGGGTGATCGTGGAATCGATTACCTATCCCGATCCTCTGCAAAGCCTGCTGGTGGGCAGCGGCCAAAATCAGGAAGTTGAGTTGCAGGCGCTGTTACAGGCCATTCGGCACGGTGCCCAGGACCCGGACATTAAGCTTTTGCTGCTGGATCTGGATGAACTGCAATGGGCCGCCCCGGCGCACACTCAACGCCTGGGCCAGGCTTTACAGGGATTTCAGGCTACAGGCAAACAGGTGATTGCCTACGGCCGCTACTTTAATCAATCCGGCTACCACCTGGCGAGTTACGCAGACGCCCTGTATATGCATCCCATGGGGCAGGTGTTTTTGGAAGGCTTCGGTGGAGTTAGCTTTTATATCAAGGAGTTACTGGACAAACTTGATGTCAATGTTCATGTTTTTCGGGTGGGTACCTACAAATCCGCGGTGGAGCCATTTATCCGCAACGATATGTCCGCGGAATCCCGCATGGCGACGGAGGCGCTGTACCAGAATTTGTGGCAGCACGTGGTCTCGGACATTACCGTTAACCGCAAAATTGAGCCCCAGGCTGTGCAGAGTTATGCGGATAACCTGGCTGCTGCGGCTGAAGCCAGCCAGGGTGATATGGCCCGGGCAGCGCTGGAGAACTTTCTGGTTGATGAACTGCTGACCACGGATCAGGCCAACGTTCGCGTGGCCAACGAAGTTGGCATGGATGAGAGTGGCGAACTCAACGGGATCGGTTATCTTCAGTACCTGCAGGCTCGAGATATTGCCAATTACGGCGGCGAAACCGCCACCCAGGACAAAATTGCCGTGCTGGTGGCCCAGGGCCCCATAGTGACCAGCACCCCGGCGGGCCAGGGCAGCGTTGCGGCAGCGGAACCGCTGATTGAGTTGATCCGCCAGGCCAAGTACGACCCCAGTGTTAAAGGCCTGGTTGTGCGGGTGGACTCCCCCGGGGGCAGCCAATTTGCATCAGAATTGATCAGGCAGGAGCTGGAGCTGGTGCAGTTGACCGGCAAACCCGTGGTTGCTTCCTTTGGCGCTACCGCCGCATCCGGAGGATATTGGATTGCCGCCACCGCAGACGCCATTATTTCAGAGGCGACCACATTAACCGGCTCCATCGGCATCTTCAGCATTGCCACAACTTTTGAAAACAGCCTCAAGCGGGTGGGTGTGCACACGGATGGTGTCGGCACCACCGAAAGCACCTTGGGCATGTCTCCCTATTCCGGCATTAACGAGGCCATGGCCAAAGTATTCCAGGCCCAGGTGGAACACGGTTACGAGCAATTTATCAACCTGGTGGCCAGGGGGCGGGACCGGCCGGTAGCGGAGATTAAAGCGGTGGCTGAAGGACGTGTGTGGTCCGGCGAAGTGGCCCGGGAGCTGGGCCTGGTTGACGAACTGGGTGGTTTGCAGACCGCCCTGCGCAAAGCCGCGGAGCTGGCTGATCTGGAATCCTGGGTGAGCGTTAAACTCGCCCACCCGGTGGATGCCCGCAGTTTGATTCTGGCGCAGCTACTTGCCCCGCAAGGTGAACAATCAATGGGCCAGGCCCACAGCCTGAAGCGCCTGGCAGCAGAACTGCGCCGCGCACTGGGCGTATTTGATGTGCTGGACGACCCGGCTCATCTGTACACCCTGTGCTCAGGCTGTTTAGCCTTTAGACCTTATTAAGCGCGCTAAGCGCGCAGGTTAACCCGGCGGCTGCCGGTGGGTCTGCCAGTAGCGGTTGGTCATGGTCTTAACTTCTTTGCGCATCAATATCAGGCCAATAAGATTGGGCAATGTCATCAACGCCAGGGTGACTGCGGAGATCAACCAGACCAAACTGGTGTCTGCAACGGTGGCGACAAAAAAGCCCGCCACGTAGGTCATCCGGTAGAGCATGATCCAGCGGGTGCCAAACAGATAGGTGATGGCCCGGTCACCGTAGTAAGACCAGGCTATGGCTGTGGAAAAGGCAAACAGCACCAATCCCGCGGTGACCGCAAAGCCGCCGTAGTCACCCAAAAAGCTGGACTTGAACGCCTGGGCGGTGAGCGGCACGGAATGTAACAGGGAACGTCCACTCAATTCCAAGGCGGGGTCTTCAAGGTGTCCGTCGACCACCACAACCG
Source organism: Pseudomonadales bacterium (assembly GCA_028280225.1). GTDB lineage: Bacteria > Pseudomonadota > Gammaproteobacteria > Pseudomonadales > Azotimanducaceae > UBA4421. The sequence goes on along the minus strand of JANQMF010000036.1, from coordinate 63,942 downwards.
TGCCTGAAAACAACTGCCCCCCGGACCGGATCTGTACGTCTTCGGCAATGCTGCGATTGTGCAAAACGGTAAACCCATCAGCGGAAAAAACTCCGCCTTCCACCTTGACCTCACCGTTAAACGGTTTTACCGGATCGTCCTTGGGTTTCACCAGATCCATGTGGGCAAACAGTTGTTGCACATCGGTTGGGTTTGCCTCGCTGTACTGCCCCTGAACAATTTCGGTGTCGAATACAGCAAAGGTATTGTGATATTTCTGCTGCCAGACACCGGATGACAAAATGACCAGACCGGTCAGGGTGCAAATGATCAACGTGTCGATAAAGGGTTCCAATATGGCCACCATGCCTTCCGCCACGGGTTCCTTGGTACGCGCCGCAGCGTGTGCAATTGGAGCTGACCCTTGGCCTGCTTCGTTGGAAAACAGGCCCCGGTTAACACCGCGATTAAAAGCATAAGCAAAGGTTGCGCCCAGAAAACCACCGGTTGCCGCTGAGCCGGTAAAGGCGTCCCCAATGATGGCCAGGAAAGACGGTATGATGTTTTCAGCGTTGGTGAGGATCACCGCAAATGCACCAATGGCATACAGGACCCCCATCAGAGGCACCAGGGTGCTGGCAACTTTAGCAATGCGCTGGATACCGCCGACAATCACCAGACCCAGCAGAATGGCAAGCACCCCGCCGCTGACATAGGTGGGGATGTTGAAGGAAGACTCAAGGCCCGAAGCCATATTGTTGGCCTGAGGAAGGTTACCACTGCCAAAAGAACTGATGACCGTGGCTATGGCAAAAAATACTGCCAGCCACTTCAGATTGAGGCCACTTTCCATGTAGTTCATGGGGCCACCCACCATCTGGCCCCGGTCATCCTTATGCCGATACTTGTGGCTGATCGACACCTCAACATACTTGGTGGTCATGCCGACAAAGGCGGTGGCCCACATCCAGAACAATGCGGCAGGCCCACCCAAAAATATGGCAAAGGCAACACCACCGATATTGCCGGTGCCAACGGTGCCGGACAACGCGGTGGACAGCGCCTGAAAATGAGAGGTATCACCGGGATCACTGTCATTGCTGTATCTGCCACGCAATACCTTCCAGGCATGATTAAAAAAACGCACTTGGGGAAAGCCGAGATAAAAGGTGAAAAATACACCCACACCCAGCAACAGGATTGGAAAATAGAACGCACTGCCCAAAATGCCATCCAGAAAATTCAGCGCGTTTTCAATCAATTGCATGACATGTCCTTTCTGACGACCAGGATGAGTTTATGGGTGATCTTGAGTGTCGAACAGCACACGCCGCATCACATCAAACAGTGCGTTTTGCTCCATGACACCACGCACCCCGTGGGCCCCGGGGCCGGTTGCAAAAGCCGCCACATCTTCGCCGGCATGCGTTTCTATTTGTAAGGGCACTGCGGCAATTTGCCGGTAGTCCGGTGCTGTGGTGTCGACCTGACGCAGATCAGGATACCTGTCTTTATAACCCGGGCCGTTTGCATAACCCAGGGTGGTATAGGGTGGATTCTCCATCCCGGGAACAGGCCCGGGGCCCTTAACCTTACCCAGAATGGGATTGCCCCGTTGCGGATAGCCACTGATCGTTAGTGTGTGACTGTGATCCGCGGTGACGATAATCAGCGTTTGTGCTGAATCAACCTGGCTCAGCGCCTGGGCCACGGCAGCGGACAGCGCCACCGTATCGGTAAGCGCCCGGTAAGCGTTGCCAAAGTGATGGGCATGATCGATGCGCCCGCCTTCTACCAGCAGCAAAAAGGGCTGACCGCGCTGTTGTAGCTGGCTGATCGCTAAACCGGTCATTTCCGCCAGGGACGGCTCGCCGGCTACGTCCTTGCCGCGGTCTACTTCAAAGTTGAGATGCGACGGCTCAAACAAGCCCATCAGCTGTTTGTTTTTGCCCGGGGTAAACTCGGCAAACTGCTGTTGATTCCACACGTAATGCCGATCCCCACCGTCAGCAAGCCATTCCTCAACCAGATTACGGCCGTCGGTGCGCCGTCCGGCTTTGTCCGGGTGCTCAGCATCCTTAACACCCACGGGGAAAAAGTTACTGCGCCCGCCGCCCAAAATCACGTCCAGGCCATCACCGTGACCAAATTCGATAAGCTGCCGGGCAATGTCCCTGCACCCCAGGGTTAAGGCGGCTTGCGGTACCAGGGTATTGTCTTCCCAGTCCCGATCCGGTGTATGGGCATATGCCCCTGCCGGAGTGGCATGGGTAATTCGGGTGTTGGTGACGACGCCGGTGGCAAAGCCACCCTCCTCCGCCAGTTCAAACAACGTCGGCAACTCGTGTTTTAGCGCACGCTCACAATCCCCGCGCGCCACCGAGTGATTGACACCCAGCACCCCCATGCGGGTTTTCTGACCCGTCAGCATGGCAGAAATGGTGCCTGCACTGTCCGGCACCTGAGCGTCGAAGTTATAAGTTTTAACCAGGGCAAGGTTGGGAAAGTGTTCAAATGCCAAGCTATATTCTTCCCCGGGTTGTCCGGCCTGCTGGCCGGCGTAGATGCGGGCCGCGGTAATTGTACTGATGCCCATGCCATCACCAACAAACAGGATGACATTCTGCGCCTGCACCCCCAGGCAACTTAAAATCCCCGTTATCAATAATCCGGTGCAGCTGAATATTTTCACGTGCTGTCCGTCTTATACCTGCCGCTCATACCCTGCCGCTCATACCCTACCACTCATATCTACCCACTCACGCCTGCCTGCTCACTTCACGCAGGGTAACCAGCTCTTCTGCCGCGGTGGGATGTATGCCAACGGTTTCGTCAAACTGGGTTTTGGTGGCGCCAGCCACCATGGCCACGGCCATGCCTTGCATGATTTCCCCAGCATCGGGACCAACCATGTGCACACCCAAAACCACATCGGTGCTGCGGCGTACAATCATTTTCATAAAACTGCGCTCATCCCTGCCGCTGAGGGTATGTTTCATGGGTTTGTACGTTGATTCGTAAATATCCAGATCCTCGGGATAGTCCGCCACGGCCTGAGCCTCCGTCAGGCCAACAGTGCCGATATTGGGCTGGCAAAAAACCGCCGTAGCAATATTGTTGTAATTGAGACGTTTTTTCGGCTGGTCCGTAAATAAATTGTTGGCAATGCACATTCCTTCTTCAATGGCCACCGGGGTCAACTGAATTCTATCGGTGACGTCGCCAATCGCATAAATATTGTCTACGTTGGTGCGGTAATCTTCATCCACCAGTATCTCACCACCCTTGCCCAAAGCCACACCGGCGTTCTCCAAACCCAGGTTTTGTGTATTGGGTTTGCGTCCGGTGGCATATAACACCAAATCTGCTTCGACAACGCTACCGTCATTTAGATGCAACTGTCGCACTTCTCCTTGGCCTTCTTGATGTTGACTATCGGTTGGTTTGGCAGCCACTTCAATACGTTCCACCTGAGTGTCAAAACGGATGTTGACATTCTTCTTCGGCAGCTCTTCCGCAACAAATTCTCGAACGGAGTTGTCGAAGCCACGCAGAAACAGAGGTCCGCGGTACATCAGTGTGGTTTGTGCACCCAGGCCGGCAAAAATACCCGCAAATTCCACCGCGATATAACCTCCACCCACCACCACCACACGTTGCGGAAAGGAGGGCAGATAAAATGCCTCATTGGACGTGATGACATGTTCCCGGCCGGGGAAGTCAGGCACCGAGGGCCAGCCGCCCGAGGCAATCAGAATTTTGTCTGCGGTATAAGTCTGGCCGTTGACGGATACGGTATGGGCGTCCAGCAGTTGCGCATGACCTTCGTGCAGATCCACACCGGCACCCTCAAGCAGGTTACGATAGATGCCGTTGAGCCGTTCGATTTCCCGGCTTTTGTTATCGCGCAACGTTGGCCAGTCAAATCCTTCAGCGTTCACCTGCCAGCCAAAGCCGGCAGCGTCTTCAAATTCCTCATGAAAATGAGAGCCATAGACAAATAATTTTTTGGGCACGCAGCCGACATTGACACAGGTTCCCCCCAGATAAGTGGACTCTGCAACCGCAACCCGAGCACCATAGTTTGCGGAAATCCGGCTTGCGCGCACACCCCCGGACCCAGCGCCAATTACGTATAGGTCATAGTCATAGGCCATAAAATATATCCGGCAAAAACAAGCAGCCTATGGAAGTTCACTGCGACCTGCAATCACCATCTGGCCAATCACGGACAAAATAATTTTTGCCTGAAATTGGCATCTTGGGTCTAAAAATGAAATCCTTGGGCGGAAAAACCCAATCCACCCGTCACTTCGGGTCAACAGGAGCAGATATGACCGCGGAACAAATGACGCTCAACGGCGCCCAATCCCTATTGCAGACCCTGGTGAATTGTGGTGTAGAGGTTTGTTTTACAAATCCCGGCACCAGCGAAATGCATTTTTTGGCAGCCCTGGATCAACAGGATGGCATGCGGGCAGTGCTGGGCCTTTTCGAAGGGGTTGTCACCGGGGCCGCGGACGGCTATGCACGCATGGCCGGCAAACCCGCATGTACCCTGCTGCATCTGGGGCCTGGTTTAGCCAACGGTCTGGCCAATCTGCACAATGCACGACGTGCTAACAGCCCCGTTGTTAATGTGGTCGGCGAACACGCCACATATCATCGCGCCCTGGATGCACCGCTGACATCCGATATAGAAGGATTTGCCGCACCGGTATCAGCCTGGATACACCTGACCCCGGATGCTGCATCGGTAGCAGCCGACGGGGCCCGGGCGGTACAGGCTGCCCGCCAGGGGCCTGGTCAGATTGCTACGTTGATTTTACCCGCTGATGCGGCCTGGGACGAAGCAGTGGCCCCTGCCGAACCCCTGGCGGATACGCCGGCAAGCCCGGTACCCGCCGAACGTCTCGACCCCGTGGCCAAAGTGTTGAAATCCGGAGAGTCCTGTGTATTCCTGTGTAACGGTCAGGCAGTAACCGAAACCGGATTGGCACTGTTGGGCCAAATTACCGCGGCCACCGGTGCTGATGCCTTGGGTGATACATTTATCAGCCGCATCGAACGGGGTGCCGGGCGTTTTGATCTGCCCCGGCTCCCCTACTTTGCCGAACAGGCGGAAGAGGTTTTACACCCTTATCAGCACATTATTCTGTTGGACACCAAGGCGCCGGTCAGTTTTTTTGCTTATCCCGGCAAAGCCAGCAAACTCACACCGGGCCATGCCCAAACCCATCAGCTATCCTTGCCCGGTGAAGACACTCTTGGCGCTTTGGCGCAGTTAGCCGAAGCTGTTGGGGCAAAACAACAAAGCGCGCCGCTGACGGCATTATCCCTGCCACCACTACCCAAGGGGCCGCTGACACCGGAGAGTATTGCCCAAAGTGTAGCCGCCCTGATGCCGGAACAAGCCATTGTAGTGAATGAAGCCGCCACGGCGGGATTTGCCATGCCGGAATTTACCAGGGGTGCTCACCCACATAGCTGGCTGGATTTGACCGGCGGGGCCATCGGCATGGGTTTACCGGCCACGGTCGGCGCGGCCATTGCCTGTCCGGACCGGCAGGTGCTGGGATTGCAAGCGGACGGCAGTGGCATGTATACCGTACAAGCCTTGTGGACGCAGGCGCGTGAACAATTGAATGTGACCAATATTGTGTTTTCGAACCGTAAATACGCCATTCTGCAAGTTGAATTTATGCGGGTGGGTGCCAGTAACCCCGGGCGTAAGGCCATGGACATGATGGAACTCACCCGTCCCGACCTGGATTGGGTGGCCATGGCCCAGGGTATGGGGGTTGACGCCAGTCGCGCCACAACCGCTGAAGAAATGAATACCGCGCTGGCGGCAGCATTGTCCACCCCGGGTCCTCACCTGATTGAAGCGGTGCTGTAGGCACGCCATGACCTGACGTGAACCGGCTGACCTGCCGGCAGAAGAATGCGCTTGACTACTGGTTATATATACAGTTAACCTGAACGGCCCTGTATAAAAACACAGTAGTTGTCGTGATGAAACAGAGCCGCCGCACCGTCAAGCCCGCAACCCATACCACTTCAACCAACACACCTGCAGCAAATACCCCTGATATAACAAATGCCTCTGATATATCAGAGGATATAAATAGCGCTGATATAAATAGCGCTGATATAAATAGTGCCGATATAAAGAGTGCTAAAGAAAAACTGCTGCAGCACCCTGATCTTTGGCGGGCAGGTCAGCTCGCCAAAACACAAAACACCGGCACCCAAACCGGCTATGCCGCATTAGATGCCCATCTGCCTGAACAAGGCTGGCCCACTGCAGGCCTGGTCGAATTTTTGCTGACCTCAGCCGGGGTGGGCGAATTGCGCTTGTTAGCACCCGCCCTCAAAACTCTCAGCCGGGATCAGCATCGCTGGATTGCCTGGGTCAATCCGCCCTTTATTCCCTATGCCCCTGCTTTAGAAGCGGTGGGCATTAACATCAACAAAATTTTACTGATTCATCCGCAAAATCATCTGGATACCTTGTGGTCAATTGAACGAGCCTGTAAGTCCGGTACTTGCAGTGTTGTCCTTGGCTGGGCAGATGAAAAAAAACTGAAGCTCAAAGATACCCAACGTTTACAGGTTGCGGCTAAACAGGGGAATACCCTGACCTGTTTGTTCAGACCCCAAACCGCCCAGGCCCAAGCCAGCATGGCTGAGCTGCGCCTGGGTTTGCAGGCTCACCCCCAGCCTGGACAACTCCGGTTAGACATTGTTAAACGCCGGGGCGGCTGGCCGGTCAGCGGCATGACCTTGTCCATTGCTGAAACCACCCAGACCCAGCATCGCCAACTGCAAGACATTACCGAACAGCTCAGTTTGTGGCGGGCGCAACAAATCACCCAATTGTCATCCGCTGAGCAAGCCGAGCAAGCACAATCTGCACCCCTCATACCCTTTCCCGGGGGGAGCGGCCACAACACTTTAGAAAACCCTGTTCATTAGGCAAATGACATGCTGTGGCTGAGCCTGCATTTTCCAACCTTAGCCCTGGATATATTTTCTGCCCGGCTGGCTGAGCCTGCCGCAACAGCCGTGGTGGTGTTGCAGGACAACCGGGTATATTTGCGCAACGCCCAGGCCCGGGACCAGGGTATTGAACCAGGCAGCACCCTGGCAACAGCACACAGTATTGCACCCCAATTAAAATATTGTCAGCGGGATAACGCGGCAGAAGCTCAGCGTTTGCGCGCACTGGCAGACGCCCTTTATCGTTTCAGCAGCCATGTCAGCATTCAAGCACCCGACTGCATTGTCCTGGAAATTGGCGGCAGTTTAAAATTGTTCAACAGCCACGCACAGGTATGTGCAGCCGCCATTACCCTGTGTCAAAGCTTAGGTCATAAAGCCTGTGCCCGGGTAGCCACCACACCCTGGGCCAGCATTGCCCTGGCCCGGTCTCAACAGCAGCACCTGTCCGACGTGCCACTCACCCAGGCGGGGCTGGAACTGGCAGAGGTACCGCCCCAAGCCATAGAGCGTTTTGCCAATATGGGTATTTATACCTTGGGACCTTTGCTGGATCTGCCCACCAAACAATTGGGAAGGCGTTTTGGCAAGGCGTTGCTGAAATATCTGGCCCAGCTCAGTGGTGACCTGCCGGACCCGCGGAAAGGCATTACCCCCAGGACAGCCTTTGACGAACAAATACATCTGTTAGAGCCATTACGTAACAAAGGTGAACTATATCTTCATCCCAAAAGCCCAATGTGCCGATTAGCCCTGGAACTGCAACAGTGGCTCATAACCTACCAATTCGGTTGTGAACAATTGTTATGGAAATTCACCAGCAGCCATCAGGAAGTGGCTTACCTGCCTGTCCGTTTTGCCAAAGGGCGTCAAAACCGGCAGGACTTTCTGCATGTCAGCAAGCTTAAACTGGAACAAAGTGCGCTGCCTGAGGAAATTATCAGCATTCGTCTTACCTCGCGCCATTTAACCCCTTGGCAAAATCAGAGCCGGACCTTATTTCAGAATGTGTCCCCGGGCGGGGATGCCGCCACCGGGGAACTCAGCGAATTGGTTGATGAATTGTGCGCCAAACTCGGCGACAACGCCTGCCGGGGTATCCAAAGCAGGCAGGAACATACCCCTGAAATGGCTTGGCAGGGACAAATGTTAAACAACAAATCATTCAAATCCGGGCCCTGCCACCATCAACAGCACAAGCGCCCTCTGTGGTTATTCTCTCCTCCCCGGCACATCAGATTGAGTGAATTAACATTGCTGCATGGCCCCGAGCGGCTACAAACTCAATGGTGGCAGGCCGGCACGGCGGCTCACCATGGCCGGCGTGAAACACAGACACACCGGGACTATTACATTGCGCAACATCGGTTTGGAATTGAATGCTGGGTTTTTGTAGATCCCCAAGGACAATGGTTTTTGCATGGTTACTTTGGCTGAACAGGATTTACCTGAATTCGCAGAACTGCACTGTATCAGTAACTACAGCTTTCTGCGCGGTGCATCTCACCCGGAAGAGCTGGTTAAACAAGCCCACCAACTGGGTTATAGCGCCATTGCCATAACAGATGAATGTTCTTATGCCGGCTTGGTCAAGGCACATGTGGCAGCCAAAACTTATGGCATTAAGCTGATTATTGGTGCTGAGTTCACCCTGTCTTTAGAAGACGAAGCCAACCCGCTGCACCAAACCAAGGTAGTTCTGCTGGCCACCAACCGGGAGACCTATGGACAGCTTTCTGCATTGATCACCAAACTTCGGCGACGGTCCAAAAAGGGAGAGTATCAAGCCAATTTGGAAGATTTCCGTTTTGGCCTGAGCGGCTGTTTGGCGCTGTGGGTGCCGCCACTTGGGGATATTGAGGCTTTGATGTTAATGGCCCGTCAGCTGCAAACCGTATTTGCCGACATGTGGCTGGCCTTGGAGCTGTTTCGTGACGGCCACGATCTGGACAAAATGGCCAATACCCTGACCATTTCCATGCGTTTGGGTCTACCCATAGTGGCCACCAATGATGTCCACACCCACCATCCCCAGCGCCAGCCCCTGCAGGATTTAGTCACCGCCATTCGCCTGCGCACACCCATTGCCGATTTGGGTGTACAAACCTTCAGCAATGCAGAACGTACACTGCGGCCCATCAGCGAATTACAAGCGTTATACCCTCCTGAAATGCTTGCTGAGTCCATGATTATTGCCCAGCGGTGTCAATTCTCCATGGATGAGTTGCGTTATGAATACCCCCAGGACTTAGTCCCCCCCCACCTTTCGCCACATGAATACCTGTGTCAATTGACCATGGCCGGGGCCAGGGAGCGTTGGCCAAATGGTATCCCTGAGGACACCATGGCGGTGATTGAAAAAGAATTACAGCTAATTGCGGAGTTAGAGTACGAACACTTTTTTTTGACGGTTCAAGATATTGTCCAATTTGCACGCAGTCAGGGCATTTTGTGTCAGGGCCGAGGGTCTGCGGCAAATTCCGCTGTGTGTTTTTGTCTGCATGTTACCGAAGTTGACCCGGCGCGCATGCATCTGTTGTTTGAGCGATTTGTTTCCAAAGAACGTAATGAACCCCCGGATATTGATGTCGACTTTGAACACGAACGCCGGGAAGAAGTTATTCAATATATCTACAAGCGTTATGGTCGCGAGCGCGCGGCTTTGGCAGCCACATTGATTACCTATCGTCCCCGCAGTGCTATTCGAGACGTGGGCAAGGCATTGGGGCTGGGGCTTGATGTGGTTGATTTGCTGGCCAAGTCCATGGCCTGGTGGGATAAAAAGGAAGAAATTCCAGATCGTTTGCGCAGTGCCGGGCTGGACCCGGACAGCCTGGTGGCGGAACAGTTCCTGTATTTTATCAACGAGATTCTGGGGTTTCCCCGGCACCTTTCTCAACACGTTGGTGGTTTTGTTATATCCCAAGGCTCGCTGGCACAGTTGGTGCCCGTGGAAAATGCCGCCATGGAAGACCGTACTGTCATCCAGTGGGATAAAGATGATCTGGAAGCCCTGGGCTTGCTGAAGGTGGATGTGCTGGCTCTGGGCATGCTGACCGCCATTCGCAAAGCTTTAAGCTGCCTGAATGCTTATCGGCAAAGCGCCATAACCATCCAGGACATTCCGCCGGAAGATCCCGATACCTACTTTATGCTGCAACAGGGTGACAGCATTGGGGTATTTCAAGTGGAATCCCGAGCGCAAATGAGCATGCTGCCCCGGCTTAAACCCCAGCATTTTTATGACCTGGTGATAGAGGTTGCCATTGTTCGTCCGGGGCCAATTCAGGGTGACATGGTGCACCCCTATCTGCGCCGCCGCCAGGGTTTGGAACCCATCCACTATCCCAGCGAGGAGGTGCGTAAGGTGTTGGAACGCACCTTGGGGATACCTATTTTTCAGGAACAGGTGATTGAACTGGCCATGGTTGCCGCAGGCTTTTCAGCAGGCGAAGCTGATCAATTGCGCAGAGCCATGGCCGCCTGGAAACGGCGTGGTGGTCTGGAAGGGTTTGAACAAAAGCTGGTCGACGGCATGCTTGCGCGCGGCCACGACAAACAGTTTGCCCAACGTGTTTTTAAGCAAATTCAGGGGTTTGGCGAATACGGTTTTCCGGAGTCTCACGCCTCCAGTTTTGCCCTGCTGGTTTATATTTCAGCCTGGCTGAAAAGACATGAACCCACAGCTTTTTACTGTGGCCTTTTAAACAGCCTGCCCATGGGTTTTTATTCGCCGTCTCAGCTGATTCAGGATGCCCAACGACATGGCATAGAGGTGCGCGAAATTGATGTGTGTATCAGCGAATGGTCACATACCCTGGAAGCACCCGGCAATGCCGCTGATCCTCAGCCGGCCTTGCGTTTGGGTTTGCGCATGATCAAGGGACTCAGCGAAGAGGCTGCGGAAAATATTGTACAAGCCCGCCAACAAGTGCCGTTGCAAAGTGTGGAAGATCTGGCCGCACGCGCACACTTGAATGATCAAAATATGCGATTTTTAGCCCGTGCCGGAGCCCTGCAGCAACTGAGTGGCCACCGCCACCAAACCCACTGGCAGGTTGCCGGCATCGAACGTCCCATGCCTTTGCTGTCACATCTGACAGACAATGTAGCGGCACAGGACAGCCCCTATACCCATGGCAGTGAAACGCCCATCAACCTGCCTGCACCCTCTGTCACTGAAGATTTGTTAGACGACTATCGTTATACCGGACTGACCCTGGGGCCTCACCCCATGGCCGTGCTGAAACAACAATTTAACCACTTTTGTACCGCAGAAGATCTGGCCAACCATCGGCACGGCAAATTGGTTCGGGTTGCCGGCCTGGTTACAGGCAGACAGCGTCCGGGGACTGCAACGGGGGTGGTTTTTCTCACCTTGGAAGATGAAACCGGCAACATTAACGTGGTGGTTTGGTCTACGGTGCTCAACCGGTTCCGGGCTGCCTTATTGCAAGGCCAGTTGTTGAAAATTAAGGGTGTGGTTGAGCGGGAAGGCAGTGTGATTCACGTCGTGGCGGGACATGTTGAAGACGCCACACATAAACTTCGAGAAATGGACACTCAAACCCTGCCTTTCAGCTCACGGGACTTCCACTAAGAGTTGTAGCGACTGGACAGCCGATCAGGTCTGACTTTCAGGCCCGTTTTTTTTTCTCCGAACCCCGCGAAAGTTGCCGCACTTCGTGCAGCAAATCGTCCAACATGAGCCGAACAAAACTCAGCTCTTCGCGGATTTCGACAATTTCCGGCTTTAAAGTATGGCCCAGGCCGTCAACGGCCCGTTCCAAAGCCCCCAAACGGTTTTGCACGTCCGCTTTGTCAAACATGGAGCGGGCCATGTCTTCCAGCGGTGCCTGGGGTGAATCAAAAACCTCACCGGCTGGGGGCTTTAACACATCCAGGTCTGAATTGGCCGACTTGCTGGCGCTGTTGTCACCAAAGAACTCTGAGCCAATTTCATTGGACACCTGTTCCACAGCCAATTCGTCAATTTCTTCCAGTTCTTCCAGGTAGGCAAACAACAACAAGCGATCACACAGGTTGTTGATCCGGCGCGGTACCCCCTCACAGAAGTTATAGATGGCGCCATATGCATTGTCCGCAAAAGCCGGCCGGCCTTCGTATTCGGCAACCTGCAGGCGGTGCTCTATGTAGGTTTGCGTTTCTTCTTCGCTGAGCGGGTTCAAATGGTAAGTTGCGATAATACGTTGACGGAGCTGTTCGAACCCCTCGGACAACAACGTACCGCGAAATTCTTGCTGACCCAGCAGAAAGATCTGAATGAGCGGTTTGCCGTCGTGCTGAAAATTGGACAACATGCGCAACTCTTCCACCGAGCGGGGCGGAATGTTTTGGGCTTCGTCAACAATCAGCAAAACCCGGCGATTGGCCAAGGCCTGCTGTTGAAAGGTGTGCTCCAGTTCTTTAAGCAACTGGGCCTTGGTCTGATCACCCACCTTAATATCAAAGCAGTTGGCAACCACCCGCAGCAGGTCTTCTTCTTCCAGGTTGGGGGTAACAATATTGCCCACCAACAGTTCGTCATCGTCCAAATTTTCCAATAAGGTCTGGACCAGGGTCGTTTTACCGGTGCCCACGTTGCCGGTAATGACAATAAAGCCATCACCCTGATTGATACCGTATTGCAGGAAGGACAACGCTCTTTGGTGTTCTGCACTGGGGAAGAAGAACCGCGCATCCGGCGATAATTGGAAGGGTTTGCGGGTTAATCCAAAATGTTCTTCGTACATTCGCCTTACCTGGTGAAATCCTGCCTAAAATCCATGTAAAAATTGAGCACGGCATCATGTCGGCACTCTAATTGCACAACGTTACCACTTTCCTTGGCTCACCGCCGCAAATTCAGATGCTTGAATCATTTAAGGAGGGAAAATTGCTGTTGTTCCTCATTGTAAAGCGGAAACTTCATGATTTTTGTAACAGTATGTAATTTATACAACTTTTGCCCGGTATTGAGCAAAAAATGCCGCCCGAGCGCACAAAATGGAACCCATTTTTGAGGCATAATGCACGTCCATGATGGCCGGTCCGGGGCTGCCCTCCCGGGTCATGCCACAAACGCCACGAAACGAATCATCATGACACGCCGGGGCGCACAACTTGCACAAAGATTTGCATGAGCAACAAAGGATGGTGTCTTGCCCACACAGACAGAAAACGCCCGGATTGCGGTGATTGGCCTTGGCTATGTGGGCTTGCCCCTGGCAATTGAATTCGGCTGTCAATATCCCACCATCGGCTTTGACATCAATCCCGGGCGTATCAATGCGTTGCGCAATCACCAGGACGAGACCCGCGAAGTAGACCCAGCCGACTTCAAACGCGCAGACCAGCTTTCATTTACCAGCAGTTTAAAAGACATTGCCGGATGCAATACCTTTGTGGTGACCGTACCCACCCCGATCGACGACAGCAACCAACCCAACCTGGAACCTTTAATCGCCGCCAGCAGGAGTATCGCAGAAGTCATCAAAGCCGGTGACGTGGTGATTTATGAATCAACAGTGTTTCCCGGTGCAACCGAAGAGATCTGTATCCCCGAAATAGAAGGGATCAGTGGTCTGGTACTGAATCAGGATTTTTTTGCCGGTTATAGCCCGGAGCGCATTAACCCCGGAGACAAGGCCCATCGTTTGCCGATGATCCTTAAGGTAACCAGTGGTTCAACACCTGCAACCGCTGATTACGTAGATGCGCTGTACGCCAGTATTGTGACCGCGGGTACCCACAAAACCAGCAGCATCCGGGTTGCCGAAGCCGCCAAGGTGATTGAAAACACCCAGCGAGACTTGAATATCGCGCTGATCAACGAACTGGCCATGATTTTTGAGCGTCTGGACATCGACACCGAAGAAGTGTTGCAAGCTGCAGGCACCAAGTGGAACTTTTTACCCTTCCGGCCCGGCCTGGTGGGGGGGCACTGCATTGGCGTCGACCCGTACTACCTTACCCACAAGGCTCAAGCAGTGGGTTATCACCCGGAAATCATCCTGGCCGGACGGCGAATTAACGACAATATGGGAGAACACATTGCCGAGCGAGTGATTAAGCTGATGGCAAGGCAAGCCATTAATCCGGTGCGGGCCAAGGTACTGGTGATGGGTTTGGCGTTTAAGGAAAATTGCCCGGACTTGCGCAATACCAAGGCGGTGGATTTGATACGTGCCCTGCAGACCTACCACAATGACGTGGACGTTTATGATCCTTGGGTAGATTCCACGGAAGCGGCAAGAACTTATGGGGTGACCATGGTCACTGAACCCGGCGAGCATCAATACGATGCGGTGATTCTGGCTGTTGCCCACCGGGAATTTGGCGAAATGGGGGTAGACGGGATCTTAAAGTTTACCAAACCCCAACACGTAATATTCGATGTAAAACACATCCTGCCCAAGGACCAGGTCACCGCCCGGTTGTGAAGATACGATGAAAGTACTTGTAACCGGTGCTGCCGGGTTTATTGGCTCTACTTTGACACATGCGCTATTGGCCCGGGGCAACACCGTGGTGGGTGTGGATAGCCTGAATGACTATTACGACGTCAGCCTGAAACAAGCCCGCCTGGACCGTTTGATGCATCAATCGGCATTTGAATTTTGTAAACAGGATATAAAGGACGGGGATGCACTGCGACAGATCTTTGCGCGGACCAGACCGGATCGCATTGTGCATCTGGCTGCTCAGGCCGGGGTTCGTTACTCCCTGGAAAATCCCCACGCCTATATAGACGCCAACATCACCGGTTTTTTAAATGTTCTGGAGTGCGCCCGGCATGAGGGCACCCAACATCTGGTTTTTGCCTCCACCTCATCCGTTTACGGCGCCAATACCAACATGCCTTTTTCTGTACATGAGGGTGTTGATCACCCGGTAAGCCTGTACGCAGCCACCAAAAAATCCAATGAGCTGATGGCACATACGTATGCTCACCTGTTCAACATACCCTGTACCGGGCTGCGCTTTTTTACCGTGTACGGCCCCTGGGGCCGGCCGGATATGGCGCTGTTTTTATTCACCCGCAAGATGTTAGCGGGTGAGCCTATTGATGTTTTTAACCACGGCAACCACACCCGGGACTTTACCTATGTGGACGACATTGTTGCGGGCATCATCAAAAGCCTTGACCGGGTGGCCCTAGCCAATAAAGACTGGGATGCAAAAAATCCCGACCCAGCCACATCAGCCGCACCGTACCGGATTTATAATATTGGCAGCAACCGTCCTGTTGACTTATCCCGCTACATCGATGTGCTGGAACAAACCCTGGGGGTAAAGGCCAAGAAAAACCTGCTGCCATTGCAGCCCGGTGATGTACCTGACACCTTTGCGGACGTCGACGATTTGATACGCGATATGGAATATGCACCGGACACACCTATCGAACACGGCATTGCCGAGTTTGTTAAGTGGTACAAGGATTACTACGGCGTTGATGTCGCCCACAATGTAAGGTAACGATATGAGCATTCAACAAAAACAAACCATTCTGGTGACCGGGGGCTGTGGCTACATTGGCTCTCATATGTGTGTAGAACTGTTAAGCGCGGGATATGATGTAGTGGTTTTGGACAACTTGTCAAATTCGAGTGCGGCCAGTATTGAAGCCGTGCAGCGTATTACCCAGAAACCGCTAACCTTTGTACAAGGTGACATTCGTGACGCCAACTGCCTGCAAGCCATATTCACCAACCATGATATTCAAGCAGTACTGCATTTTGCCGGTCTCAAGGCGGTTGGTGAATCTACCGAGCTTCCGGTTAAATACTACGACAACAATATGAACGGTACCCTGCGGCTGGTGGAAGCCATGACAACCGCCAGCTGTAAAACTCTGGTCTTCTCAAGTTCCGCCACGGTATACGGTCTGCCGGATAAAATGCCCATTACCGAAGATGCGGACACCGGCGCGACTAACCCCTATGGCCGCACCAAGCTGATGGTGGAAGAAGTCTTAAAAGACTTGTATACGGCAGATCCCACCTGGCGCATTTCTCTGTTGCGGTACTTCAATCCGGTAGGTGCCCATGCCACCGGTGAGATTGGTGAAGATCCCAACGACATCCCCAACAACCTGATGCCCTTTATTGCCCAGGTCGCCGTAGGCCGGCGCGACAAGTTATCGGTTTATGGAGACGACTACCCTACCCCGGACGGCACCGGGGTACGGGACTACATTCACGTGGTGGACCTTGTCCGCGGTCATATGAAAGCCCTGGAATTTCTCCAGGACGAACCCAAACTGGCCATACACAACCTGGGCACCGGCAACGGCTATTCGGTTCTGGAGGCGGTACAAGCTTTTGAACGTGCCTGTGGTATTACCATTCCCTACCAGATTACCGGACGGCGGCCGGGAGACGTTGCAGTGTCCTACGCAGATCCCACCAAGGCCAAAGAAGAGTTAGGCTGGGAAGCACAATACAACCTCGATCGCATGTGTGAAGATGCATGGCGTTGGCAAAGCCAATACCCAAACGGCTTTAACACTTAACCAACCGCCATTTAACACTCAACAAACCCGGGGTTGGGATGCTAGAATCCGCCCCGCTCATCAAGCACTCAGATTGTTCTTGTTTAGCAACATATCACCATCTACTCAGATAGTGAGCCGTTGTTTAGATAAGAGCCATAAGTCATTGATTTAAAAGCCTGGAGGGGTGGCTGAGTGGTCGAAAGCACTGGTCTTGAAAACCAGCGAGGGTAACACCTCCCAGGGTTCGAATCCCTGCCCCTCCGCCATTCATTAAAAGGGCCATTGGCCCTTTTTATGAATGGCCGTGGGGTCGGTTTGGTTCGGTCCCTCCGGTTCGACTGCGAGCGACCCATCGGGAGCGTAGCGAACGAGCACGGCGCACCGCGCCGCGCGCAGCCCGCAGGGTGAGCATCGGGCGAATAGCCCGATGTGAATAATCCCTGCCTCTCCACCAAATCGCGGTTCGAAGTTTCTCCCGCTCGGTCCGCCATTCATTAAAAGGGCCAATGGCCCTTTTAATGAATGGCCGTGGGGTCGGTTTGTTTCGGTCCCTCCGGTTCGACTGCGAGCGGCCTACAACGAACAATATCTATACCTTCATCTATACCTTCACCACGTTCATTCTGTATGCTAGGCAGCAGTGGGGTTTGTAGACAACCGGCAATGAACTTACCTGAACCTAAGTCTTGGTCCAGCGATCTGGAATGGCAGACCGCTTCCGATGATCAGCGCACTTCTCTAATCGATCAGTTAAACCCAATAAACAGCAAACGTTACGTAGGTAAAACTACAGACATACGTTCGGCACATCTCCCCTTTTACCCCGACAATATCTCAATACTACATCTGACCGACCCTAACTGGGGTAATACCTTTCAAACCTATTACCTTGAGGACAATGGCAGCCTCCATTGGCTCAACGGCACATCTCCGCCGATTCACGAGGTAAATGCTAAAGCGCCCATTGCGCTTGATGAAGCCAATGTGTTGGCTTACTTAAGATTTTTTTTCTATTTTGTACAGGGGAGCGATGGACCATTCCTAATCTTCGAAAGTCCGGAACAGCCTGAAATACCACTCATAAATGCAGTTGATGACAAGCTCGAATTGGCCTTTCATGCTCACCCCGCGTCATATAACGGGCGCGATGAAGATGGCAAATTCTGGGTTGCCGCCATCGTCTGGTACGGCAATGCGCTCTTCGAAGTACGCTGTCAAGTCCACACAGGTGGTATGATCGAGATGATGGAAGACAACCTGATCGTCAATGGTCTGGAAACTCATATGACGGCACCCTTAAGTTAAGCTACGAGGTCTTCATACGCGCAATGGCTGCACTGATCTCTTTTTCAAATGGAACCTCCGGCAACTGCGAATTTCCGGTATTGGGTAATTCCGGAACCTTCTCACCCAGCCTAAGGAGCAACCTGTGCGAACGACCCAATGTAAACACCTCGCTGAACGGGGCACCAATACCCCAGGCCTTTGCATAAGCATTCAGGCAAATTTGCTTTGCTTTCTCCCGTTCCCCTATTTCAAGCCACGCTCTTGCTGATGCATAGCCCGGTTTGTTATTTTCAATCAGATTCAATTCCTTAACAGCATCTTCCGCTTTGTTCACTTTAGCTAACGCCCACGCCTTAACGGCATGACTGGTCGAAAATTTACCCATCTTGTGGGCCAACGCCAACGCCTCGTCAATGAATCCAAGCGCTTCCTGGCCGCGACTTTGTTCAAGCGCCCATACCGCATACCAGCGCAAGAACATTTCCTGGTGCCATAGATCTCCAGTTGATTGAGCCAGCGCATAACCCTTCTGCCAAGTCTGATCGTTTTCTTTACCCTGTATCCAATCTTTAAACCATGTCCAGAATATAAAATTTGGCCTTTCTGTTTGGCTCTCGAGTTCGTAACTTTTAGAAATTGATTCTGCCTCGCGAAATTGTCCCCTAACGACAGCACTGCAGTAATATTGGTGAGCGGTATTAGTCACCTCTTCTTTAACACCCAATGCTTCACTCAATTCCAATGATATCGCTGACAATCTTGCTTGTTCTGCCAGGCGATCATCCCCAACGTATATGTTCCACAGTACCGACAAGTCATCAATCACCCAGTTCCATCTCTCATTCTCAACGTTAGACTCTAATGACTTTAGAATGGTATCTTCAGCTTCCCGGCACTTGCCAATTTCGTCATAGGCTTTTGCCAGTGAGTTTGAAAGCCAGCGGCCATGACGTTGTATGTCACCGGCTGAGGATTCACTATCAATAAATCGTTGGACAGGTTCAAGGTGCTCAACAATAATGTCAAACGCGAAAAAACGATGCCGAATGACACCGAACAATTTTTCTTCGTAAAGCTTAGCACCTTCCTCAAAAAGCCCCTCACCAATCAGGCAGTAGTAGATATTCATGCTATTGGAGATCTGTGCAATGTCCGTTGCATTTTCAAGATCATCCTCGGGCAATGCCGCAAAGTGATCTCTTGCCGTCTTTAGCGCGTGTTTTCTATCCTGCTCTTCAATTTGGTCGCTGGCTGAACCTCGTACAACCGGATGCATATTATAACGGTTGGTATCTACATCCCATTGCAAAAGACCACGCTCACACAACTCATCAAGTGCCGCATCAAAATCGGGCACAGCATTGCCAAGATCCATCTTGTATTGATCATACTTCTTAAGCTCAGCCTGATAACGTTTTTCGTGCTCCGGGAACACCTTACGCTTGTGGTCCTCATTCCAAATGTATTGCCAACGGATAGAGTCTGTTACTGGAATAGGTGCATTCATTTCCTCGGGAATGTAGGGATTCAGCACCTTAATCGTATCGTAATCAACGTCTTCCGAAAGAACGGCGATACGTTGCAGCACTTGCCTGGTTTTATCGCTCAAACCACTTAGTGCAAATTCCAGAATGTGAGTTTTTGTTTGCTTAAGGTCCAGATCTTTCAGTCTAAGTGAGCCGCCATAGTTTGGATCCGCAAGCCAGGCATCAAAGTTTTTGGGATCAGCGCGATAAAAACTGATCATTCCACAAACAAGCTTTAGCACGAGACTGTGCCTGCCAAAACGATCCGCAAATCGAAGAATCTCTTTGGCATCCCCTTCTATTTTGTGATGCCGGATAAATTGAAGCGTATCTTCTTCAGACAGGCCATCCAAATTCTGTTTAGCAACGCCGGGAATTGGACTTCGATCCGCAACATTTTCCAACTCATACGGAAACAAGCGGGAACTAATCAGGATCTTGGAGGGAGTAGCGCTGGCCAGCCATTTCAGTAGATAGGCATCAGCCGGGTTTGTGCAACCACGCATGTGGGTCTCTATCTGATCGTCGCGTTGTTGTGCCTTGTCCCAACGATGATAGGCCGTTAACGATCGTTCAAAGCCGTCCAGCACAAGCAGCGAAGGACGTTCATTCAGTGCGATGACGAGTTCACGTGCATTTTTATTGTAGTCATTGCTAACGGCGTCCACTTCGCGTTCCGTCAGATATGCAAGGGCGTGTCTTGCAAAATCCGCCAGAGAAGTTTGTTCATAAAAACTCCACCAAAGTCTGCCATATAAATCGGAGATTTTATGCTCGGCTCTTGAGTTGAGCCATTCCCAGGTAAGAGCACTTTTACCAAGCCCACCGATACCTTCAACCACAAGTATCGAATCGTCGGAATCAGCCCAGATATCTAACTTGTCTAATTCAGAACTTCGCCCTATAAAGGCGTTCGTAAGCGTATATGCGGGCACCGCCCAAAGTTCCGGGGGAATACGAATACTTTTTTTGGCACTGAAAAACGCTGTAGCATTTGGTGCCTCTTTTGGCTGTTTCGCTTGCTGTTCGATAATAGCCTGGTAGACCTTTGATCCAAGGTCATCCGGATTGTTAAAAAACCCAACAATCTCATCAGTGGTTAACAACCGGTACAGTGCCTGACGCTTCTCAAGCGCTAAAGGTTCCTGGTCGATTTGGCCAGGCAAAAAGGAGTGTGAATCACTGGCAATAAAAATCAGGACCTTCTTTCCCAGACGCTTTGCGTGACGATACTCCAGTTCCGTAATAGAGAGATTATCAGGATTACGCTGTTGATCTTCTGGGATATAACCATATCGAAGAGCAAACACGCCTACATATATCTCCGCCTGCTCCACCTTGCGCAGCGAAAAGTCTATTGCATCAGTTTGAGGTTCAGCGGTTGAATGCTCCATCATCACCGGCATACAACCGGCTCGAATAATGGCATCTTTCGCGCGCTCACGATGATCAGGAAGGTCATTCATCGTACTACTGACCATCACCTGGCAGGATGGTTTTTCACCTTCGATGTGCCTTGATAACATATTTATAAGAAAACTATGTTCTAACTACTTTATGTCGAGTTTATTTTGGAATCGTTTCTTTGTGAAGGCACCCAGAAGCCGCAGCCAGGCCGGATATTCCGGTTGTGTAATTGTCGGTAGTTCTGCACCACACCCTCATTCGTATCCCTTCAAATGCAAACTTTGCAATCAATCCGGCATGGACTGTTTGAAAATGTATGGGTATGGCGGCGAACAGCAGCACAGTGCGAACGGCTTTCACTTATCTACATCCTTGTGATATTAAAGTCTGTTGATTGTTTCTGATAAGAAACAGGATTTCAATCAGCAAGTATGTATTTGCGACAAGCACTAGTAAAACCGGGCGGGTAAGTACTGATTCTACCACCGCTTGTTTTTTCAAAATCGCTCAAGGCCGAAAGGTTGCTCTGATCAAGATAGTGCCCCCGCTCCGATGTATTAATCGACTTCACTATGGAGCATGTAAGTACTAACCTGGTCGCTGGATCTTCCCGTTATGTCCCAAAATCGGGCAGAGTTTTCGGCACGGGAGAACCCTTGTACCTATTCAGGCGGTTCCACTGATTTACATAGCTCGAACACTATCTGTTAGTCTATAGATTCAGCAACGCTTACCATTTTGCTATTGCCCTCACCTGAAATGCGTCGGGAAAATTATGTTCTTCCAGAAACGCAAGATTGTTCTGCAGGTTTTTCTCCCGTTGATTTTTGTTTTGGTTTGCCTTGATTACCACTGGATCACTAGATAAACGACAATACTCAACGTGAGTAATACCCGTAAACTCATAATGCTTATTAGTCACCAGGTCATCACGCTTATTGGTTTCAGGATCCGGATCCGTACCGTCAAGCAGGCAGAATCGAATAAGTTTTGGGCAACGGGCCTTAAAGGCTTCCCAAAGGTCGATATCCAGAGCGCCGGGGAATCGAACGCAATTCAGCGACAACGTCACAAGCTCGGGGAATGTTGCCTTAGTTAATAGTATCTCTCGAAATTCTCCTTTTGCCACTTCCAAAGTGGTTATCTGATTATACCGAAAGTCAATATTTTCCGTTGTATCAACAGATAGATATTTGATGTTGGGAGGAATCACCAAGGGTGGCTTAAGTACTTGATCGTATAAGCCGGAGATACACAAGGCGTATAGCTGTGATGCCGTCCGCAGAAAGAGATTCAGTTTATCTAACGTTTTATATCCGCTGTGAATGGTCAAACTGTAAAGAGAGGTCGCCTCTAAAATCTCAAAAAAGTCCAAAGCTTCGATGCCGCCGTAGCTGTGTATTCCGAAACCCTCCAACAAGGGTATGGATTGAAAAGCCTCCTTGGGAACGGGCACCTCATCCCTGAAATGATAGACAACTGTCAAATTGCGCAATATTCCAGTAGCTTGCATCCGCTGAAAGGTGTTGTTCACTATCCGGCCATTTCGGTTTAACACAATTCTTGCCGACGGCCCATCGATGATACCTATTCTTTTTGATTCTTTTTCACCTTTATCGATGACTCTCGCCACAATCGTCTCTTCCAGTCCTAACGCAGGCTGGTTTTGATCATCCTTGTAGAACGAATGGAAAGCCTTGACAAAATTGTCCATAAAACCCGCATCGATCATCAGGTAAGGCTCATCGAAACGTTTGGTATCACGCAGTTGCTGTAACTGACCCTCGGGTACTTCGCATATATTACCCGCATAAGCCAGATGTCTTAGATGATCGATATTTTGCACCTTAATAAAATCGCTGTTGGTTTTCACACTCAAAGTAAAACCGAGGCGGAAAAGCTGTGCAAACAAATGGTTTATTGCATGTGCCAGGAAAAACCTGCCACCTGCATATCCATTCAGAATATTCTGATACCCCACCAAGAAATGGACAAGCTTATGGGTTTTGATCACCAAATGCTGGGGCTGTAGGACAGTCACAATATTTGGTACTTCAAAGGGTGGTTTGCCTTTCACCAATTGCTTACAGTTCAGCCGGTGACCGGACCAGGCAAAGTGCACCCCACCACTGTTGCCACGCCGATGAAACAATTGCGGAAAACGCGCTTTAATGGCATTTTGGACCTCAGCATTCTTTTCCGGCGTATACCAGGGGTTTTTCCGGTCCGGCGGGGCATAGGGATAAGCCGGAGACTGAAATTTAATGAACTCGCCGGTTTCAACATAATCAACTGTTGATGCACCTTGCGGAGTAGCATCAAACCGGACCCACCGACCCTCGATATAGATGTCCACCACGATATGGCCGTAGTTCGAATACACTTGCCCAGCCTGAACCTTGAACACACTGACCATACGCATAGCGTTGTTGTAACGTTTTAAACTCCAGAGGATGGCAAACAGTATACTGTTGAACTCATAACACACGCCTTCAAAGCCGATACTCAAGCAAAAGTTAAGCATATGCAGGTTGTGTGTCTTGTAAGTACTCTGCCAACGCTTCCAATCTGCGGCTGTGCTGCTGCTGTTCGAATAAGTGCCTTCTCGTGAAATCCACCGCTCCAAATCTCTAATCTTATCAATATCTTCTTCGCTCAACTTTGTTTTGTTGCCAGGCAGGACATTCGACACGATATGATCCAGTGCAGAGCCCAACTTAGTATTGGTATCGATCTTGAAAGACTGCTTGTGATTACAAGCCTTTATGTCGGGTATAGCCGATGAACGAACTTTGGGACGCAGGACCTCGTAAGGTAAAGGTTCGAACGCATCTTGTGTAATTAGGTCGATCAAACCATCTGAACCGATTGTCTCACTTATGTCATGCGTTTTACTTTTCTCATCAGGAGATATTCGGATAGCACTCCCCAGTGGGGCCATCAGTTGAAAGAAGGCCCCTGTATTGGTTCTAGCTCGTGGGTGCGCTACGATACGACCTACACTAACCATTGTGTCCAGATCAGCAGCAGAAACATAGTCGTCTAAAGTGAGCGTTCTAGCTTTGCCAGGTACGCCATACTCATCACAATGGTCAATAATTCCGGTGGCAAGATATTTAATATTGCGACTGATACTATATGCTACTAGCTTCGGTATGCCGGAGTTACTGTTAAATAGTCCCGATCCATCAGGCCTCAAACTTGTCAATTGTGTTGGTTTGTTTTTATATAATCGTTTAAGGACTAATTCTACGGATGCCGTTATCTCCCTGATCGCACTGACGATCTGTTGTGGATTAAGATGACCCCGCTTCTTAAGTTTGCCCAAATTCTTTTTGGCCAAGACAACTGTTTCGATAGCCTCTATCAGATCGGGCCACCAGAAAGCGGAAGATGCTTCTATCAACTCATCGTCACTTAGATAATCGAACACCCAACCGGTCAACAGGGCATGGATGACATCCTCCAAACTTCTGTTTTGTACATGCTGACGCATCTGCGCCCCTGTGACTGTATCCATTGATTTAATAAGCCAATAGGTCAGAATGTCTGTTGGCACGGCGGAATAATTCGTTGGATTAACCGTATTGATGTTATTCACCGCTCGCTGCCAGTAACGGCACAAGGTCGCTTTGCCGATTACATCAGGGTCGCCGTAGCTAGCCTTATACTTCTCGTTCTTCCGATTCAGCATTTCTTGTGGCCACCAAAAACCAGGAAAGCTTTGGAGTAATTGTCGCTTGTATATAAGGTAGTACAGGGTTTCGGTGAGTTCGCGGCCAAATCGGTCAGTTTGATGAGGCAACCGATACGCCCAGCGGGCCGTGGCAGTAGCAATTAACAAATTGACACACCACTCGGGACTACCTTCGGAGAACACCAAAAATTCGCGGCTTTCTCCCACATAACGCATGCCCGCAGCTAAACTCCGTGGGTGATTCGGCTGCCACACTATCCGTGCACAGCGCCCCTGTGTCAGTAGCCTTACAAAGGCCTGTACCCGGGCCTGTGCTTCTTCGTTTTCAAAAACGCTACCATCAAGGATCAGCGTTTTTCTGAGATGGATCTCCTGAACGTCGTCAAACTGCATACCCAACCACAACCTTATGACCTGCCCATGTTCGTCCAGAAGCGTAACTTTTTCCTTAATCGCCTCTTTCGAACTGGAACTGAAATGTCGCCACCAACTCAGGTAGTCCTGCGGCGCCATGTCTTGCAGTTGTTCAGACAGTATGTACACAAACCCTTCTATACCGCGCTTGGTCCAAGCATTTAGCGGTGCTTTTTGAACTAATTTAACCGCGTATTGATACTGTTGGATCAGGGCCGAATATCTGGGGCTCTGCTGTTTGCCCTTATCTCGATTCCACATATACTGTTCGAAATATGCGTGGGTAAGTTGTGCCCAACGGTTTAAAAAAGCCAACATCAGAGCTTCTCGGACTGGGCCGCCAGCGAGTTTTTTAAGATCTTTACTCACAGCCTGAAAGACATGATATGTAAGATGGACTTGCCTCAGGCAGCTTACCCAAGCAGCCGATCGGTCCTTCAGGTTATTGGTGTTCATCAGCTTAGACAGAGTATCTTTTGGCCTTACACTGAGTAAAAGGCCACAAAGCAGGTCGCCGTAGATTTTGTGACAGGCCTCGGATTTGTTGTTATCCGTCTTTGTCTTTTTCTCGTCCAACTTCTTATCGTTCTTGGTATCGTCCTTTATGTCTTCCTTTTCACTATCTTTCTCTTCAGTTTGCTCCCGTACAGGACCATAATCCTGAAATTGCCAATTTGAATTAAGCTGCAGGTACCGGCTGGCAAGATCCGGCTTCTGCTCAGCCAACCACCAGGCCCGCAATAACAGAGTTTGATAAGGGTTGTTTGAGAAAGGCAAATATGGTTCATATTGTGCAATGTGTCCCTGCAAGCGGGTCGCCAACCCCTCAGAATTTCGGTTATCCGCCTGTACCAATACACCTTGGCGCCGGTCATACCCACCAATGGCAGACATATTTTTACTTCTTCTAACCGCTCGGCAGTGGCCATAACTATACAACTGAACCAAATGTGACAATGCCGGCAAAGAATCCAGTTCGCCGGAATTGATCACATCGCTTGTTTTTGCTACCTCCAGTTTCTTAACACCACCAATTAACAGATACAGCCGATACAACTCCCTCGCTAACGGCACAACTGTATTCTGTAAAGCCCCGGATTTAGCCCTGCCAACACCCTTGTTGACAACTAATTTTGCACACCGTAACAAATCTCTTAAGGTGGGTTTGGAAGCTGCCGGATTCTCCTGTAAATACCTGACAATTGCTTGATGTAAGTTCACCAAACAGTTCCTTACAACCTGATTAAGCTGTTTGCCAAACTCATCGTCTTGCAGAATCTGCAGTAGCTCATGCCGGTTATAGCCACGCAGTTGACAAACCACACCCCGGTTCATAAATGCCCGGGACAATGACTGACGTCCGGATAAATGGCTACTGTTCATCGTAATAAACAGATAAAAACCGGGGTTTACGTCCCCTGCCAGAATATCATTCAGGGCCCCTTCCAGTTCCGCGCTGGGCAGCAGATTGATCTCGGAAACAATCACCACATAGCCACCTATCCTGGCGTTCTCAATAACCTCTTTCAGTTTTTCCAGGGTACTGGCTGTGATGTGAACATAGAATTTTCCATCACCTGGAGAATCAGACATCTTGTTAATGGGTGAATAACCGGAACTCTCCAAAACTTTGGGCAGAACTAAATCCTTGCCAATTCCCGAGGGGCCCTCGAAGATTGTCATCACTTTGCCGGTTAAGGCGTTGTTGTTTTTCTTTTTTCTTTTGACAAAGTAGTCAATGTCTCCTAAACAAGCGACCACCAGTTTTACATAATCCCGGGTCAAAGATGTCACTGTAATTTGTTTTTGCAGATCTTCCAGCACTGTTGATGTTTGTTTGTCAAAAGGAAGTACTTTGTGCAAAGGGTTAACCACCAGATCGTATTTTTGGAAGTAGCGCTGCTGATACCAGGTCATTAAGGCTTGACATTCACTTGTGCTGAATCCGGCAAAGACAGCTCTCACCCAGCCCTGGTAGAGCAAGCTTTTGCTGTTTTTGAAGTCAGGGTCTATGACCACACAGGTATGCAAGATGGATTGAACGTCGCGAATACTCACTTCCTGCCGGGGCCGCAAGAGCCGGCAGGCCTCTATACCTGCAGCCAGATTTTCGCTGATGGCCGGTAAGTGACTTCTCTCAATACCATAGTGTTCGAGCAAATCCGGCAGTATCTTCTCTTCCAGATAGCCTACGCTGAAAGGCTGAAAATGAACGGTAAAAAACAGGTCCCGCATCACCCGCCCCTGTAATCGGCCTACATAGTCCGGCGGATTGCCGGTCACCACAATCTTATGCCCGGCACCTAAGTTACGCCTTTCGCCTTGCCACCAGACTATCGGAGTGTCTTGGCTGATATCCCGCCACACATTCCACAAACGCTGATCCCTCAAGTTGGCTTCGTCCAAAGCCAGCACCGCCCAGGCGTCGTGCCCAGACTTGTGATTCAGCCACTTCTTAACCACCACCTCAAAGTCCGGACTATCGGTATGGGTTTGCGGA
Organism: Pseudomonadales bacterium; assembly: GCA_028280225.1. Taxonomy (GTDB): domain Bacteria; phylum Pseudomonadota; class Gammaproteobacteria; order Pseudomonadales; family Azotimanducaceae; genus UBA4421. Next base: position 36,634 of record JANQMF010000036.1, on the reverse strand, counting down.
CTGATGTTCAACGGCCCAAACAGTTGGAGGTCAATCGGGTTTTTACCTTTGTTCTTCAGTTTTTTGCCGGTGTTGGCAAATTTCTTTAAATGTCTCAAAAAGTAGCTTTTTCCCGTACCTGTTGGGCCCAACAGCGCAACCGTCCGGTAGTGATGAATCAGGCGCAGCGCCTCCTCGGCTTGTTGTACCCAGGGCGTAACCGGATTGGAGGTCCGTATATGCAGGCGGTCGTTGGGAGCATGTGTGTTGTTGGTTTTTTTTGTATTCTCTAAACCCTGCTCGCGGGTATTCGGCCAACGGGCGACACCAAAAGTCAGCGCGTATTGATAACAGATAGCTGATAGGGAAAATACCGGCGCAGCGCCCTTGTCTTTAAGTTCATCACGTTTGTTGTCCTTTTTCTGGTTCGACAAAACCCGTTTCTGTCCTCCGAAATCTACACCGTTGTAGTGGGAAAGCATGGCCCGCAAGTATTGCCGGGCGTGTTCCAGGCCCTCACCGCGAAACGGGGCTCTATCCAGCTTCAGAGTTTGCAAACAGGCAGCGTTGAGGCTGCATAACAAGCGCCAGAACACATCCTCGAAAATGGTCAGATCGCGACAGGTTTTAAGCACCTGCGCCATCACGCCAATGTCCACCTCATGCTGACCCGTTGTGGGAGATAAATTCACCCGCAACATTACTCGGGCATAGGCTCGAACTTCCGGATCCTGACCGTAAAAATGTCCCCATATCAAACTATCGACTACATCATGTATATCTTGGGTATCCTTTTGATCCGAGAGTGCGCGATGCAGCGCCTTGATGCGCTGCCAGGATAAGTGAACAGGGATTTTCAGACGGGTATATTTGGGAACCTGTTCATTAAAGTGTGAAACCAGATCCAGTAGTACCTTAAAAGGAATGTTTGCAGGTTGTGAGCGTACAGATTTCTGACCGGAACGTATAAGCAGATCTTGATAAACTTCTCCAGGCTTATCGATCTGCAGCCGATAGCTGCTAGGGGCATGTTGTAAGACCGGATGGGTTACATTGTTTTCGAACAGCAGCCACAAGCGGCGCTTGACCGGGCGCAGTTCACCTTCCACAAGCACCTGACCCTGGTGCAGCACAATCTCCAGATGCTCAAGCAACCCCGGAGCCAGATCCGCTGCCTTCAGCAGCAGGATATCTTTGTTGTCTTCAGCCAGTAACTGCCCTAATAAGGGACCTTCCACTCTTTTAAACCGCTGGGGTACCCAGATATTCGTGCTGTAATCGATATTGGATTTTTCGTCGTCTTTGTCGTCGACCGGGCCCTCCTTAACCTCATCTTTGTCGTCTTCGTCCCGATCTTGCACCTGATCACTTGGCATATCGGTAGCCCGTTCCGCGGCATAGCGGAACAACAGTCTGCCATCGTCTTTGTCCTCGTTAACGGTATACATCCAGCTAATCTTTGTACCCATTTTTTGGGCACAGTCTTGCAATAACCGAGTCCCCAAACCCAGGTCTTGACAATAGAACACCACCGTCTGATTTGAATCCTTTCGAAGCTGCTGAATCGATTCGATATTCTGATCTTTCCACAAAAGCACCTTGGTTTCGGACAGCGTGACACCCTCCTTGGGCGGGTTACCCAGATAGTCCTTGGGCCAGTTAACATGCCGGCCAATGTGCAGGGGATTTTTTTCAACCACTGCACATAAGCGGTGCCATTGTGATCGGCTTAGATGCGAACTGATCAATAGAGCCGGCTTAAATTCTTTCGCCAACAATCCCGGCTTGGATTGCAGGTGGCCGTTGTTGTCCAGATAGACAGTTTGCAACAGGGCTTCCACGGTAACCGAATTTACGGGGAAAAAACTCTGCTTGGGTGTATGCTGGTAAGCTGCTGCCTTGGGCTTATTTTTGTATCCTTTATGCCCCCCATCAACAAAGGTCACTTGCCGCAGATCCAGAGGTTCGCCGTATACGGTCATGATTTGAGATTTGGCACTATCAATAAAATAGCGTAGATCTTTGGGCAGGGGTGTTGGTACGTTAAATAGAACACATCGCACAGGTTGCTTTTCCGTCGCGATTTTTTTTAATTGACCCGACTCGATCGACCAGTTCGAATTGTTTGGAATAAACTTACCAAATAATGGCGTTTGCCAATCCATGTCATAACCTAAATCCGCACCAACATCACTACTTTGGGGTTGATATTTTGTCTTCGAAGAGTTTTTTTCCTCAGGCCAATAAACCTGGCTGGGGCTGGATTTTGAAAAATCCCCAACGTTAAGAACCACATGGGATAAGCGGGAATAAAAGGCTTCAGAAAATTTACCGCAGCGTATGTCCTTACCGGTTGCCAGCAGGACAATATTGGCTTTGTTTAGATCCAGGTCCCTGCGTTCCGTGGGTGATATCTGCAAGTAAGGGTTGGCGTCAAATACTGAATTGAGGGACTCGACCAGCTCAGCTTGAGAATCGTGACAATCGATAACCAAGGTGCGGTCACCTTCTGTACTCAGGAGGAGCTTCAGCAAGGGGCCATCCGTGATTTGAATTTTGTCCTGATGCGGTTGCATACTCTGCAAGGCATCATCCCACTGATGGGATGCATTAAAATTCAGAACACAGCAGGGTTGCTTCTTGTTTTTCATGCCCTGCAACATATCGCTAGCTACACGCGTTATCTGAGCAGAGTTATGTGCAATACAAAGGGTAAATTGATTTTCTAACAGGTTTTGTAGAGTGGCCACGATGAGGTTCCAGCACTAATTGACAAAGACAATAGTGTGGACGGCCAAAATCCGACAACGTGAAAATCATGCTCGTGTGCTGGAATTTGGCAACGCGCTATATTCTATACGGGACCCTCGGCACCAGGACCAACCGTCATAGTTACCTGATCACCATTCCATATGTGTTTCCAAATGAACTTCATCGGGAAAGTTATTCCCCTGTAGTTTTTGCCTGAACAACTTAACCAACGGATGTTTTATGTTTCCATTCATTTGCCGCTTCCTGATGGGGGAAAATTTATATAACACATGAGTAACTCCCGGGAACCGAAGCTTGTCAGAATCTAAGAGTGATTCGTTTTTGGATTGATCGTACTTATATTGGGGTCCATCAACCACCTTGAAGCGGGTTAGTTTCGGACAGCGGGCCTTAAAATCCTCCCATAATTTGGGGTCCAGAACATCGGGCCAGATGACTTCATGCAGGGAGAGAGTCACCAGTTCCGGAAATGTTGCGCGACTCAAAAAGATCTCTTCAACGTTTGCATCTTTCAAAGCCAAGGTCACCAATTTATTGTACCTGAAATCGATATTTTTGAACGTTTTAATGCTCAGATACTTTATGTTGGGAGGAATTGTTACGGGCTTGTCAATATTTGTACACATAACACCCAGTGCATACAAAGTGGATGCTTGCCGCAAAAATTGATTGAGTTCATTCACCTTGTTGAGGCCTTTCAGGTCCAGTATAAGACTGTAGAGTGAGGTAGCGCCCAAGGCTTCAAAGTGACCCCGCGCTTGCAAACTGCCGATGCACAAGTTAAACGACTCTAACCAGGGAATGGATTTAAACGCGGTTTTCGAGACGGGCGCCCCCTCGAACTTATCCCCAATGATTTTTACATGGCGTAATTGCCTGGTGACCTTTAGCCGCTGAAATATATTGTCTGGTAAACCCTTGCTTATCCTGCCCATCCAAAAAGAGGCAGACGGTCTTTCTATTGGTTGTGACAACACTTTTTCCAGACCATCGTATACATTAAAGTGTTGAGAGCTTAGTCCGTTCAGGTTCAAATGATAATATGTGTATTCCTTGTTATTCTTCTGATAGCTGCCAAATGCGTAGTTTCCAAGAAAGGCATTCACTAACTTAGCCACCAGATTCATGTCTACAATCGTATAAGGCTCGGTTAATTCCTTTTTTTCGCGTAGCATATTCAGCTGTTCAGGAGAAATATCGCAGATATGACCTGCGTACATCAGATCCTTTAGCTGATCGATATCACTTACCTCAACAATATCGTTAGTCGTGTTCAATGTGAACGTGAACCCTAAATTGAACAATTGCGCAAACAGATGATTGATCGCATACCCACGATAGAACCGGCCACAGTATTCGACACTCAGGATATTGTCATATCCTGCGATAACGTAACTAAATTTGCTGTTGGTTATCACCAGGTTCTGGGGCTGTAGGACGGTTACTGTATTGGATACGGCAAACGGAGGTTGACCCCGAACCAGTTGTTTCAGATTTATCCGGTGACCCGACCAGGCAAAGCGGACTCCACCGCGTTCGCTGGACGTATGGAACAGTTGGGGAAACCGGGTTTTAATCGCATTACGAATCTCGGCGTTCTTTATGGGTGTATCATAGGGGTTATCCCTATCCGGTGGTGCATAGGGATAAGCCGCACGTCCAAACTCAATCCTATTGTCAATTGTTACGTGATCAACGGTCTGGTTGTCCGGGGGGGTGGCATCAAAAGTGACCCACTGTTCGTCTATAAATATCTGCAACACTATATGCCCTCCGGTTGAATACACCTCACCGGATTCGACCAGATAGACGTCCACCAGCCGCATGGGGTTATTGTAGTGCTTTAGACTCCACAGGATGGCAAATAACATGCTATTGAATTCATGACACACCCCTTTGAACTCAATGCGCAAACAAAAATTGAGCATATGCTCTTTTTCTTTGTTCTTGTTTCGCCAGCCCTGCCATTGAGCACGGGTGTCATCACTACCCGAGTAGGTCCCCTTTTTTGCAATCCAGCGGGTTAAACCCTCAATCAGGTAAACGTCGTTGCGGCCCAATTTTTTCCCGTCTTCTGGCAGTCGCTCCGACACAATCTTGTTCAGCGTCTTGCCGTTCTTTGTATTCGTGTCTATTTTAAAAGTTTTCTTATGCGTGCACTTTACAACTAAGGGCGCTTCTTTCAGTGGCTTCTTCTTCGGGAACAGGACGTTGTAGGAGAACTGTCTGATTCCTCCGGGTAGTTTAAAAGTAACTAATCCATCGGGACCAATTAACTTTGTCAGATCCATGGTTTGGTGCAGTGCTGACGGGTTTTGGATTGCGCACCCCAACGGGACCAGCAGCTTAAAGCTGGCTTCGTTTTTGACAATATCAAACGGGAGCGCGGTGATACTGCCTATCTGATTCAGCGCTTTCGGGTTGCCGGCGGAGATATAGTCCTCCACGGTCAATTTTCTCGACGTCAAAGGCACCCCATACTCATCACACTGATCGATAATGCCGGTGGCAAGGTATTTGATGCCCCGAACCTGGGTTGCCAGGTGTTTCGACGCACGGGGGACACCGCTCAGATTAGACCCACCAAGTTTCAGGCTTGTGGTTTGAGTAGGTCTGCTTTTTTTACAAATCAGCTCTACCGTTACTTTAATTTCATCAATCGCTTCAACAATCTGTTGGGGCTCAATAAACGCCAGGTTGTTGAATTTGTGTAATTTCGATTCAATATCAAAGAATACGGAAGTGACTTGCAGCAGGTTCTGCCACCACTTGTTACCCGCATAGGCATTGACTATCTCAGCGTAGCTGATATATCCATACACCCAGGCAGCGGTTAAGGCCAGCGTTGTGTCCTCAAATGAGATTTTTTCCTGAACATACCTTTGTGACTGCCTGTCGCTTTTATTTACCTTTGAACTCCGCTTAATCATCCAATAGATCAGCACATCGTTTGTGACTTCGGTATACTTGGGTTTCTTGTTGAGGAGCTTCTCCACCTCCTGCTGCCAATAACGGCACTGCAATCCCCTAACGGTCAAGTCTGCGTTGTAAGGATGCTTGGTTTTTTGACCGGAAGAATTCAAATGCCAAGCAAAACCGGGGTAGCTTTGCGCCAATTGGCGGTTGTATATCAGGTAATACAGGGTTTCCCTGAGCCGGCGGCGATATAAATCTGTTTGCTTGGGCAGCGGGTAAGACCACCGGCCCGTGGCTGTGGCCAACAACAAATGGGCACACCATTCCGGATTATGTGTCGAGTACAAAAATAGCCGGCGGCTTTCACGCGCGTAATTCATTCCCGGTATCAAAGTCTGTGGGCTAAACCTTGGTCTGAACACCGCATTTTGAGATCGGCCTTCGGTAAGCAAGCGGTTAAAGTAGGTAAGACGAGGAATGAGGTCGGGATCGTCCTGATCCCCTTTGGGATTAAGTGTGTATTTTAAATTTGCCGCCGTACTTTGACCAAACTGCATGTTTAACCAGAGTTTAAATATGTCCATCCACTGCTTACCAAACAGCTTAACGTTTTTGTCAACCGATTTTTGTGGTTTGATATTTTTATGATGCGGTACCTGGTAAACCTCACTCGGCTCAAACTGCTGCCACCAGTTTGTATATTGCTGAGGGGTAAGGACCTGCATGCGCTGAAAATCCAGGTACACACACCCTTCAATCCCACGCTGGGCCTTGGGCGTTAACGGCGCCTGTTTAGCCCACCCAACCGCGTATTGATACTGTTGGTTAAAGGCGGAAAATTTATACGCCTGCTGCTTGGGTTTGTCTTTGTTCCACGCATACTCGTCAAAATACGCCTGGGTCAGTTCCGCCCAGCGGTGTAAAAATGCCAACACCAAGGCATCCCCAACTCGGCCTGGTTTGGTCAACATGGTTTGTGCGGCTTTGAAGGTATGATAGGTCAGATGGACCTGCCTTAAACAGTTCACCCAGTCATAAGGCAGCGTTTGGGAAGTGATCAGCGTTGCCAGGTTGTGCTCCGCAGCCGGATTTAACACCATCCCGCACAGCAGTTGCCCAAACCCTGCCGGGGAAACTGGTGGCATCCGAACTTTTTTCTCCTTTTCATCCCCCCGGTTATCCGGGGTTGACTGTAACCGCTTCAAAATCTCAGTTGGGGTGCCCCAGTGCCGGTTGAGCGCTTTGTATCGGCTTGCCAGAACAGGCTGCTGACCCAGCCGCCAGGCCTGCAGCACCGGTAGCAAATAGGGATTATTCGACAACGGCAACGTGCCCTCATTGTAGGCCAGGTGGCCCTGGAAGCAGATCACCGGCACATCATGCTGGGTGTATTGGCCTAAGCGCACACCGTGTTGCCGGGTATATGAGCCGATGGCGGGGACGGTTTGCGGGCGGCTCACCTGCCGACAGTACCCCCGGCTGTACAACTGCACCAGCAGAGACAACACCGGCAAGGTATCCGTCTCGGGTACTTTATAGGGCACCAGCTCACTGATCTGGCCAAACGAATAAAAGAGCCGGTAGGACTGAAGGAACAGGGGCAGAATGTCCTTTTTCGGGTTGGCACTTTTGGCCTTTTTGTGAACGATTACCGTATGCACACACTTAAGTAAATCCCGCAATGTGGGCAGCGGGGCCCTGGGGTATTTTTCCAAGGCTGATCTCAGTGATTGATGCAACCCAACCAGATATAGGGGGATGTTCTGATTCAGGGTCTGGCCGTCTTTGTGGTTTTGGACAATCTGCAACAGTTCGTGCCGGTTGTAACTGCGCAGTTGACACACCACCCCACGGTTCATAAAGGCCCGGGACAGGGTCTGCCGGCCGGACAATCGGCTGCTGTTCATGGTGATAAACAGATAAAACCCCGGCGCGGCTGCCCCCGCCAGAGTATCGTTTAACGCCCCTTCCAGTTCCGCACTGGGCAGCAGGTTGATCTCGGAAACAATCACCACATAGCCCTTTGTCTTAGCATCCTCAATCACCTTGACCAGCTTTTCCAGGGTACTGGCGGTCAGGTGAACGTAGTGGCGGTGCGTCTTGATAGTGGCCGGTGTTTGGTCCAGGGGCTGGTAGTGGTAATGTTTAAGCACCTGGGGTAGCACCAGATCTTTGCCAATCCCCGACGGCCCTTCAAAAATGGTCATGACCTTGCCGATCAGGGTGCCGTCTTTATTCTTATTCTTGTTTTTATCCTGATGCTCAACAAAGTATTCGATATCCTTCACACAGGCGATCACCTGTTGCACATAGGCCTGGGTTAACGGCGTGACGGTGATGGTTTTGGGGAGACCTTGCAGGACCCGCTTGGCCTCTGCGGCAAAAGGCAGCCCCTGGTGGATGGGGGCGGTAACCAGGTCATAAGCTTGAAAATAGCGCTGCCGGTACCAGGTCATCAAGGCCTGACGTTCGTCGCGGCTGAAACCGGCAAATACCGCCCTGACCCAGGCCTGATAAAGGACCTCCTTGGGATTTTTAAACGTTGGATCAATGGCCACACAGCTCTGCAAAATAGACTGGATGTCCCGAATACTCATCTGCTGCCGGGGCCGCAGCACCCGGCAGGCTGATATGCCCACCGCCAGATTGTCACTTAAGGCCGCTAAGTGACTTTGATCCATGCCATAGTGCTCAAGCAGCTTGGGTAATATCGCCTGTTTAAGATACGCCCGGTCAAAGGGATGAAAGTGCACGGTAAAAAACAGGTCCCGCATCACCCACCCCTGCAACCGGCCCACATAGTCCGGCGGGTTGCCGGTCACCACAATCTTATGCCCGGGACTTAAGGGATGGGATTTACCCCGCCACCAGACCACCGGTTGGGCCTGGCTGAGGTCCCGCCACAGGTTCCACAACCGTTGGTCCCTTAAGTTGGCTTCGTCCAGGGCCAGCACAAACCAGGTATTGGGTGCAGATTTTTGGTCTAACCACCGGCCCACCACCGCGTTAAAGTCCGGGCTGCCGGTATGGGTGTGGGGGCTGATGTTCAACGGGCCAAACAGTTGCACGGTCATTGGAGTTTTGTTTTTGTTGTTCTGGTCAGGCGCGCTGTTGGCAAACGTTTGTAATTTCCGCAAAAAGTGGCTTTTCCCCGTCCCTGCCGGACCCAACAGGGCCACCGCCGGGTAACGGCGGATAAGTTGCAGCGCCTCATCGGTTTGCCGGGTCCAGGCGTGGCTGGGATGGGACACGGTGACCCGCGGGGGTAGATACGAGCCTGATGGGGTGTCGACGATGACGTCGATGTTGTGTTTGTCGTCGTCTTTTTCTTCTTCCTTTTCGTCTACCACCTGGCTTGACATCAGTGGCCAGTCGGTCACCCCACAGGCTAAGGCATAACGGCGGCAAAGTGTGGCCAGGGGGGTACTCAACCCCGGGGTCCGGGTGCTGAAATCCTTGCCGTTAAAACGGGACAACAACGCACGCAGGTACTGTCGGGGGCGGGACAAACCTGCCCCCTGGAACGGTGCCTTCTCCAGACCCAAGGCGCGTAAACAGGCCCCATTCAAACTGGACAACAACCGCCAGAACACCCCCCTGAACCGGGACAGGTCTGCGCAGTTTTCCACGGCTTGCTCTAAGACCGTGATGTCTACCGTATACCCGGTGTCCCGGGACGCTAAGCCCGCCCTCAGCAGCACCCCGGCATACGCCCGGGCCTCCGGGTCCTGACCGTAGAAGTGTCCCCAGACCAGCCGGTCCACCACCTCATGTACGTCTTGCGTGTGGCTTAACCCCGCCAGTTCGTTGTACAGCGCATGGAGCCGCTGCCAGGATAAGTGGAGGGGGGTTTTCAGCCGGGTATGTTGGGGCACTTGATCATTAAGTTGGGTCACCAGATCCAGAAGAAGCTTAAGGGTGGTGTCCGCAATTTGCGTATCGCGGTGTGAGCCGCGCAGCAACTGTGGATACACCTGTCTGGGTTGATCAACCTGCAAGCGATACCGGCTGGGCGCATGTTGCAGGGCCGGATGGGTGACGTGGTCTTCAAACAGCAGCCATAAGCGTCTTTTTACCGGCTGTAGTTGCCCCGCCACCAGAACCTGGCCCAGGTGCAGGACCACTTCCAGATGTTCCAGCAACCCCGGCGCCAGGTCCGCCGCCTTCAGCAGCAGGATCCCCTTTTGGTCTTCTGTCAGAAGCTGCTTGAGCAGAGGGCCTTCAACAGGTTCGAACTGTTGGGGAACCCAGATCGCCGGGGCCTGATCTACATTGGATTTTTCGTCGTTTTTGACCGCTTCTTTGACCTTGTCCTGCGGCTGTGCGTCATAACGGGATAACAGTTGTCCATCGTCTTTATCTTCGTTAACGGTATAGATCCAGTTGATCTTTGCACCTATTTTTTCCGCATAGGCGTGTAACAAGGTGGTCCCCAGACCCAGGTCGTGACAATAAAACACCCCGGTGTTGTATTTATCTTTGCGCAACCGTTCCAGCGAGTTCATATCGGACCACACCAGCGTCCGGGTCTGGGCCACGACCGCACTTTTTTTAGGTGGACTGCCCAGAAAAGCCTTGGGCCACGTCACACCTTTACCCAGGTACAGGGTATATCCAGCCGCCCGTTGGCATAAACGGTGCCATTGTGCACGTAACAGCCGCCCGCTGATCAGCAGGTTGCGCTTAAGGCTGTTATCCAACAGCCCTTGCTTGCTGGTCAGGTGACGGTTCTCGTCCAGATAAATGGTCTGAAACAGGGCTTCCACGGTCACACTATTCACCGGGAACAGCGGCTTGTTAAGGTGATCCCGGTATTGATACACCTTCGCCTTGGGTGGCTTGTCCGGCTGTTGTTGACCCCCGTCCACAAAGGTGATCTGCCCCAGGTCAAGCACCTCACCATAGACGTCTATGGGTTGTGTTTGCGCCCGGTCAATCAAGTAGCGCAGGTCCTTGGGCAGGGGGGACGGTGTATTCACCAGCACACATTGCACCGGCTTTTTCTGCTCAACCGCCTTTTGTAACCCCCCGGCTTCAACGGACCATTGGGCATTTGTGGATACAAACCGCCCCCACAAGGGGGTCTGCCAATCCGGGTCATGTCCCAGGTCGACCGTCACGTCGTTGTTCTGACGTTTATACGGGGTTGCCGCAACTTGCTTTTCAGGCCAGTACATCTGGCTGGGGCTGGCCTGGGCAAAGTCATGCTGGCTGAGTTGTATATGGGACAGGCGGGAATAGAAGGCTTCGGAAAACTTACCGTCCTGCAGGTCCTGTTGGGTGACCAGCAGGACAATCCTGGCCTTGGCCAGATCAAGATGTTTTTGTTGTGTGGGTGAGATTTGTAGATAGGGTTTGTCATCAAACAGGGCATTTAATGACTCCACCAGCTTGGCTTGGGAATCGTGACAGTCGATCACCAGAAGGCGTTCGCCGTTGGTGTGGATCAGCAGGTTCAGCAACGGTCCGTCGGTGATTTCGATGTTGCCCTGGTTGGGCTGAATGCGCTGCAGGGCGTCATCCCACTGGTGGGCGGCATTAAAGTTCAGCACCAGGCAGGATTTATTTTTTTCTTTACACCACCGTAACAAGCCGGACACCGTGCGGGTGATTTGTGCCGGTTCTTTAGCAACAACAAGGGTAAATGGATCGTTCGTAAGATCTTCGGGGGTAACCATGACCAGGTTCCGGCAATAACTGACTGTAACAGTTAAAGTCGACGGCCATCACGCGGTCGTGTGAGCCCCCACTAGTGATTTATCCGGACACACGTGCTGAAAAATCCTGCAACAAGCAATTCATATCCGCCGCATATACCGGATTTACTTAGCCTGAAAACTTCACCAATCTAACCACCTACGAAGTTCTGCATCGGGAAAATGATTCGCCTTAAGATAGGTATCAAACGACCGCTTGTTAGCTTGTGTTAATTCGTTGTTCAGATCATCCCCAATGACACTTACACCCCCAGACGCATACTTAAACAGGACATGAGTTATGCCGGGAAACCGGTAACTCTTATTCCGCAGGAGCTGAGAGGCATACATGATCCCCGGGGCAATCGACATTGACAAATCAGGCGACGGACAAGAGCCTCAGCTGTGAAAGCTGCCGGGCACGGATTTAATGATGGTACTCCCCGCATAACAAAGTTGCGCACACCCTCTCAGCGCTAACCCCCGGCACTCCGGCCGGGAAACAATGCGCGGCCACAAATTCAGCCCGGCGGTGACCGGCACCTTAGTAAATATGTTTTGCAGTCAGCGCGCAGGGTGGGTACGGAAATAGGCCATTACGCTACATACCACGCCGGCAAGCGTTGCTGTATGGCTAAGGGCGCGTTAGTGCTCACCAACCTGCAAGCGCCTGCGTAATCAGATCGCATAAAATTACAAGACTGTAATTTTCGTTTTTTAAACCTAATATGCCCACCGCGCAAACAACGGCGAGGCTCAAGATGACACAACTTTGGATGCTGGGTGCAACCGAATTGGGGACATTGATCAAATCCGGCCAGATTACCTGCCAGGAGGTCATTGAAGCCTTCTTGCAGCGTATTCAGGAGGTGAACCCACAGGTAAATGGGGTGACCGTGACTTTAGAGCAGACCGCCCTGTCTGCCGCCGCGGAATATGATCGTAAGATCAGGCGGCGCAGCAACGCCTTACGCGAAAAACCGTTGTTGGGCATTCCGATCACCGTTAAAGAAAACCAGGATGTTGCCGGTTCCGCCACTACTCAGGGAATTTCTCCACTGCGTAACCATATTGCTGAAGGGGACGCCCCACATATTGCACAACTTCGCCGGGCGGGGGCCATTCCCATCGCCCGTACCAACATGCCTGAGTTTGGCATGCGCTGGCACACCCACAACGGACTGTACGGGCACACCAAAAACCCCCACGACCACAGTCTGACGCCCGGCGGCTCCAGCGGCGGCGAAGCGGCTGCCCTGGCCAGCGGGATGTCATCCCTTGGGATCGGCAACGACGGTGCCGGGTCTTTGCGCTGGCCCGCCCAGTGCTGTGGTGTTGCCGCCCTTAAACCTTCCCAAGGGCGCATTCCCATTGCCAATACCGGGACAGCAACACATCCTATTCCCGCAGCCTTCCAAGTGCTGAGCGCACACGGTCCAATGGCAAGACAGGTGAAAGATTTGACCTTGGCCTTTGCTCACATGTGTGCAGAACCCTCTTCGGATCCCTGGCATGTTGTTGCCCCCATCAGTGGCCCTCAGCCAAGCTCACCCTTACCCGTTGGCCGGGTCTGCGGACTGGAGCTCGATTCCCGGGTCAGCAAAGCCATGGATCTGGCAGCTCGGATGCTGGCTGATGCCGGGCATCCGGTGGAAAACGTTGAACTACCGGATTTGCACCATGCGGGTAAAATCTACGTCCAGATTATGGGGCAATACGGACGTCTGACCCCACAACCTAAACGAGCACCCGTTGGCGTAATATCTGCTGAGTACAATCAATTTTGGGAGGCTTTTGATGCGCCCTGGTCCCAGGCCCAGGGCGACCTTGTTCACGATCCCCTCATGGCGCGGGGGGAAATCTATGCCCAATGGCACGATCAGCTCACGCGGACCCCATTGTTGCTCGTCCCTATCGCCACAATTCCGGCCTGGCCGGTGGGTTCGGATTTGGATCGTGAATGGCTGGCCCGTTGGTTAACACAAATACACACGATTACCGTCGTCAATTTGTTGGGGCTGCCCGCGGTGGCCGTTCCGGTGGCAAACATTGCCGGACTGCCGCAATCCGTACAAATCATCAGCCGGCGATTTCGCGAAGACCTTTGCCTTGAAGCGGCGCAGACTATTGAAGATCGCGCTAATCTGAATTTGATTGCTTCAAAATTTCGGTAGTGAGCCGGTTGCGGCCCAGGGCATGCTGAAGGCAAGAATAACGCTAATCACCAGGCCAAAGGCAACCCGGCCAATATCCGTGGCGATATCCGTGGCTGCTTCCCGGTTACTGCGCGCCCCGGTCAGCCAAGCCACCGCAAGCTCCCGTCCGGCTAACAAGCCCAAAAACACCCATGTTGTGCTCATGGGGATGTCGTTCCACTGCTTAAAGACCAGGAGTATAAGACCAAAAATCAAGTCCACTAAGGTGGCAGCGCGTATATCACTGGTATTAATTTTAACCCGGACAATTTCCTGGATCTTACCTCCCCGGGTAGCAAATATGTAGGCATGCAGTAACAACATTAATAAGGTGGAAAAGATAATGAGGGTGGGATCAAAGGTAACCGTAATCTGACCGCCAACTTCCGTGGTTGTACGGGGCAGGAAGACAAAGATATTGGCCAGATCCTGCATCAGCCATTGGCTCCACAAAAATCCGGTCGACAGCCATTGAAAGACGACCCAATGTGTTTTTGGCGGGTCTGAGCGGGTGCGTATGATCCAGGCCTCGAATGTCTTGGACACCATCAGATAAATCGCACCGGCCACAAAAAATGCCACCACGTACCCCAGAAAAGATTTGGTCAACATACTGGCCATTACACCCTCGGTGGCGGCACCACCGGTGATGGCAAATAGCGTCAGCACCAGAAATGTGGTGGACACCGGAATACCGTACCGCGTCAAAAACAGCAGAATCAGCGGGGGTACCGCGTGCCACCATTGCACCCCGTTTTCCGGGTAAGGAATTCGATTCAGCCGTCCAAAACCAATGTCACCATCCAGGAAAAACCAGGCATATAACATAATGGCAACAATAATGGAGGAGGCAAAAATCCACAGCACCCACCAGGGGCGCTGGGCGTTGGAGGCCAGAAATGTGCCCAACGTCTGAATGGCATCATTAGCTACGATGGAGTAAGCCGCCAGCATAAAGCCAACGATGGCAAATAACTCGATTGACACAGTTCCCCCGCGTTGAGTAGCCACCCGGTTCCGTGGCTTTATCGTATTGGCTTATTTGGCCATACCGTAAACCGTTCAGTTTCCCGTACAAATGTTAAGTTTCCGTTAAATCACAACACTGTTTTTGGCCCGCATCAGGGTAGTAGGGGGTATTGCCGGCTATGTTGAGGCTCACCCATCAGTCCAGTTGTTTTTCAAACCAATCCACAGACCAGTAGCGGCCGAACTTCCGCCCAACTTCCCGGTAGGTGCCCAGGGGTACAAAGCCAAACTTTTTGTGTAACGCAGCAGAAGCGGCATTAGGCTGGGTAATACCCGCGTAAGCACGGTGGACATCCAGGGGCAACAACGCCGCAAAAAGTGTTTCATAAAGCCGGGTTCCTACCCCCCGGTGATGGCTGTCCGGGTGCAGATAGATGCTGGTTTCCACCGAAGTTTCATAAGCCTGTTTGGGCCGGAACTGTGTGCTGCTGGCATATCCCACCACCCGTTCGTCAACCGTTGCAACAAACAACTGATGCCGGGTTCCCGGCGCAAATTGGCTCAGCCACCGGGTCCGTTCGTTGAGCGTTTTTTCCTTAAGGTCAAAGGTAAAGTGCGTCTCCCGGATATAGTAATTATATATTTCGTTCAGCGGCTCAATGTCGGACTGCCGGCCGGGACGGATGTGCATGGGCGCTCCAGGAACTGTCGAGACCCATAGTGTGCCACGTTTAACCCCACGGCGTAGCTGCGGCAACCCTTAACCCGCTCCTGGCAATTATTTTTGTATTAAGCCGCCAAATAGGGTCAACTAGATCCAGGTGAGCAATAACAAGTAACAATATGACAGACAAACCTACGGGATTGCTGTTTGCGGGGGATGGAGATCAGACCGTTGAACAGCTGACTTTCATGAGCAATCGACACGGCCTGGTGGCCGGGGCAACCGGCACCGGCAAGACGGTTACCCTGCAAGTCTTGGCTGAAGCTTTTGCCCGCGCCGGCGTACCGGTATTTGCCGCGGACGTTAAAGGTGATTTAAGTGGAATCTCCCAAAGCGGCAAGCCGCACAAAGAGATTGACCGCCGCAACCAGCTTATTGGCATAACCGATCACCAACTGCGGGGTTATCCGACAATTTGCTGGGACATCTTTGGTGAGCGCGGGCACCCCGTGCGCACCACCATTTCTGAAATGGGCCCGGATATCCTTGCCAGCTTGCTGGATTTAAACGACACCCAAACCGGTATTCTGTACGCCTGCTTTGCCCTTGCGGACGATGAAGGTATGTTGTTGCTGGACTTGAAAGATCTGCGCAGCATGTTGGCCTTTGTGACCGATCATGCCAAGGACCTGCGACAGAAATACGGCAACATCTCCGCCGCCTCGGTAGGCGCCATCCAGCGGCGCTTGCTGGTGCTGGAAGAACAGGGGGGCGATCGGTTTTTCGGCGAACCTGCCCTGTCTTTACAGGATTTAATGCAAAAAGATTTCTCCGGGGTTGGCGCCATCAGTTTGTTGGATTCGGAACGGCTGCTCCGGGAATCCCCCAAGCTTTATGCAGCCTTCCTGCTGTGGTTATTGTCCGAACTGTTTGAGGAACTTCCGGAAGCCGGTGACCAGGACAGGCCCGTTCTGGTGCTGTTTTTCGACGAAGCCCACCTGCTGTTTAAGGACATGCCCAAGGGGCTGCTGGATCGTGTTGAACAGGTATTCCGGCTCATTCGCTCCAAAGCCGTGGGGATTTACCTGGTCACCCAAAACCCGGCGGATATTCCCAACAACGTTCTGGGTCAGCTTGGCCTCAAGGTACAACACGCTCTGCGTGCCTTTACCCCTCGGGATCAGAAAGCTCTTCGCGGTGTTGCCCAGGGATTTCGCAACGATCGGGGTTTGGATGTGCAGAACATCTTAACCACCCTGGGGGTTGGGGAAGCCCTGATATCCACCCTGGATGAAAACGGGGCGCCCTGTTCTGCCGTGGCAGCCACCGTGGCACCTCCCGAATCCCGTATCGGCCCCATTACAGATACAGAGCGTAAGAAACTCCTCGCCAATTCACCCTTAGGCGGCAAGTATGATGAATCCATTGACCGGCAGTCAGCATACGAACAGTTGCAGACCCGGGCCGCCGAAGCTCAGGCCAGGCAAGCTGAAGCCAAGCGGGCTGCAGAAGCTGAAAAGTTGCGTTTAAAGGCTGAAAAGGAACGGGCCCGAGCTGCTAAAAAATCTACCCAACGCCGCAGCAGCCGCCGTTCCAACCGGCAAAGCGCGAGTGAGGCTTTTTTCAAAAGTGCCTTGCGCAGCGTGGGCCGAACCCTGGGTACCAAACTGGCTCGGGGCATACTGGGCTCCTTATTAAAATGATCCGGTACCCCGGTTAAGTTGTTAAGGACAAGGGGCATCAACCATTCCCGTTCAGATCCGCCTAACGCGGCGGCAAACCCGGAACCCAGGGTAGCGGCCCTGGCGTACGTGGCCACGGTGGGCGCTATGTTATTTAATCTGCAGCCGGTCATTGTGGGTGCCCTGGCGGACGCTTATGGTTTTTCCGCCACCCGATTGGGGACGATCATTTCCATGGGACTACTGGGCGCTCTGCTCAGCCTGATGACTTCCCCCCTGTGGGTTAATCGCTTGAACCATAAAATTGCGGTGGCCACCGGCGCACTGATCAGCCTGGCGGCCATTGCCTTGTTCAGCCAAACCACCGTCTATCCCGGCATACTGATATGTATCACTCTGCTGGGATTTGGCATGGGCATAATTTATGTACCGGCGCTTGCCGGGCTGGCAGCCGCCAAGGACCCGACCCGCGGTTTTGCCGTGGCCTTGTCGACCCAGGTGATTGTTGCCGGTGTGTCCATGTTTGTGATCCCGGTGTTTTTGTTACCCACCCTGGGGTTTAACGGTCTGCTCATCTTTTTTGCGCTGTTCACGTTGGGGTTGTTCCCCACCTTACCCTTTGTGCAAAACCGGGTTTTGCCGGAGTCCCGGCCAGCCAGCGCACATTCAATCAACTACACACCCTTTTTTGGTTTGTTGGCGATGTGCGTGGTATTTGTAGGCTTAAACGGCGCTTACGCATTTCTGGAACGGGCTGGAAACTATATGGGCCTGAATGCGGAAACCATCGGCAGTGCCTTTGCGCTGGCGGCCATCGCCGGGGCCGCGGGGGCTATTGCCGCGGGCATGTTAAGTACCCGTCTGAGCGTTGCCAATGCCCTTGCCCTATCTCTGGGCCTTTTATTGATATACGCCCTGATCTTAGAAGTAGCTACCCTTCCCTGGCAATTTGCAACAGCCCTGTTGCTGTTGAATTTGGGCTGGAACTTCAGCCTACCCTTTGCCATGTCTACCATTACCCGCAGCGATCCAACCGGCCAGGCAGCCGGGCTGATCCCGGCGGCCCAGCTTTTAGGGGGTGTGCTCGGGCCGGTTTTTGCGTCGCTGTTGATCAGCAATTTCGGATTTTACGCGGTTAATCTTCAGCTCATCACTTTGTGTTTGTGCGGCTTTGCTTTGTTTACGGTTATCAGCAAGCCTGAACAAAGTAGTCGTTAGGCAGTGGTGGAAGGATGCGGCGAAAGGTTGCGGCGGGAGGATGCACCCGATACAGACCGGCGACAGGCGGAATAAGAGATCACAAAGTAGCAGACTGCCGTCAAAGAAACAATCCGCATACACTGCAGCAAATATCATTGCGGGTTCCATTATGCTTTACCTCATCGAAGGCCCGGTAGGCGCCGGAAAATCGACCTACGCCGCCAAACTGGCCAAAAGCAAAACCTGTGCGCTGCTGAATCTGGACGAGTGGATGGTTACCCTGTTCAGTCCCGACCGCCCCGGTACCGGTTTCCTGAACTGGTACTTAGAACGTAAACGGCGCTGTGTGGAGCAGATCTGGCTGGTGGCACAAACCTTGGCCGGCAATGGTGTCGATGTGGTGCTGGAGCTGGGTCTGGTGACTTTGGCCGAGCGGGAGGATTTTTATACCCGCGTGGATCAGGCTGAACTTGAATTGATTGTGCATGTCCTGGACGCGCCCAAGAAAGAGCGTTGGCGCCGTGTACAACAACGCAATCAGGAACAAGGTGCCACTTTCAGAATGACTGTCTCCGAGGAGATTTTTGAAATTGCTGACAACGCCTGGCAGAGTCCCGACGCCCGGGAGCAACGCTTAAGAAATGTGCTTATTTTCAACAATTAGGACTGACGCAGAACCTCAGCCAATCCGGAGCGCGACACAACCTGGGGTTGGTCCGGCACTTGCCAATAAACCACCTGATCTGCGTATTTCAACAGTTCTAAACTGTGGGTGACGTATATACAGGTGAGCTGCTGACGGCGCAAGTTTTCCATAATTTGACGTTCGCGGGGTGCATCAATGTGGGCGGTGCCCTCATCCAGGAAAAAAAACTTGGGCCGGCGGTACAACGCCCTGGCGATCAAAATACGTTGCTGTTGTCCCGCAGACAGCGAAGCGCCCATATCACCAATCCGGGTTTCGTAAGCCATGGTGGTGTCCATGATTTCATCATGGACACAGGCCAGCTTACAGGCATCAATAATTTTCTGGCGATCGGCAAGCCTGTCAAAAAAGGATACATTCTCTCGTATTCCCCCGGAAAACAACCGATCCGTCTGCAGCACCGATGCCGAATGCATCCGCAGCGACTTTATCCCCAAAGTTTTCAGCGGATGACCGTCCAGCGTGACTAAACCGTCAGTGGGTTGCAGCAGTCCCATCAGGTTCTTTAACAAGGTGGATTTCCCCACCCCAGAAGGCCCGTATATGGCAACAAACTGACCTGCCGGTACCTCCAGATTAAAGTTTTTGAAAATTGCCGGTTCGCCGGGACTATAGCGAAAGGCCAATTCCCGTACTCCCAACTGCCCCGTTAACGGCAGCGAAAAAGCACTGTCCGTCGATAATCCGGTTTCCTGCCCGGTGTTTACAATGTCCGCCAGACGATCCAGGTGCAGACGCAACATTTTAAACTGGATGGTCGTGTTGACCAGAGATACGCCTGCGTTACTGAAATGACTGCGGTAGGCCAGGAAAGCGTACAGCATCCCCACGGTCATGGAACCACCCAGAACCTCCAGCGCCCCCAAATACACAATCAGTACATATTCACACCCGGTGAGGGTGTTATTGATGGCTTCGTAAGACAGGGTCAGACGCCCAATCTTGACCTCAGTGTTGATGCTATCAACAAAGTAATGTTGCCATTGAGTTTGCCGCTCTACCTCGCGGTGGGCATTCTTGACCCCGGCAAGCGCTCTTATGGTTTCCATAAAATGAGAATCGAGTTTGGCACCGGCGTTGATAGACTCCTGTTGGGCCAGCATCAACGGCCGGTATTGCGCCAGCCGAAATAAGCAGTACAAGATCAAGGCACCCACCGCAACACCGGTTAACCCCGGCGCATAGATCCACATCAGTGCAAGTGTTGATACCGCCAGTACACCATCAATCACTACCGCAACCGCGCCGGAGGTTATAAATTCCTGAATGGGTCCGGTAGAGCCAAACCTGGAAATCACATCTCCAAGATGACGTTTTTCAAAGTAGATTAACGGCAAACGCAACAGGTGGAACAGTACACTGTTGCCAACGTTGTAATTGAGTTGATTGGCCAGATATAAGGACGTAAAACCGCGAAGGGTTTTTGTAGCAACGGAAAACAGCGTCAGGGCCAAAAAACCCAGCGCCAGTAAATTCAACAGATCACTGTCGTTTTTGATTAACACATCGTCAACCACCACCTGGATATAAAAAGGTGTGGCTAAGGCAAATATCTGAATCAGAGCGGACAGAACAAGAATTTGGATCAACGCCGGTGCCAGACCCCGAGCCCCGCGGAAAAAGGCAGACAGCTTTAAGGTTTGTTTGTCTTCACCCGCTGAGAAATCTATTCGAGGGCTAACTTCAAGGGCAATGCCGCTGAACCGATGCCCAAATTCCGCCACGCTGTACACACGTTCACCCACCGCAGGGTCCAGGACAACAACCCGGCGCAAACTCACCCGTTTGACCACAACAAAGTGATTCAGATTCCAGTGGACTATGGCGGGCAGTTGCAGGTGTTTTAAGTCATTCAACTCTAATCTTAAGGGGCGCGGAGTGAGCTTCAGGCCCACACAGATGTCCATGATCTGACGCAATGACGCACCTGACAGAGAAAGGTTAAATTTCTGCCGCAAAGTGATCAGATCCAGTGAATAGCCGTGGTAGTCGGCCAGCATGCCAACACAGCAAAGCCCACACTCCGCCGCTTCACCCTGCAACATGGGTTTAAGCCGTTTGCCGCCGAAGCGCACTATGTACGCCCGCGCAGGCTATACAAAGGTGCCAGCAACCAATCGAATAGCGAGCGTTTTTCCAGAACAATATCCGCACGCAATAACAAGCCCGGCTGCAAAAGCCTGGACTCCCCCATGACCGTAATGCGATTGCTGCTCAGTGCTGCGCTGGCAACAAATACAGGGCCCTGGACTGATATTGGGGCGCGCAAATCCCCGGCTGCAATGGGTGATGCGGAAACCGATTGCAACACCGCCGGGTGGGTACCAAACTGCTGGTAGGGATAGGCATCAAACATCAGGCGCACAGGCTGGTTTGGTGTTAAAAATCCGGCGGCCGTACTGGGTACCAGAAGCACACTGTGTAAATTGGCGCTGTTCGACACCAGGGAAAGCAAGGGTAAGCCCGGGACCACGCTGACGCCGGCATGGGCTTGTAAACCGCTCACTTCACCACTGACCGGTGCCAGAATCAAACGCTCACGTTGAGCTGCGGTCTCTTGAATTTGCTGCCGGATGGTGGACTTTTGCAGCCACAGTTGCGAAGCCCGGCGTAAGCGCTCACCCGGCAATTGCACCAGGTCAACCCTCAGCGAGGTTAAGGCCGAATCCAACTGAGCCAACCTCTGGGTGATTGTAACCATCTCTTTTTCCTGCTCTAACTTTTCCGCGGTGACCTGCAGCAGACGGAATTCGGACACACCACCCGTGGCGCGCAACTTGTTCATCGCAGAGAGCATCTGCGCGTTTACCCCTACTCGAGCCTGTTGGAGCGTACGCAGCTGTTGTTGCTGGACAAGCTCCGCCATAAGCTGTTGTTCCTGCTGTCCCAGGCGGGCGGCCTCGCGCTCAAAATAGATCTCGTTTTGTTCGAGCTGTTCGACAACGCTGTTTTCCCGGGACTCAAGTTCAGCAAGAATTGCTACCCCCACATCCTGTCCATCAAGCCGGGCCTGGGGACTGGCCAGTTCAACCAGAGGGGTACCTTTTTCAACCCATTGACCGTTTTGCACATAAACCTGTTGCACCACGTTGGCGTTGCTGTTGTTATAAATGTCGACAAACCCGGTGGTCGGCTCAAGATAACCGGAAACAGTTTCCTTACGGGCGTACTCACCGAGACTGAGGAAAACCGCCACGGTGCAACACAGGGTGGCGATCAGAGTGGTGAGCGCTTTTAGTGACAGCGGTTGCACCAGGGTTCGTCCGCCCAAAAACCACTGGCCCGCAAAATGCACCGCTTCGCGGCGGAATAACGATGATTCAGCCAATTTTCCCGCCCACCACCATTTCGGGTACCAGGTGCCAGTGCAGCCACTGATCCGGATAACGCCGGACATAAACCGTAGCCCAATCCGCAAGTTGTTGGGCACTTTGTTGAATTTGCCCCGTACCCACCGGAGAGGAAACCGGCAAAAGGGCACAGCGCAACCGTTCTTGCCGGTATGTGATGCAGGGTACCAGGACAGCCCTGGCCATGGCGGCGGCCGCCGCCGGGCCCTTTACCCAGGCGACCTGTTGGCCCAGGAACTGAAGATTAAGTGTTGTACCAAAGGTACCGGGCAGATCGTATAACATCACCACCACGTGTCCCTGACACAGGCTTCGATGCACCTGCAGCGCCGCCGCCGGGTGATAACTGCGAATAACCCCGGTTTGCAGACCATATTCCTTAAGTTTGGCAAAGGCACCTGTTTCCTGAGCGCTTGCGGCCTTGCGGCGGACGATAAAAATCCGGCGCCCATGCAGATGACGCAGGATGTGAAACAGACCAATGAGATAGTCACCCATATGCAGGCTGACCAGGACGATACCCTGGGGTTGGGTACGCAGGTAGTGTACTAACTGCTCGGTTTCGTTGCTGTGCAGCAGGTCCGCCATGGACAGGGCACGATTTAAAGACAAGGAAACGGCTTGTTGCCAGTTGCGTTCGATACGCCGCATGGATTGTGCCCAGCGGCGGGACAGCAAACAGGCCTGGTGTGGCGATTCCCCTAACAACAGCGCCATTAAGTGAGCAATTTTATTCAATTGCTGCTTGTTGCGGGTGACGGGTGCAAGGTAACGCATGGTGCAACACCTTTGCAGGCCCACCCAACTTGAATAAGTACCGGAACAAAATTCACCAAACATGACCTGATCACCCATAACCCGGAGCCCAGGTTACGGCCACCGATGTTCAGCGTCTGTAGGTGATGTCGTGGATCAGGTTAAGAAATTGCCGACAAGCAGGGCCCAGCCTCCGCTGTGTAAGCAGACTACTTTGAACCGGCATCTATGCTGATGACCTGAATGGCACTACAGTAAGGTCAAGGCATACCCCACTAAATCACCAGGCACCCGTCTACCGTCCAAACCGGGATCAGCCTAGACCAAGACAAATCTATACCGGAATAAGTTACACCAGAACAAGCCGGACCAAAACCAGCTAGGTCAAAACCCGCAAGCCTCACCAAGAGCCCCCCACCTCTTGCACTTTGATGTAAATCAGTAAATACGAGCCCGTTACTCGTAACGTTTGGCTGTCTTTGGCTCCTCCTTCTGGATTCGATCATATATCTCTTCCCGGTGGACGCCGACATTTTTTGGGGCATTGACACCTACCCTAACCTGATTGCCCTTTACCCCGAGCACGGTTACGGTTATATCATCGCCGATCATCAACGTTTCACCGATCCTGCGAGTCAGAATTAGCACACACCTTCTCCTTTCTGCTGTCCCGCACTTCACAACGTCCACCCACAGGATACCGCTGTCTTGGTTACTTTTCTAATTCAAACTCCGAGTGTAATGCCCTTACCGCCAGCTCCATATACTTTTCTGCTACTACAACAGAGATTTTTATTTCCGAAGTTGAGATCATTTGGATATTAATGTTCTCAGAGGCCAAACAGTCAAACATTCTTGTGGCTACCCCGGCGTGAGAGCGCATACCTACTCCCACCATCGATACTTTGGCAATTTCGTTATCACCGCTGAGCTCCCGTGCGGATATTTCCCGGGCAACGGGCTTCAACAGGGACATGGTCCGGTCAAAGTCCTGTCGTTTTACGGTGAAAGTGAAATCGGTTAAGCCGTCCGCACCGGTATTCTGCACAATCATGTCAACTTCGACATTGGCCTGACCCACCGGACCTAAAATTTTTGAGGCGATACCCGGGATGTCCGGCACCCCGCTGATAGTGATTTTCGCTTCATCCTGCGCATGCGCAATTCCGGAGACTATAGGTTGTTCCATGTTCTTGTTCTCTATCGTAATCAGCGTACCCTGGCCTGGTTCAAAGGTGGACAATACCCGCAGCGGTATGCGGTACCTGCCGGCAAATTCCACCGATCGCGGATGCAGAACTTTTGACCCCAGGCTGGCAAGCTCCAGCATCTCTTCAAAGGTAACCCGGCTTAAGCGTTTAGCATCCTTGACCACCCGCGGATCCGCGGTATAAACCCCATCCACATCGGTACAAATTTCACACTCATCCGCTTGTAGTGCTGATGCCACAGCCACCGCGGAAGTATCCGAGCCACCCCGCCCAAGAGTGGTAAGGTTGCCCTGTGCATCCACACCCTGAAATCCCGCCACCACCGGCACACAACCTCTTTTGATTTCATCCCGGAGGGTGTCCACTTCAATATGCTGGATGCGCGCCTTGCCGTGGGCGGAGTCCGTGCGAATGGCAACTTGATCACCCAGCATTGAGCGGGCGGCAATACCCAACCCCTGCAGGGCCATACTCAGCAGGGAGATGGTGACCTGCTCACCGGAGCTGGTCAGCACATCCATTTCACGCGGGTTGGGAGAGCCTTTTGATATCTCTTCTCCCATTGCGGTCAGGCGATTCGTTTCTCCGGACATGGCTGAAACCACAACCACCACGTCGTGACCCTGTTGCCGGTAACCGGCAACACGCTTGGCCACGCCGGTAATACGTTCAAGATCACCAACGCTGGTGCCACCGTACTTCTGTACAATTAATGCCACTGTATCAACCCGTTTCCATCAACTGCTGCTGAATATAGGCTTGCGCCTCAGCAAAAGCCTGATCGATCCCCTGTGGATTGTTGCCGCCCCCGGCCCGGGCCAGATCCGGCCTTCCGCCCCCTTTGGCACCAACCCCGGGGCCAACCACATTCATAACCGCCGGTGCGGGAATTTGTGCCGCCAGGTCTTTACTGACCGCAACCACCAGGCTGACCCTGCCGTTGTCCACGTTCGCCAGGATGATGACGCTGGAAGACAGCTGTGACTTGAGGGTATCGAGTGTCTGCATCAGACTTTTCCCGTCCCCTTCAACTGTCGCTGCCAAAAATTTCACCCCGGCCACATCAACCGCTCTGGCGGCCAGATCACTGCCCTGGCTGGCTGCGGCTTTTTGCTGCAGGGTTTTGAGCTGCCGGCTCATTTCCCGGTTATCTTCAAGTAGCTGCCCAACCCGCTCCACTAATTCCGCCGGAGTACTCTTCAACACCCCCGCAACCTGTGTCAGCTGCGCTTGCTGAGCCCGAACATACTCGTCAGCACCATCGCCGGTGACAGCTTCGACCCGTCTGACACCTGCTGCAATACCCATCTCCGCGGTAATTTTGAAAAAGCCAATATCACCGGTGCGGCTGACATGGGTGCCGCCGCACAGTTCCACCGAATATCCCCGGCCCATGGTCAACACCCGGACCTCGTCCGCGTATTTTTCGCCGAACAAAGCCATAGCCCCTTCCGCCAGGGCCTGGTCATAAGGCATAAGTTGTGTCTGCACATCACTATTCATGCGAATTTGGCTATTCACAACATCCTCAATACGTTGCAGTTCTTCCCGGGACAAACCGGCGGTATGGGAGAAGTCAAAGCGTAGCTTTTCTTCGTTAACCAGCGAGCCCTTCTGTTGTACATGATCACCCAAGACCTGACGAAGTGCGGCGTGCAACAAATGAGTGGCTGAATGATTACGCCTGATGTGATCCCGCCGGCCACGGTTAATGGATGCCTTAACCCGAACCCCGGGCTTAAGTTGCCCCTGCCCGAGCTCTCCGATGTGCAGATGCTGATCACCGGACACCAGGGTGTCTTCAACAATAAACTCAACACCATCAGCAGCCAGTAGCCCCTGGTCTCCAACCTGCCCACCGGACTCTGCATAAAATGGCGTCTTGTCCAGAACCACCACACCCCGGTGACCCGCTGCCAGTGACTCCAGTGACTCCCCGGCTTCTGAAAACAAACCCAGGATCTCAGCAGAATCCGTATCCTCAACATAACCGGAAAATTCAACCGGCTGTTGAACGTTGACTTTCTGGCCCAGGCTGCTGGAGAAGCTGGTTGCCGCCCGGCCTCGGGCACGCTGGGCTTCCATGGCGTTTTCAAAACCCGCCATATCTACTTTGAGTTGCCTTTCCCTGGCAATATCCGCGGTGAGATCCGCGGGAAAGCCGTAAGTATCATAAAGCTGAAAAACAACCTCGCCGGGTATGGTATCCCCAGCCAGGTCTTTTAACCGGTTTTGCAACAGTTCCATACCCTGTTTCAACGTTTCGCCAAAACGTTCCTCCTCACCTCGCAGTACATCCGCAACATGCTTTTGGCGTTCAACCAGCACCGGAAATGCTTCTCCCATCTCATTCACCAACACCTCAACCAGTTGATGAAAAAAGTGGGTTTGGATGTCCAGCTTATAACCATGTCTGAGGGCACGTCGGATAATTCGGCGCAAGACATAGGCGCGGTCTTCATTACCCGGAATGATGCCGTCTGCAATCAGAAAGGCACTGGAACGGATATGGTCTGCAATTACTCTTAGTGATGCATTCTTAAGAACTGCGGACTCATCCGTGATACCGGCAAATTCTCCCGCCCGGCGCAGGATGTTACGAAACAAATCTATTTCGTAGTTACTGTGTACCCCCTGCATAATAGCGGTCACCCGCTCCAGCCCCATACCCGTATCCACCCCGGGCTGTGGCAGCGCGGCCAGTTCACCGTCCGCTGAACGATCAAATTGGGGGAATACCAGATTCCAGAATTCGATGTAACGATCCCCGTCTTCGTCGGGTGAACCCGGCGGACCACCAGAAACCTCCGGACCGTGATCGTAGAATAACTCTGTACAGGGTCCACAGGGTCCGGTATCACCCATGGTCCAGAAATTCTCTTCCAAGCTGATTACCCGATCTTTGGGTATACCCACCTTCTTTTCCCACAAAGCCCGGGCATCATCGTCGGTTGGGTGCACGGTGACCCAGATCTTGTCCGCCGGCAATGTTAATACCTGGGTAACAAAGTCCCACGCCCAGGTAATGGTTTCCTCTTTAAAGTAATCACCAAAGCTGAAATTACCCAGCATTTCAAAGAAGGTATGATGGCGCGCGGTATATCCCACATTTTCCAGATCGTTGTGTTTACCACCGGCTCGCACACAACGCTGAGAGGAAGTTGCGCGGGTATACCCCGGGTTCGAGCGGCCAAGCAACGGATCCTTAAACTGATTCATGCCCGCATTGGTAAACAACAGGGTGGGATCATCCTGGGGAACCAGCGTACTGGACGGCACAACCTTGTGGCCGTGGCCTTCAAAAAAGCCTAAATACGCATCCCTGACTTCTGCGGTTTTCATGCACTTACCATCACTTTTACTCGTTCTATTGGCCGGCAGCAGACCAATGCGGCTAACCGGGTAAATAAAAGGCGGGCAAGTATAAAGTAAGCCGCAGGGTTTTGGCAGAACCTAATCTGCGGGTCAATAGGGTATGGGGCCCAGTACCGCACGCAGCGTCGTGGAAGAAAAACCCCGGCGTTGAAGGAAGCGGGCCGCTTTCTGCCACATTTGTTGAGACTGCGCAAAATTGGGGAATCGTTGTGCAACCAGGATCTGTGCCCGGCCAGCCCAATCTGTGCCTAAATCATCTAAATACCGGTCAATCAAATCTTGACCAATTCCCTTGGACACCAGTTCCTGCTGAATGTACCGCGGTCCATAACCCTTGTTAACGCGGCTGCGCACCAGCATTTCCGCAAAGCGGGCATTGCTAAGGAGGTTGTCCTGCTTGAGATCCGCAATGACGCTATTAACCAGGTCCGGAACCAGATCGGGGTGATCCTCCGTCCTGGAGGTTCGCCCTACCCGCTTTTGACCCGGCTTTTGGCCCAGTTTTTGACCCAGTTTCAGACGAAGTTCAGCTTCGCTGTGTTCCCTGCGAGCCAACATCCTCAAAGCCAGCGCATAAGCTTTGTTGGCCTGGCGTTTATTTACTTCGTCTTCCACAACATGGTGTTAGTGGTATTGTGGTGCCTAAGCCAAGCGCTTCAGGACAAGCTGTCCTGTGCAGCTTCCGGTATAACCACCTCACCGACTTCATCTTCCGAGGCTAAATTAGGCATCAGCTCATGGCGAATTTTCTGTTCAATTTCGTTGCGCATGGCTGGGTTTTCATCCAGAAAGTCCCCGGCATTTTTACGCCCCTGACCAATACGGTCTCCGTTGTAGGCATACCAGGCACCACTTTTTTCAACAATACCTTGTTGCACACCCAACTCCAGAATTTCTCCCGTCAGATTAATTCCCTTGCCGTAGAGAATCTGGAATTCTGTTTGCCGGAATGGCGGCGATACCTTGTTCTTAACCACCTTAACCCGGGTTTCGTTACCAATAACTTCATCCCCGTCTTTCACACCACCGATACGCCGGATGTCCAAGCGAACAGAAGAATAAAACTTCAACGCGTTACCACCGGTTGTCGTTTCCGGTGAGCCGAACATCACCCCAATTTTCATGCGAATCTGGTTAATAAATATGACCAGGGTATTGGATTGTTTGATATTTCCGGTCATCTTGCGCAACGCTTGGCTCATCAAACGCGCTTGCAGACCCACGTGGGTATCCCCCATTTCACCCTCAATTTCCGCCTTGGGTGTGAGCGCCGCAACCGAGTCCACAACAACCACATCAACAGCACCGGACCTGACCAACATATCGCATATTTCCAGTGCTTGTTCGCCGGTATCCGGCTGAGAAACAAGCAAGTCGTCGGTGTCGACACCCAGGGCCTGTGCATAAATGGGATCCAGTGCATGCTCCGCATCAATAAAGGCACACGTACCGCCCATTTTTTGCGCCTCGGCAACCACCTGCAGGGTCAGCGTGGTTTTGCCCGAAGACTCGGGACCGTATATCTCAACCACCCGGCCCCTGGGCAGACCGCCGATACCCAACGCGATGTCCAGACCTAACGACCCGGTGGATATAGCCGGAATGGCCACCCGCTCCTGGTCACCCAAACGCATTAACGAACCTTTGCCGAACTGACGCTCAATCTGTGCCAGGGCAGCGGACAGAGCGCGATCTTTTTCGGGATTCTTGGTTGAATTTTCTTTTCCGGTAGCAGCACCGGCGTCTTTGCCGGAAGCTTTGGCTGAGTCCTTGAGAGATTCGCGGGGCATAATTTGGACCTTATGAATGTTTACGTGAATGTTTACGTGAATGTTTACGTGAACGTTTACGTGAACGTTTACGAAAATGTATTGAACGTGACAAGTACTGTATATTCAAACAGTATCTTTTTGCAAGCCCATTCAGCAACTTTAGGCGATGTCGCACATCAAATATTGCCTTTGCCCAAATCCATACCGGTCCCGGTTGACTCGCCGTCAGTGCCTGTAGTTCACTGCGCAACCGGGTCAGGAGAACAGTTCCCTCCTAAAATGCAAAAACACGCAACCGAAGCAGATGGGTCAAAGTCCGACCATACACCCATGATGCGTCAATATCTGGCCATCAAGGGTCAACACCCGGATGATCTGGTCTTTTATCGCATGGGTGATTTTTATGAGTTGTTTTATGAAGACGCTAAAATTGCCGCTGACCTTCTGGACATCACCCTGACCGCCCGCGGACAAAGTGCCGGTGAACCTATTCCCATGTGCGGTGTACCTTTCCATGCAGCGGAAAATTATCTTGCCCGCCTGGTCCGGCAAGGCCGTTCGGTAGCCATTTGCGAACAGGTGGGTGACCCCGCCACCAGCAAAGGTCCCGTCGAACGCAAAGTACAACGTGTAATTACCCCGGGCACCCTCACCGATGACGCTTTATTGGAAGGCCAGCCCCAGAGTTTGCTCATGGCGGTGCAAACCCACGGTGGCAAAAGTGGTCCGGCCTTTGGCGCAGCTTGTCTGAACCTGGCGGCCGGCAAGCTGGAACTGATTGAACTGGCAGATGCCAACGCGCTGACTAACCTTTTGTACCAGATGCAACCAACGGAATTGTTGGTTGCGGATCAAGCCGGCATCGAGGTCAACTTTGCCGTGAGCGTGCGGCCATTACCCGCCTTGCGCTTTGATAATGCCAGCGGCCTGCTGAAGCTGAATCGTCACTTCGGAGCGGATGTGGCCGGCCTGACCAATCTGGGCTCGAACAACCCCTGTATGGGTGCCGCCGCCGCAACCTTGTCTTATGCCCAGGATACCCAATGCCAGTCTCTGGACTATGTTCAACACATCCGGCGGATTGCCGATGCGGAGATTGTACTGATCGACGCCCAATCCCGCCGTAATCTGGAAATTGACCAGCGGGCGGACGGGTCGACGGACCTGACCCTGCTTGCCCTTATGGATACCACCCAATCACCCATGGGAAGCCGCTTGTTGAATCGGTGGTTAAACGAACCGTGCCGGGTGCTTAAGCAAGTGCTGATGCGTCAGGATTGGCTGACCGAGGCCATCGAGCGCAGGGCGGTTGACCCGTGCCGGTCAATCCTCAAGGGTATGGGTGATTTAGAACGTATCCTCACCCGAATTGCCCTGGGTTCGGCCAACCCCAGGGATGTCGTGCGCCTGTGCGACGCCCTGGAGAGCTTACCCGGCCTGCACCGTGTGCTGCAACCGTTAGAGCAACCCCTGAACCAAGATCTGCTGGCCGCCCTGCCCGACTTTTCTGAATGGGTTAGCTTGTTGCAGCGCGCCATTATCCCCAATCCGCCCGCTACCATCAGGGAAGGCGGATTTATCGCTCCGGGATACCACGAAGAGTTTGATCAGCTCACCCACATGACCACAAACTCCAGTGCCTGGCTGGCCCGGCTGGAAGAGACTGAAAAATCCCGCACCGGTATCACCAGCCTGAAGGTGGGCTACAATCGTGTCCACGGTTACTACATTGAAGTCAGTAAGGCCGTTGATACCCAATCCATACCCGCTGAATACATCCGCAGGCAAACCCTTAAGAATGCGGAACGGTTCATCACGCCCGAGTTGAAAGCTTTTGAAGAAGAAGCCCTGAGCGCCCAAAGCCGGGCGCTGAAGCTGGAAAAACAGCTCTGGGAAGAACTGCTGGTGCAAATCAACCGTGATCAGGGGCGGCTGCGCCGCGCCATTGATGCCCTGGCACAAATTGATGTGCTGGCCTGCTTTGCGGAAAGAGCCACCACCCTGGATTTTTGTGCCCCAACATTTACTCTGGAGCAGCATTTGGAAATTGTCGGGGGCTGGCACCCGGTTGTTAAGTCCGCCAGCCATGCACCCTTTATCGCCAACAACCTTGCCATGAACACCGAACAGAGTATGTGGGTAATTACCGGCCCGAACATGGGGGGAAAATCTACCTATATGCGGCAAACGGCCATTATTGCGCTGTTGGCCTATTGCGGCAGTTACGTACCGGCCCAAAGCGTATCGTTAGGCCCCGTTGATCAGATTTTTACCCGCATCGGTGCCGCTGACGACCTGGCCGGCGGCCGGTCCACCTTTATGGTGGAAATGACCGAAACCGCCTACATTCTGCACAATGCCACCCGGCAAAGTCTTGTCTTACTGGATGAAATTGGCCGGGGAACCAGCACCTATGACGGGCTTGCCCTAGCCTGGGCCTGTGCCGCCTATTTGGCTGAACGGGCGGGTGCACTGACTTTGTTCGCCACCCACTACTTTGAGCTGACCAGTCTGGCGCAACAATGCCAGGGCGTGGGGAACCTGCATCTTGCCGCCACGGAACACAACGGTGATATTGTATTCCTGTACCAGGTCCAGGACGGTCCGGCGAGCCAGAGCTACGGTATTCAGGTGGCTAAGCTGGCCGGGGTTCCCCGCGTGGTCATTAACAATGCCAGGGAGCGGTTACGCACCTTTGAACAGGTTGGCGCCAACCCCCAGCAGGCGGACTTATTCGCCCCGGCCCAACCACAGCCGCGGATTTCTGAAGTTGAACTTACCCTGGGTGACGTGGATGTGGATGATCTCAGCCCACGGCAGGCCCATGATCTGTTGTATGAACTGAAGCGCCTGATACAACAAAAACCGGTCAATTCGGAATAAGGATATAAGCCTCGACAGCAGCCCACGATTCGCTAGAATAGCGGGCTTTGCGAAAATCCGAGAGCCTCTATGACCTTCGTTGTTGGTGAAAACTGTATCAAGTGTAAGCACACAGACTGTGTGGAAGTTTGCCCAGTCGACTGCTTCTACGAGGGTCCGAACATGCTGGTCATCCATCCGGATGAATGTATTGACTGTGCCCTGTGTGAGCCCGAGTGCCCGGTGGAAGCCATTTTCTCCGAAGACGAGTTACCGGACGATCAGCAAAACTTCCTCGAATTGAACGCAGAACTCGCTGAACAGTGGGACGTCCTGACTGAGAAGAAGGACCCCCTGCCGGATGCCGAAGAATGGGACGGCAAGCCGAACAAACGGGAACTACTGGAGCGCTGATCCCCGGTGCGCAAACCGGTCTAGCTGAACAGCTGATCCGGATTCAGGCCGTGCTCCTCAAGGGCACGGCGCAGACGTTTTAACCCTTCCATCTGAATTTGTCTGACCCGCTCCCGGGTCAGCCCAATTTCCGCGCCCACCTCTTCGAGGGTGGCACGTTGGTGGCCGCGCAGGCCAAACCGGCGACTGATGACATCCTGGTGTTTTTCAGAGAGATCACCCAGCAATAGATCCAATTTGCGGAACAGATCTTTACGTTGCACCTGAATGGCGGGGTCCGGGGAGTTATCATCGGCGACCAGTTCCAGGCGGCTGCGGTCATTGGCGTCCTTAACCGCATCAATTGAGTCAACCCGCTCACTCAACTTCAACATACGCCGCACTTCTTCCACCGGTTTTTCCACCAGAGCGGCAATTTCTTCCGGCGAGGGTTCATGATCCAGTTTTTGTGACAATTCCCGGGAAGCCCGCAGATAGTAGTTCATTTCCTTAACCACGTGCACCGGCAGACGAATCGTGCGGGTCTGGTTCATGATACCCCGTTCAATGGATTGGCGAATCCACCAGGTGGCATAGGTTGAAAAGCGAAAACCCCTGTCCGGGTCAAACTTTTCCACCGCATGGATCAAGCCCAGGTTGCCTTCTTCAATCAGGTCCAGCAACGACAACCCGCGATTGAGATAGCGGCGAGAGATCTTCACCACTAAGCGCAGGTTACTTTCTATCATGCGTTTGCGGCCCTGGGCATCACCTTGTTGGGCCAGGCGGCCATACTTTTGCTCTTCCGCTGCGCTCAGCAACGGAGCATAACCAATTTCGCGCAGATACAGCTGAGTGGCATCCGGTGAATCGGTCAACCTGTCCCCATCGGGCTGCCGCTCCAGCCATTGGGATGCACTGGTTGCCTGTCCGTTAACCG
Source organism: Pseudomonadales bacterium (assembly GCA_028280225.1). Lineage (GTDB taxonomy): Bacteria > Pseudomonadota > Gammaproteobacteria > Pseudomonadales > Azotimanducaceae > UBA4421. The sequence continues at coordinate 3,196 of JANQMF010000036.1, read as the reverse complement.
CCTGGGATTTTGTATCCAATTCGCTCATACCTGCCTCGTTGCTCAATGTCTGTCCGGCAGACCGGGTTAAGGCAGCTTTTCTCGCGGATTAATGGGTTGACCATTCCTGCGGAGCTCAAAATGCAATACCTGGGACGCCCGGCCTGTGTTTCTTATGTCGGCCAACTTGGCGCCAGCTTTAACCTGCTGTTGCTCGCGAACCATGATTTCCCCATTCAAGCTGTAAGCGCTGAGCAGATTTTGATTGTGCTTGACGATAACCAGGCGTTCATACCCACCAATGCCGGACCCGGCATAGACCACTTCGCCGCTGCTGGCGGCCCGGACCGGGGTGCGCCCATTAAGGGTAAAGTCCATACCCTTGCTGGCCCGGCTGAACTCCCGGGTCGGACGCGTATTTACCGGCCATAGCCACGGGCCCACCTGAGGTTTGCCGGTAACACCACCGGTTGCCGCGGCACCGGGCCCCGGCGGCAGCGCTGTCACTGGCTCTGGTTCAGCCACCGGTTTTGGCACAGCGGTCGTGCGGGCTTGTTCAATCAATTTTTGGTCAGTCTTTTGAACCGTCTTATGATCCGCCTTTTGATCTGTCCTTTGCCAGGGCGTTCTCGGCGCCGCCGTCAGGCTGAGTGTCTGTCCGGGATAAATGGTGTATGGCGGCGGAATATTATTGGCCTGGGCCAAACTTCGGTGATCCAGTTGAAATCGCCAGGCAATGGCATACAGGGTTTCCCCGGCGCCCACCGTATAAGTTGTTGTAGCCGGGGCTGTGCGAGCGGCTTTTGGCGCCGGCTGCGCGGCCGGTGCAACCACCTTGGGGATAACTGACGGGGTCTGGGTGATTACCGGCGGGGGTTTGGTGTTTCGGGTGGGCCGCAGAACACCCTGGTTGCTGGGCCTTGGGGGTTTTGCAGCCTGGGATTGCTCACTGATCACCGGCTGCCCCAACTGTACACATCCGCCCATAACCAACAGGGTTATGCTCAGGTGCAGACTGCGGCTCAGTTTGTGGAGAATTTTGATAGTACCCATATGCCTAGGGCGCCTAGCATGGCAAACACCAGCACCCATGGCAAATACGCAGGCTGCGCGTGGGCATATTCCAAGGGCGTTAACAACTGATCCCAACCGGTGGTGTCCTCAGCCTGCCAGGGCCAGAGTTTGGTCACCGACCCCAGCATGAAGCCGGTGAGAAAACTCAACAGAATTTCCCCGTGTTTGTCCAGCAACCAAGCCAGCAAACGGCTGAATACCAGCACTCCGGCCACACAGCCGAAAGCAAAGGTAAAAAGTACCGGCCAGTGTAAGGTGGCCACCGCGTGGATGACCGTGGCATACAGCCCCAGCGCCAACAATATGAATGAGCCTGACACCGCGGGCAACAGCCAGGCACAAATAGCAATGGCGCCCCCGGCAAATACCTGCCACAAAACAGGCTCAATTTCCGCCTGGGGCAGCCATAACATGCTGACGCCCGCGGCTATACCCAGCGGCGCCCAGACAAGCAATTTTGCCCGGACTCTGGCGGTGCCGATAATGATCACCGAAAGGAGAATCACACCGGCAAAAAAACCCCAGACCACCGGCTGAAAGTGTGTCAGCAGATACTGCATGAGCTGGGCAAACAGCAGCACTCCACCGCCCATACCCAAGGCCAGCCAACCCAGAAAAATAACCTGGTGATGATCTACAAACCGCCGCCAATGCCACAACATGGGCACGGATCGCGGCCCAAAACTGGCTATGCTGCTGATCAGGGTGGGGTAAATCCCGGTGATAAAAGCGATTGTGCCTCCGGAAACACCGGGAACAACCTCCGCCAGGCCCATCAAAAACCCCCGTCCGGCAATGCCGACCGGCCCCACTCCCTGCCCGTCAAAGGATTTATCGCGCGCCATCAGCCCTGTGCAACACCTTTTTTCAGCGGTACAAAGCGCACGTATTCGTGCACCGATTCAACCAACCCCTCATCGGTAAGGTCAATCACCCGTAACTCTTGCACACCGTCCCCACCCACCGGCAGCACTAAACGGCCACCCGGTGCCAGCTGCTCCAGAAGCGCCTGGGGAACCTCCGCCGGTGCTGCCGCAACTAAAATGGCATCAAATGGTGCAAAGCGCGTCCAGCCTTCGTAGCCATCTCCATGCCGTACTTGAATATTGCGTAAGCCCAGAGCGCTGAAACGCTGCCGGGTTTTGTGCAGCAAGGCTTCGATGCGCTCAACGGTATAAACCTCCTCACACAAGCCGGCCAATATGGCCGTTTGATAGCCACATCCGGTGCCCACCTCAAGCACCCGCGGCCGGGTTTTGTTCAGCACAAGCTGGGTCATGAGCGCCACAATAAAGGGTTGCGAAATGGTCTGGCCATGGCCAATGGGCAGCGCCGTGTCTTCATAAGCTCGATGGGCCAGGGCTTCGTCGATAAAAATGTGCCGGGGGACGGCTGCAATCTGCCCCAGTACGTTTTCATCTTGAATACCCTGATCCCGCAGTCTTTGCACCAGCCTGTCCCGGGTGCGCTGGGAGGTCATGCCAATGCCGCTCAAATCAAAGTTGCTCAACTCCCCTCCAGTTCCAGACAGTGGGCTAACATACTGGTGGCGTAGGCGCCCGGGGGTAAATAAAACGTTAATCGAAACTGGTCCTGCCCAAGGGCTTGCACCTTAAGGTCCCGGGGTTTTTCGAACAGTTTGCGCCTAGCCTGGTCCACACCACTATATTCTAAAGCTTCACAGAGCTCTGCATAATCCGCCAGAGCAGCTTGTTCTATGGATAAGGCTTCACCCCGGCTGGAAGAGCGCCCCCTGCCCCACAACGGCCCGGTAGGCTGACCGTCTTCCACAACGTCGCCGTCGATTATGCGGCAATGATTACCCGCAGCCCGGCGCGCATTAAGCACCTGGTTGAACAAAAAACTGCGCAACACGCTCAGGTGCCAGCCCCGGCGTTGTCTGGAAATCTTGCGCCGGCGGCGCTGCAGAATCCAGGAACGCGCAAGATCCAGATTGGCTGCCGAGAATCTCTGGGGGCCAAAGCTGTTGGGAAATCCGTCCGCCAACCCTTCCAGCAGACTGAGTGAACAGCCTTGAACCTGGTGGATCGTGATGTCAAACCGATTACCCTGGTGAGCACCCCGTCTTAACTTGGTGCGGTGGCGCGCCGTAGACAAACAGGTCAAGTCTGTTGCCTCGGGC
>JANQMF010000016.1 GCA_028280225.1 Pseudomonadales bacterium | reverse complement strand
TATTTACCTGGACATGGATGAAACCGTCCACCTGATTGCTGCCACCCAGGAACAAATCAACCGCGCCGCCATGATGGAGCGCATCAATCAGTCTTTTGGCGCCATCACGCCTGAAATGGCAGCCGTTGTCGATGGCGTCAAAACTATTTTGTTTGGAGAATCCAGCGAAATTTCGCCCATCGCGGCACCACCTATTGCACCGGGACCAACAGAGTTTGTAAGTCCCCTGGAGCTTTAAACCACCCTTAAAGATCGACTTGGAGATCGATATGTACAATCAATTTAGGTTCCCCGCGCGCCTGCGCACTATCGTCTTGGGTTTTGCCGTCCTTGCTGTTTACGGTTGCGCCAGCACACCGGTGGCTGACCATTGTGTGGGCACCCTCAACACCAATTTGTCCCAGGCTGTGGGTCAGGTTGAGTCCCGCCTGTCGACCGGCTGTGAATACCACTTCGATCGCTACTTTCAGGAATTGGTCGATATTGCCAGAGCAGCACCCGACCCGGAGAACAAAAACACGTTCAGCGACTTTCTGGTCAGAGTGAGTGACGACGGACTGATCACCAAGCGCCAGGCCAAGGAGAAGTACAACCGGTACTTTTCAGTGAAATATATGTCGTTTACCGGTGACTACAATACCTGCGCCCAGGCCTGCCCAATCCAGGCTCAAGTGATGTCCGAGATGCAAGGAGAACTGCTGGACAAACAGCGGGGTCTATTGGAAGCAGCCCAAGACAAACAAGGTTATTACCGCGCGGATCACCTGCTGAAAGAAACCCAGTTGGTTCTGGAGGCCACCTGCCGCGCCTGCCAGGGAACGTTGTAGAGCAGCCGTGGTGGTACGCAGGACATTTGGCTGGGGTTTGGCGGCAGGCACGGCGGTTGGCATTGTGGTGACTACCATGGACCTGCCCACGCCCCCAAACTGGCACACCCTGCTGCAGTGGGGAGTACAAAACCTGGGACATTCCATCTGGTTTTTCCTGGTGGTGTTTGTGGCCTTTGCCCTGCACCTGTCCCGCCTGCAAAGGCTGTTAGCCCAGCCCCAGCAGACCTTGGACCCCATGGACATCGCGCGCCTGGATCAACTGATAGACATTTGGACCCAGCTATTCATCGGCATCGGCGTCATCTGGACAGCCATTGGCATGCGCAGCGCGCTACAGGCGGCTTTGAGCGAACCCCAGTCTGCCCTGGCTGATACCGCCGGGAATGTCCTGCGGGATCTGGTTGACGGCGGTATCCTCCTGGCCCTGACCACAACAATTGTGGGTGCCGCCGGAGGGTACCTGATGCGCCTGGTCAAAACCGCAACTATCGGGGCACAACTGCACGCCTACTATGCTGCTGTCGAGCGCCGGGAAGTTACCGCCTTACTCGAAACCACCCAACGTATCGAAACCCGTTTGAGCGGTTGAAGCAGTGTATTCCAGGTCTATACATCACCACGACGATGCTCACCTGCAAAGTGATGTTATGCGGTTTATGGCCATTGTGGCATTTTGCCTGATTGCCATATTGGCCATGGTACGTAACGTTGATGCGCCTGCACCAAAGACGGAACCGGTTGCCGCCACATCCCAGGTACCGGTCCAGGCACCGGTCCAGGTACCGGTGAAGAAGCCGATTACCGGCAGTGAGCCTACAAAAAAAACCCAACCTCAAGATCGTGTGGTACCTGCCACGCCGGCCCGGGAAACGCCGGTGGCTGCCCGCAAACCGTCACCCCGGCCCAAACCAAGTCCACCTGAACCACAACACCCGCAGCCGGTAAAAACACCGACCACGGCACCCGAGGCAATCCCACCGGCATCAACAACGGCAGCGGCTAATGAAAACAAGCCGTTAACCCTGAGCTTCACCAGCGATCACGACTTTCTACACCTGGTCACCAATAGGACCATTTCCGTATACGCTTACGATGGTGCACAGTTTTACACCCTTACCCCAAACTTCAGATTTACCAGCAGCGCAAAACCACGGCAGCTTTATGAATTGCAGCCCAATACCATCCCTGAGCGCCTGCTGGCCATATCTCCCGAAACAGCAGCAGGCCGGGACCTTCAGTGGGGTGTTTTGCTACCCGAAGATATCCATAGACAAATTTCGGAGTATGCACGCACCTTGACCTCCGGTGATCTGCATATTGACCGGCACGGGCAGGTGAATTATGTGGCGCAGCATTAACTTAGTGTTGGCTGTCTTGATGGCCTGCTATGCCTGGCCCAACCCGGCTGTTGGTCAAAGCAGTCCGTTTTCGCTGCACAAATGGATCAACCAGGAAAGTGGCGCGAAGCTGGCGGACAAACTGGCCAACCACCCAAAATTTAAAGGCCAGGCTCTGCGCATTGGCGCAATTGTCAATGGCAAACCCAGTCTTAAAGGTAACGAACTCATTAAATCCGTGCAGGATCAACTGGTGCATCACATTCTCGCCCGGGGTAAGAACGACATCCTGACCGATGCGTCTTCCACTTGTCCACATCTGCAAGACGCACACTACTACCTGGGCATCTCTATCCGCCCGGTTGACAAGCTGAAGCACCGGGTACAAATTGCCGTTTTTGATCTGGACACCCGGCGCTGGCTGAGTGGCATCAGCTATACCTGGCAGGGGCGGCTGAACCCGGGAGAACGGGCGGCATTCAAACGTTTAAGCCCGGATCTACAACACAGCCCATTTCAGGGCCTGGATGATCCGGCGCTTGCGCATTTTTTCGCCAGACAGCTAAACGACAACTGTGGGTTGTCCAAAGCCATCAGCGGTCATATTTACGTCCAGACCCATACTGATGCCAAGGTACAGAAACTGCTGGCCAACCTGACTGATCATCTGCGCACCCAATCCTGGCCGGTTACAGACACGCCCGGCGACGCGGACTGGCTGGTATCGGCACAACTTAAAACCGGAAGCAGCCGGGTTTACGATGAGGTGCAGCTTCGCTTGCACAACACTCACCTGAACCGCCGGTCTGATATTGTCGCTCAGGTTGTTAAGCCCTCATCGAAACCCGACCCGGAACCCAAGTTGGTGACCGCCGCTCACCCTGCCCAAAACCTGATCCGCAACCTGAAAACGGTAAAGGATAAAACCTGCCGGCGCTGTACCACGATTTCTGTTGAGCTTAAACATCCGGCACACATGTTGATATTTACCACCCGGGAGCAGACGGTCATTCCCCTGTCCTGTTCGTCGTCGTTGCCCTTCAGGTCACCCGGGGCTTATCAATTTCGCGTTCAGCCAACAACATCCATAAGCTACCATCGCCGTCCGAGTACCGGGTTTTATGTGCTGGCAGGTACCGACAAAAACATCATGGACAATCTGCAGGAGCAACTGCGGGCGGCAAGTCCGTCATGTAATCGACAGGGGCACAGCCATACCGGGACGCTTACAGCGTTTATGCAAGCCATAACCCAGGCAGAACCCCACACCGATTGGCGTGCTGTGCATGTGCAAAACAGGAAGTATGGAACCGTAAAATTATAGGAGGAAGCTATGCGTTTTATATTGGGCCTTTGTCTCGGCATGATAGTTACCCTATGCATCGTGGGCCTTATGCAACCCCAAACCCTGGCCAAAACACCCGGGTTAAAGGTGCTGTCTGAAACATTGACGTCATTCATCGATTGGCGGACAAAACCGGAACCCTCAGCCA
>JANQMF010000004.1 GCA_028280225.1 Pseudomonadales bacterium | reverse complement strand
TTTGTTATCCGCAGTGAGGGACTCACACTCCGCCATTTTGGCCCGAATATCCGGCGCAAACCGGCTGCGATCACCAATCACCCGCAAACACACGTTGCGCCGATGCAGTTCAGCCAGGTCGTTTTCCATGACATGGCGCATTAAGTCCATAAGGAGGTTCACCTCCCCCTTGGGCCGCTGCCAGTTTTCCGTGCTGAAGGCAAACAGCGTCAGATGTTCAACATCAAGTTCCGCTGCCGCTTCGGCAATACGCCGGAGCATTTTTGCCCCCGCCCGATGCCCGGCAGCCCCGGGCAGATGTTTACGCCTGGCCCAGCGATGATTGCCGTCCATGATGATGCAGACGTGCCTGGGGTGCTCAGCCGGGCCGGGTTCGCCGGCAGGTAAGTGCGCCATGGGCGATTGAAGATCAGAACTCATAAACGCAAATCAGTTGGTGGTCCTTGTGCCGGTATTGATCAGATTTCCATCAGATCAGCTTCTTTAGCCGCCAGTGCCGCATCCACCTCGCCGACGCGGGCATCGGTAAATGATTGGATCCTTTCTTCCGCACGGCGGGCTTCATCTTCGGTTGCTTCTTTTTCCTTGGCTAATTCGCGCACATCCGCAATGGCTTCGCGGCGAATGTTGCGTATGGCGATCCTGCCGTTTTCAGCTTCCTGCTTGGCCTGGCGCGCCAGATCCTTACGGTTTTCTTCGGTCAACGGCGGCAGGGGGATGCGGATCACATCACCGCTGGATACCGGCGTAATACCAATATCGCTTTTTAATATGGCTTTCTCTATCTCCGGCACCATGGGCTTTTCCCAGGGGGACACCGTTAACGTGCGGCCGTCTTCCACCGCTATCGAGGCGACCTGGTTCAGTGGCGTTTTTGCCCCATAGTAGTCAAGGGATATGCTGTCCAATAAAGAGGGATTGGCACGGCCCGTGCGAATCCTTGCAAAGGCAACTTGAAGGGATTCAAGAGATTTGCCCATGCGCTCATTCGCGTCTTCGAGAATTTCATCAATCACTACGATCTCCCCAGTTTTGCAAAGTCATTATCAGACTACCCAACATCGGGTCTGGCTTGGTTGATCCTTAACGTCAGGGCGACAGGTGATCTACTCCCCGCGTACCACCCGCGTCCCAACATGCTCACCTCTGGCAATCTTCACCAAGGTGTCCTCGGCATTAATATCGCAAACAACCAGCGGCATATTGTTTTCTTTACACATCACAATTGCGGTCAAATCCATAACACCCAGCTCTCGGGCAACCACTTCATCATAAGTAATGGTGGTGTACTTTGTGGCCCCCGGGTCCAATTTGGGATCTGCGCTGTAAACGCCATCAATATTAGTGGCTTTAACCACACGATCCACCCCTAATTCAATACCCCGCAAACAAGCGGCGGTATCGGTGGTGAAGTAGGGATTGCCGGTGCCGCCGCAAAGAATAACCACATGGCCGGACTGCAAAGCTTCTTTTGCTTCATTACGTTCGTACCCGGCCACCAGCCCGGGTATGGGTACAGCGCTGAATATCCGGCTGATGATGCCATCCGAATGTAAAAAATCCTGCATGGCCAAACCGTTCATGATGGTCGCCAGCATACCCATGCGGTCACCGGCAACCCGGTCAAGACCATTCTCCGCCAAACCCTGACCGCGAAAAATATTGCCGCCGCCCAAAACTATGGCAAGCTGGCAACCGTGAACCAACATATTGTTAATGTCGGCACACAGCTTTTTCAATACTGCCGGCTCAATGCCAAACCCCGCGTCTCCGCCTAGCGCCTCACCACTGAGTTTTAACAACAAGGCGGACAAAGATGCACCTATCCTTCAAGCTGGGCGGCAACTTCCGCGGCAAAATCTTCTTTTTCCACATCAATGCCTTCACCCACTTCGAAGCGGACAAATTCTACCACTTCAGTATTAGCGGTCTTGGCTAAGGCACCCACCTTCTGGTTTGGATCTTTGACAAAGGGTTGATCAACCAGGCTGACTTCCGCAAGAAATTTCTTCACCCGGCCTTCAACCATTTTTGCCACAATGTCCTCCGGCTTGCCGCTGTCCTGGGCCTGGGTCAGGTAAATTTCCCGTTCCTTGTCCAGCACATCCGCCGGCACATCTGCGCTTTGCACCACCATGGGGGCCAGTGCGGTAACGTGCATGGCCACATCCTTACCCACTTCGGGAGCACTGGATGACAGTTTTACCAGGGCGCCCTTGCGCTTATCGCCATGCAGGTAACTGGCTATACCACCAGACTCGGAAGCCAGAACCCGGCCGCGACGAACACTGATATTTTCGCCAATCTCCTGGACCAGCGCCTCGCGCTCGGCATCTAAGCCACCCGCCAGGATGGCTGCCACATTCCCGTCCTGGGAGGCATAGACCAGATCAAGGGTTTTGGCGACAAAGGCGATAAATTTCTCATTCTTGGCCGCAAAGTCGGTTTCAATGTTGACCTCTACCATGGCACCGCGACTGCCATCCTCGGCAACCTTAATCCCCAGCAAGCCGTCTGCGGTTGTGCGGCCGGATTTTTTCGCCGCTTTCAACGCGCTGGACTTGCGCAGTTCTTCAATGGCTTTCTCCAAATCACCATCGGTTTCCTGCAATGCCTTTTTGCAGTCCATCATACCCAGGCCGGTACGCTCCCGAAGTTCTTTAACCAGCGCCGCCGTAATTGCCATGATCAGTTGTTCTCCTTTGCATTTTCGTCCGCGTCTGCGTCACCACCTGCAGGTGCAGCAGGTCCTGCCTCCCCTTCTTGCTGGGTTCGAGCCTGTGCTTCTTCTTCGGCAAACGCCTGGTCTACCGTGGCCCGTACCCCTTCTGAAATTTCCGCAACCGGTGCAGCGGCATCTTGGCCGCTTTCATCAACCTCAACAAATTCCTCGGGGTCAACCTGCAGGGAAGCCTGACTCTGCCCCTGAGCAACCGCATCTGCCACCGCGGTCACATACAGGCGGATCGCGCGGATGGCGTCGTCATTACCGGGGATAACGTAGTCCACCCCATCGGGGTCGCTGTTGCTGTCCACAATGCCAAATACCGGAATACCCAGCTTGTTTGCTTCACTGACCGCAATATGCTCGTGTTGAACATCGACAACAAACAACGCATCCGGCAAACCACCCATGTCCTTGATGCCGCCTAAACTGGCATCAAGCTTCTGCATCATGCGGGTACGCTGTAACGCCTCTTTTTTAGGCAACAGCTCAAAGGTGCCGTCTTCAGACTGTTTTTCCAGATCCTGCAGACGGCGAATCGACTGGCGGATAGTTTTATAGTTGGTCAGCATGCCGCCCAGCCAACGCTGGTCCACGTAAGGCATGCCCACACGGGAAGCCTGCTCCGCTATCACCTTGGCCGCGGCGCGCTTGGTGCCGACAAACAGCACCTTGTGTCCGCGCCGGCCCAGACCCTGAATCTGCTCCAGGGCTGCATTAAAGGCCGGTAGTGTGTTTTCCAGGTTAATGATGTGAATCTTATTTCGCGCCCCAAAGATGTAGGGGGCCATTTTAGGATTCCAGAATCGGGTCTGGTGGCCGAAGTGCACGCCGGCCGCCAGCATGTCTCGCATGCTTACGCTCATAGATTGGTCTCCGGGTTGGTTTCAAAGTCTAACTTCCCAGATACCAACCACGCTTGTGGCACCCGTGGATCTGTGTCGAAGTAGACCGGATTAAGTCGATTTTACCGCCCAACAGCAAAAAACTGATGCCATTGCTGCGCGGCGGGGCGCTTTATACCATAATCGGCTGTTTTGCAAAACGGGTTTCTAAATATGGTCGCAATGGTGGGTAGTGAGGCGGATCTCCAAGGCATGCGTGCAGCCGGACGCGCCGCTGCTACCGTTCTGGAGATGATTGGCCAGCACGTGCAACCGGGC
>JANQMF010000178.1 GCA_028280225.1 Pseudomonadales bacterium | reverse complement strand
CCCCTACCAAAATGGGCGTATTCTCTGACATAAGACCCTCTATATATAACCGTTAATATCCGTGGTGAAGGTGGATCCGGCTGTTGGCTAGCCGATCCGCTCTATAATGGTGCCCGTGCCCAGACCGCCGCCACAACACATGGCAATTAAGCCGTAACGGCCTTGATTGCGTTCCAACTCGTGCAGCGCGGAAGTGATCAAACGCGCACCGGTGCTCCCGGTGGGGTGTCCCAGGGCAATGGCACCGCCATTGGGATTAACCCGCTCGGTGTCCGGCTTAAGTTCCTTTTCCCAGGCCAGAACCACCGAAGCAAAAGCCTCGTTGATTTCAAAAACTTCAATGTCGTCAACGGTAAGCCCGGTCTGCTCCAGTACCTTGCGGGTGGCGGGAATGGGACCCTTGAGCATGGTGACCGGATCAACCCCAACCAGGGTGCTGGCGATAATTTTGGCTCGGGGGGTTAAACCCAGACGGTCCACGGCCTGTTGATTGGCAAGAATCACCGCTGCCGCGCCGTCGGATACCTGAGAACTGCTGCCGGCGGTATGAATTTCCTGCCCGGGTACCGGATTAAGTCCGGTCAGGGCTTCAAGACTGGTTTCGCGAACACCTTCGTCAGTGGAGATGGTGGCGGTGGTGCCGGTGGGTTCACCTTGATCGTCCAGGGTGGGTGCTTGGATCGGTGTAATTTCCCGGTCAAAACGCTGCTCCTGTTGTGCACGCTTGGCTCTTTCCTGGCTGCGCAGGCCAAAGGCATCGGTGTCCGCGCGGCTGATCTGATACTCCTCGGCAATCATCGCCGCACCCAGGAATTGGCTGGTGGGTTCATAGTGGTCGGCATAACCTTCACCCATGGGACTTTTGTCACCTCGTGCTGAGCCCAGGGGAACCCGGGTCATCATCTCAACGCCACAACACATCACAATGTCTTCCATCCCGCAAGACACCATGGCGGCCCCAAGGGAGGTGGCCTGTTGGCTGGAACCACATTGAGTGTCGATGGTGGTCGCGGCCACTTCTTTAGGATGTCCTTGCGAGAGCCAGGCGATGCGGGAAATATTAGCGGTCTGTTCACCCACCTGGGAGACGCAACCCCCGATAATCTGGCCGATCTGATCAGCGGATATGCCGCTGCGGGTGAGGGCGGCACTTTGTACCTGGCCCAGCAGATCCGCTGGCTTAAGCCCGGCCAACCCCTTGCCGCGCTTGCCGATTGGGCTGCGCACCGCCTCTACTATATAGACATCCTGCATATCATAAGCTCCGCAAAAACCAGCTATTGTAACTGATGTAAGGGTTGGGCAAAATGCGTCGCCCATTTGATATGCCTGGGTGGCGAAATTGGTAGACGCGCCGGATTCAAAATCCGGTTCCTTCACGGGAGTGTCGGTTCGAGTCCGACCCCAGGTACCACGCTTCATTGGTCGATTAAAACCATTGCACTTAGACGACTTTGATTATCATCTGCCACCGCAACTGATTGCCCAACACCCAACCCCGCAACGGCGCCAGTCGCGGCTGTTACAGGTCACTGCGCGGGGATTGGTACATGGCACCTTTGCGGACATTGGCCAAATACTTCAGCCCGGGGATCACCTGGTGGTCAACAACACCCGGGTGATTAAGGCCCGCCTGTTTGCCCGGAAGGATACCGGAGGTGAGGCGGAGATCCTGCTGGAGCGTATGCTGGATAATCACCTGGCTCTATGTCATGTCCGGGTGAGCAAACCCTTAAAAACCGGGCGTACGTTAAAAGTAGCGGAGGACGAAATTGAGTGCCGGGGGCGCCGGGGCCAGTTTTACCTGCTCCACTTTCCCCTGGGTGTATTGAAGACTCTGGACCTGCACGGTCATGTGCCGCTGCCGCCCTATATTCAGCGCCGGGATGGCGCCGGGGACCAGCAACGTTATCAAACCGTCTACAACAAGATACCCGGTGCGGTGGCGGCGCCAACGGCGGGACTGCACTTTGACGACACGCTGCTGGATGCGTTGCGGACCAGGGGGGTGACAGTGAGCGAAATCACCCTGCATGTTGGATCGGGGACTTTCCAACCGGTCCGGGGGCCCGTAGATGAACACAAAATGCATGAGGAATGGTATGACGTACCCGCCGCGGTGGGCCGGGAGATCATGCAGACCCGGCGCCGGGGCGGCAAGGTGATTGCGGTGGGCACCACCGTGGTCCGCTCCCTGGAAAGTGCCGCATTGAATCCCCAATGGCCCGAGACCGCTGCGGGCGGCTTTACCAAATTGTTTATTAAACCCGGTTTTGAGTTCCGCGTGACGGACGCGCTGATCACCAACTTTCATCTGCCCAGGTCGACCCTGCTGATGTTGGTGTGTGCCTTTGCGGGGCAACAGCGGATTCTCTCGGCTTACGCTGCTGCCGTGGCGGAAAAATACCGCTTTTTCAGCTATGGAGATGCCATGTATCTGGAGCACCTGGCTGATGTTTGAGCTGTTGAGCGTTGATGGACAGGCCCGCCGGGGGCGTCTTACCCTGGGGCACGGCCAGGTCGAAACCCCGGTGTTTATGCCCTGTGGCACCTACGGCACGGTGAAGGGTATGACCCCCGGGGATTTGCAGGATGTCGGCACCCAGATGCTCCTGGGCAATACCTTTCACCTTATGCTGCGTCCGGGCGACGATCTCATTAAAGGGTTTGGCGGCTTACACCGGTTTATGCAATGGCCGGGCCCCATTCTCACCGACAGCGGTGGATTCCAGATATTCAGTCTTGGCGACCTGCGCAAGCTCAACGAGCAGGGGGTGGTTTTCCGCTCACCCATCAACGGTGACCGGGTGACACTCACCCCGGAATCTTCAATCACGGTGCAACATAACCTGGGATCCGATGTGGTTATGGTCTTGGATGAGTGCACGGCCCATCCGGCAACACGCAAAGAAGCTGAAGAGTCCATGCAGCTTTCTTTGCGCTGGGCGGCCCGTTGCCGGCAGCAGTTTGATCGTAATCTTGAAGGTCAGGTGTTGAATCCCCAGGCGGTGTTATTTGGGATTGTCCAGGGGGGCATGTACAACCAGTTGCGGCAGGAAAGTCTGACGGGATTAACCGATATCGGCTTTGATGGTTATGCCATTGGCGGTTTGTCGGTGGGTGAGAGCAAGGAAGAAATGGACGGGGTGTTGACGGGGTTGCTGCCCCACATGCCGGCGGCGAAACCGCGCTATCTGATGGGTGTGGGTACACCCGCGGATCTGGTCCGCGGCGTGGCTCTGGGGGTGGACATGTTTGACTGTGTCATGCCCACGCGTAACGGCCGCAACGGTTATGCCTTTACCTCCACGGGTACCGTAAAAATACGCAATGCCCGATATAAGGCTGATCAGGCCCCCCTGGATGAAAGTTGTACCTGCTATACCTGCCGGCACTTTTCCCGCGCCTACCTGCACCATCTGGACCGCTGTGGAGAGATGCTGGGTGGCATGCTGATGACCCTGCACAATTTGCACTATTACCATCACTTGATGGCTGGATTGCGCGCATCTATTGAAACGGGTACATTTCGCAACCTTGTCAACACCCTCCACAACGATTGGAATAGACGAACATGAATCTGTTTGAAACCACCGCCCATGCCGCAGAAGCAACCGGGGCCGGCGGCGACGCCGGTCTGATTAATCTGCTTTTTATCGGCGGCTTTGTCCTGATTTTTTACTTTTTATTGCTGCGTCCCCAGAACAAACGGCGCAAGGAGCATCAGGCCCTGATGGCGGGGCTGGATAAGGGGGATGAAATTGTCACCGCGGGGGGGGTTGTGGGGGTCGTCAACAAGGTCGAGGACGACTTTGTCAAAGTCCAGGTCAGTGACGGGGTGGAGATGCGTATCCAGAAAACCGCTGTAGGTGCCACCCTGCCCAAGGGGACCATTAAGGGTTTGGACAATAACTAGTCTCTGTCCAGAATACGTGGTATTCGGGGCGCAGACTTCGAGCGCAGGACAGCGCGAGTCAAAAACCGCAGGTTTTTGGGGCGTTCCCGTCAGGGAACCGTGGGAGGAAATTGGCAGAGCTGCTAATTTCCGCACAGAAACCAGTTAGTTTCTTGCTTAACGGCAGTTGAAGGAAGTAAACCATGGCCGAATCCGGATTTGACGGTCCCCCCTTACTTGGTGTGCGTCGAAGGAATTCCGCACCACCCAATACATTTCGCCCCTGGCAATATCTGCTGATCGTATTTGTGCTTGTTCTGGGGGCCATTTACGCGGCTCCCAATCTGTTTCAACCGGATCCGGCGCTGCAGATCAAACCCCGGGGTGAGGACATTGCGGTTAACCAGGCGGTACTCGATCGGGTGAGGGCAGCCCTGGCAGCGCAGGACGTGCCGGTAACCGGTGCCGAGTTGGACGAAGCATCCGGCTGGGTGCGGGTGGACACGGACGAAAACCAGTTGAAGGCACAACAGATTGCCAACGACTTACTTAACGCTGAGGGGCAGAAGTTTATTGTTGCTTTGAACCGGGCCAGCAATACCCCCCAGTGGCTGCGTGATATGGGCGCCAAACCCATGTCGTTAGGTCTGGACCTGTCCGGTGGTGTGCACTTTCTGTTACAGGTGCGCATGGACGACTACATCGACTCGGTGGTCAGAAGCACAGCCCAGGGGATTCAGGATCAGCTGCGGCAAGCCCGGGTGGCCTATGTGCCCCGGCGGGAGTGGGTCGACGGCCGGGATATCCGCATTGCCTTCAACAACGAGGCCAGCCGTGACCAGGCCCGTGAACTGCTCACCGATTTTGCCGATTATCAAATCCGCGAAGAGCAGGTGGATGACAATCCGGGTCTGATTTACCGCTTGACCAACGAACGTATTCAAGCGCTGGAGGATCGGGCCATTACCCAGAACCTGGTGAGCTTGCGTAACCGGGTGAACGAACTGGGAGTTTCTGAACCCCAGGTTCAGCGCCTGGGCCGATCGCGCATTGTTGTCGATTTGCCGGGCATTCAGGACAGTGCCCGGGCTAAAGAAATTTTAAATAAATTCGCCAACCTGGAATTTCGCCTGGCGGCACTGCCGAATACACCCCGTTTTCAACGGGAAACCTATCCGTACGAAGGTGTGCCCCAGGATATATTACGGCGCAACATTGTCACCGGAAATAACGTTCAGGACGCGCAGCAGGGTTACGACCCGGAAACCAGTCAACCCCAGGTGAGTATTGAACTGGACAGTGATGGCGGGAATCGGATGCACGATGCCACCAAGGACAATGTGGGGCGGGCCATGGCGATTCTGTTTATTGAACAGGAGCCGGTGGTGCGCAAGGTGGTCCAGGACGGTGAGGTGGTTGAAATTCACTCCAGTGAAGAGAAAAGACGCCTGATCAGCGTGGCCAATATTCAATCCGCCCTGGGATTCCAGTTTCGCATCACCGGGTTGAGCCTTAAGGAGGCGCAGGACCTGGCGCTGTTGCTGCGTGCGGGTGCCCTGGCGGCCCCGATGTACATTGTTGAAGAGCGAACCGTTGGCGCCTCCCTTGGTGATGAAAACATTACCCGTGGCTGGCAGTCGGTGGGTATTGGTTTTGCCCTGGTACTGGTCTTTATGCTGTTCTATTACCGGCTGTTTGGCCTGGCGGCCAATATTGCCCTGACCGCCAACCTGATGTTGCTGGTGGCCATTATGTCGGTATTGGGGGCCACCCTCACCTTGCCGGGCATTGCCGGGATTGTTCTGACCGTGGGTATGGCGGTGGATGCCAATGTGCTGATTTTTTCCAGGATTCGCGAAGAACTGCGTGACCGGCCACCACAGCAGGCGATTCAAGCGGGTTTTGATCGTGCCCTGTTGACCATTACCGATGCCAATGTCACCACATTCTTTGTGGCGATTATTTTGCTTTCCATCGGCAGTGGGCCTGTGCGGGGTTTTGCCGTGACCCTGGCGGTGGGTATCGTCACCTCGATGTTCACCGCTGTGATGGTGACCCGGGCCATGATCAACCTGGTCTACGGCGGCCGTAAGTTGGAGTCGATAAAAGTATGAACCTGCCCGAATTTGACTTTATGGGGCGCCGCAAAATAGCGGCGGTGCTTTCTTCGGTTCTGGTCCTGGTTGCCCTGGGTGCCTTTTTTGTCCAGGGCATGAACCTTGGCCTGGATTTTACCGGTGGTTCCCTGGTTGAGGTTGGCTTTGCCGAACCGGCGAATGCCAACGAGGTCAGAACCGTGTTAAGCGACAACGGATATGAAAATGGCACCGTGCAGTTTTTTGGCACCAACCGGGACATTCTCATCCGCATGCCGCCCCAGGAAGGTGGTGACCAGGCTGCCCTGGGGGATGAAATATACAAGGTGCTGGTAGCGGTTTACCCGGGTGTTGAACTCAGGCAATCCAACTATGTGGGCCCTGCGGTTGGCCGGGAACTCACCGAGGATGGGGGGTTGGCGCTGCTCACCGCATTGATTGTGGTCATGCTGTATATTCTGTTCCGGTTTACGAAACAATTTTCCGTAGGGGCGGTGACGGCCCTGGCTCATGACGTCATTATCGTGCTGGGATTTTTTGCCGTCTTTCAATGGACCTTTGATCTCACCGTGTTGGCGGCATTGCTGGCGGTGATTGGTTATTCGCTCAACGATACCATTGTGGTGAGCGATCGCATTCGCGAAAACTTCCGCAAGATCCGCAAATCCACACCCTTTGAGGTGATTAACCGCGCCCTGAACCAGACCCTTGGCCGCACCCTGGTCACCAGTGCAACCACCTTATTTGTGTTACTCGCCTTGTTGTTCGCCGGCGGGGAAGTGATCCGTGGATTTGCCCTGGCCTTGAGCATCGGGGTCGTGGTGGGGACCTATTCGTCCATTTACGTTGCTGCCAATGTGCTGTTAACGATGAACATTACCCGGGAAGACTTATTGATTCCCGAGAAGGAAGAGGACAATTCGGAAGGCAGCTATCCCTAGTGCACTTAACGGGCGCTATAATCCGCTGGTTTTAAGGGTCTGGATCATATTGCGGAAAGCTTTTGGATTTGCCGCCACAATGTCACCGCTTTGCCAATAATTTTCACCACCGGTCAGGTCCCCGACAAAACCTCCGGCCTCCCTGACCAGCACGATCCCGGCGGCAATATCCCATTGGCTGAGACCGGGCTCCCAAAAGCCGTCGGTGCGGCCGGCGGCCACATAGGCCAGATCCAGGGCCGCGCTGCCGGCTCTGCGAATGCCCCGGCAAGTACCGGTAAAAGTGTTGAGGGCGGCCATATACGGTTGCAGCCGGGTTTCCACACTTCCCGGCGGAAGACCGGTGCCCAGCACACAGTCGATCAGTTTGATGCGTTTGCTGACGCGAATACGTTTACCGTTAAGCTGTGCGCCGTGTCCCCGGCTGGCGACAAATTCTTCATGCCGGATGGGATCAACAATCACCCCGTGTTCAAGGTGTTTGCCCTTCATGACACCAATGGAAACGGCAAAGTGGGGGATGCCCTGGAGAAAGTTCAGCGTGCCGTCCAGGGGGTCGATAATCCAGGTATATTCACTGTCCCGGGTGGTCCGGCCGGACTCTTCCGCAAGAATGGCGTGTTCCGGGTAGGTCTGCTCGATGGCTTGTTTAATTAAGTACTCCGCCTGTTTGTCGACATCGGAGACAAAGTCGTTTTGCGCCTTGGTTTCAATATTGCGTTCCTCGGGACGATCAAACGCTTGCGCGATATAGTCTGCGGCGGTTCTGGCGGCCCGCAGGGCTATGTTGGCCATGGGTTGCATAGGGCGATTTGACTTCTTGAAAGGTGCGCTATGCTAACAGTTTTTTGTGAGGTATTTGCTTGAGTCAGGTAAAAATTGTGCTGGTTGAGCCGTCTCACCCGGGAAATATCGGCGGGGCGGCCAGAGCGATGAAAACCATGGGACTGAACCGCCTGGTCATTGTTAATCCCAAGCGGTTTCCTGACCCCCAGGCGGACTGGCGGGCTGCCGGGGCACTGGATGTGCTGGACGGTGCGGAAGTTGTGCCGGATGTATCCGCAGCCATTGGCGACTGTCACTGGGTGATTGGTACCAGCACGCGCCTGCGACGCATTCCCTGGCCGGTTGTTGATGCTAAACAGATGGCGGCGCAAATTGTGGCGATGCCCCGGCAGGCGTCGGTGGCGATTCTTTTTGGCCGCGAAGACAATGGTTTGAATAACGACGAGTTGCAGCGTTGCAACCTGCATCTGCAAATTCCCGCAGCCGCTGAATATTCCTCCTTAAACCTGGCGATGGCGGTGCAGGTAGTCTGTTATGAACTGTTTCAGGCGGGTCAGGCCAAGCCGGACGGGTTGGACGCCGTCTGGGACCGGCGCCCGGCCACAGCAGCGCAGTTACAGGGGATGGTTGAACATCTGGAGAGTACACTGCTGCAAGGTGGATTTCTTAACCGCAACAACCCGGGTCAGACCATGCGTCGTTTGCGCCGCTTGTTTACCCGGGTGCAACTGGATGAGACCGAAGTCCAGATCCTGCGGGGGATTATCCGTCACTTTGGACATAGTGGACCAAAATAGTCGGGTATTGCATACTGAGTGGTGTAAAGAGAAATGCAGGTCAGCTTCAGGTGCGTTTAACCACAAAAGGCCGTTACGCGGTTACAGCAATGTTGGACATTGCACTCCATGCCCAGGATGGACCGGTGAGTGTCCAGGATATTGCGCGCCGGCAGGATATTTCTTCTACCTACTTGGAACAGATTGTCGGCCGTCTGAAGCGTAAGGGTTTGTTGGCCAGCCATCGTGGCCCCGGCGGGGGTTACCTGCTGGGCACCGGTCTTGGGCAAATTTCCATTTCCAGTATTGTTGCTGCCGTAGGAGAAGGTGTGGATGCCACGCGATGCGGCGGGCGGGCGGACTGCCAGGAAGGCCATATGTGTTTAACCCACGATCTCTGGGCGGATCTGTCTGACCAGATTGATGGTTTTTTACAGGGAATTACCCTGCAAAGCCTGGTCGAGCGCAAAGCGGTCAGCGAAGTTGCGCGCCGCCAGGATCAAGCGGGTGAACAACTGATCTCCGCCACACAACTGTAGTTATGCAAACACCAATTTATCTGGATTACGCCGCAACCACGCCGGTGGACCCGAGGGTTGCGGAGAAAATGAGCCGCAGCCTGCTGGTCACGGGCAACTTCGGCAATCCTGCTTCCCGCTCCCATGCTTATGGGTGGCAGGCTGAAGAAGCCGTGGAAGCCGCCCGGGTGCAGATTGCCAATAGCCTCAGCGGCGCACCCAGGGAGATTGTCTGGACCTCCGGTGCCACGGAAT
>JANQMF010000017.1 GCA_028280225.1 Pseudomonadales bacterium | reverse complement strand
GTAATAACGGCCGGGCCGCCACCAGGGATTGGCTGGGCGGGGGTGAAAATGTCCGCACCAAGGATGCCGCGGTTTTGCACCAGGCTCCGGAGATGTTTGTCAGCATGATGATCATGGATGGTGTCTTGCACCGTCATCCCACACTGCGGGGGGCTGCGGTGGAATTGGGGGCGGGCTGGGTACCGGCCATGCTCCACCGCCTGGATGACGTTTGCCGTATATTTGGCCGGGCGGATGAATCCGTGCGTTTTGATAGAAAACCTTCGGAACAGCTCACCGAGCAGATGGGTTTTACCCCCATGCCTAACGAAGATGTTGCGCGTCTGATTGAACAATCCAATGCCGACCTCTATCTGTTTTCCAGCGACTATCCCCATATCGAAGGCACAAAAGACCCCATTGGCCGGTTTGAGCGGACCATTGCGGATGCACCTGACGAGGTGCGGGACAAATTTTATGCGGAAAACTTCCTGCGTCTGTGGCCGGAGGCGCGAGTCGACTGATGTGGAAATGGCTTGGCCTCACCCTGGGCCTGATCGTTGTGGTTGGGGTGTCGGTTTTTTGGTTTGTCTGCCCGTGTGCCACGGTGCCCGGCGGCCCGCTGGCCGGTGACCCCGTTGACCGGGAGATTGGTGATTGGGAATTTCTGAACGAGGTGGAATTGTGTCAAATGCAAATCAGTTTACCCTCGGGTGTGCCCTGGTCGCTCAACCTTAACTGTATGGCGGCACAAGGCCAAGCCTATGTCAGCTGCTCCTACTGTGCGGATAAAATATGGTCTTCAGCCGCGCTGGAAAATCCCCGGGGAATTTTACGCGCTGAACGCATGATCTATCCGGTCACCTTAAGGCGGGTGTTGGATGGCGAGGAGCTGGATACGGCCTGGGCGGCTCGGGTGGCAAAGCTTGGGCTCACCCCCGGCACTCCAAGGCCGGATCATTGGTGGTCATTTCATTTACGTTCCAGACCAAACTAACACTTAATTGCAGGGGAGATAAAGCCAGGTGCCAGAATCTAAATCGGTGGATGTTGTTATTGTGGGGGCCGGTTTTGCAGGTCTGTATCTATTGTACCGGTTACGCAAGATGGGTTTGACAACGGTTGTTTTTGAACAGGGCGACAATGTGGGCGGAACCTGGTACTGGAACCGGTATCCCGGCGCCCGGTGTGATGCGGAGAGCCTGGCTTATTCCTTCTCTTTTTCGCCTGAACTGGAACAACAGTGGCAGTGGAGCGAAAGGTATGCCACCCAGCCTGAAATTCTAAAATATGCCGAGCATGTGGCAGATCATTTTGACCTGCGCAAAGATATTCAATTTAACGAGCAGGTCACCGCTGCCCGTTACGATGAGGCAGAAAATCTCTGGCATGTTGAAACTGCCGCGGGAAAACAGGTTGCCGCGCATTTTTGTATCATGGCCACCGGCTGTTTGTCCGTGCCGCAGTTACCGGCCATCAAGGGTGTAGAGCAATTTGCGGGTCCCCGGTATCAGGCCAGCAAGTGGCCGCCCGAAGGGGTCGACTTCAGTGGCCAGACAGTGGGAATCATCGGCACGGGGTCCTCCGGCATTCAGGCCATTCCCGTGATTGCCGCACAGGCAGACCATCTTACGGTATTTCAACGCACCCCAAATTTTAGTGTGCCTGCGGTAAATGGAGTCCTTGATCAGGATTGGGTGGTGCAATTTAAGGAAAATTATCGTAAACACCGCCACTACCACAAACATGGCTTAAGTTCCGGGTTTGGGGATTTGCAGATTGAGCCGGTGGCTCGCACCCCGGCGGCGCCAACAGCGGCTGGCTTAAGTGATGCACAAGTGGCGGAAATTCTGGACAAGTACTGGCAGCGCGGTGGTGCGTTTTTCTTAAGTGCTTTTGAAGACTCGTTGATTAACGAGGAATCCAACACACGAATTGCGGACTATGTGCGCAACAAGATACGCGAGATTGTTAAAGATCCGCAAACCGCGGAAACCCTGTGCCCCAAGGATCACCCCATCGGCACCAAACGCATCTGTGTCGACACAGACTACTACGCCACCTACAACCGGGATAATGTCACCCTGGTGGATATCCGCAAGTCGCCCATAGAAGAAATTGTCAAGGATGGCATTCGGCTGGTGGACGGTGAACACAAGTTCGACACCCTGGTGCTGGCGACGGGATTTGATGCCATGACCGGGGCTTTGCTCAATATGGACATCCGGGGCAGGGAGGGGCTGCCCCTGCGCGCCAAGTGGCAGGAGGGACCCCGCAGCTACCTGGGAATGAGCGTGCACGGATTTCCCAATCTGTTTATGGTCACCGGCCCCGGCAGCCCCTCGGTGCTGAGCAATATGCTGGTTTCCATCGAACAACACGTGGACTGGATGGTGGGCTGTCTGACGCACATGGCGGAGGCGGGCTATACCCGTTTTGAACCGGAACTCCAGGCTGAAGACCACTGGGTTGGACACGTCAACGAGATCGCCAGCGCAACTCTGTATCCAAAGGGAGGGTCCTGGTATCTGGGTGCCAATGTGGCGGGCAAGCCCCGTGTGTTTATGCCTTATGCCGCTGGGGTGGGTGCCTACCGGGATGTTTGTGACGATGTTGCCGCCAGCAACTATAGGGGTTTTGCATTCAGCTGATTCCGGTCCGGCCGGCAAATACTGTGTATTGGGACAGGCACTGGCTAACGGCTAATCAAAGGTGGGGATCACCCGGCGGTGTTGTAAATCTCTCAGCCAGTAACAGAAGCTCTCCTCGGAATTATAGGTATCGTTAAAGCCCGCTTGCTTAATCTTCACCGTACTGACAAAGGTGGGGGCGGGTGGCCGATCCACACCATGGGCAAAACACATATCCGCATAGTAGTGGGATTCACCCAGGATGTTGGCCAGGGTCAGCGGTTGCAGTTGGTAGCGTTGGACAATTTCCGGCCACAGGGCTGCACGTTTGTTTAAATAAGCGGCAACAGAGGTGGGTTCGTCCGGACCCGGGGTTACGTTTAAGGTTGTGGTGATCTGTGGCCACATATCCCGCCACAAAAAGACCTCGCCGTTGGTTAAATTAAAGGTTTGCTGATGGGCCTGCGGGTGGGTAGCCGCCCACAGACAGGCATCACCCACCAGGCGGGCATCCGCCGCCTCCCACACCCAGTCCGGCCCGCCGGGAAAACCGCAGGACAAACCTTCATGGTGGCGCAGGGCGGCGTAGACCCCGACTACCGGGGGCAAATTCATCACCACCCCATGATTAGGCCCCACCACCAGTTGTGGCCGCAAAATGGTGTAACTGAACCCGCTGGCGGCAGCCTTGGGCACCAGATAATCTTCCTGCTGCCAGTAAAAATTGGGGTGGTCTACCCGGGGTTGGGATTCCCGGCCGGGTACGCGCATGGGTTGAACCGCGGCACCGTAGGCCTTGGTGCCCTGCAAGAGGGTGACATGGGCCAGCCGGGCACGGGTGCATAACGGCTCCAGGAGATTGCGCAACATCGTGTCGTTTGTGGCAATCTGCTGGGGATCGGACCAGCCCGGGATCAAGCCGGGCATTTCGTAGACCGCGGCATAGACCACATGGGTGACCTGGGCAAGCTGCCCGGCAGCGTCCTGACATGCCCTGGCATCCTGTAAATCCAGCGCCAGTTGGTGAATACCCGGCTCAATCAGCAGTTCAGCCTTACGCCGGCTTGCGGCAATCACCTGCCAGCCGGCGGCGGCAAAAGATCTGGCAGCGGCAGTGCCCACCAGGCCGCTGGCGCCAATAATCAAAACGGTTTTGGACGCCGCCATGGGCCGGCTTTACGCTCAGCTCGCCTGGATTTTGGGATAAGACGGATCCCAAAGACTTTCTTCCAGGGCCTGGTTAATGCTGTCTTCAGTGGTGTTGGCCGCCCCTTCCGCAATGGCCTGCTGGGCAACCGCCCGGGCAACCTGGGCTGAGACTTCGCGCAGTCTTTCGATATTTGGATACAACATCCCCTGGTCAAGTTCCTCCACCGATACAGCGTTGGCACAGGCTTCGGAAGCGGCGGTGACCATGCTGTCGCTGACCACGGTACTATTGGCCAGCAGGGCCCCCAAGCCCAGGCCGGGGAAGATAAATACATTGTTACCCTGCCCAATGCGATAGGTTTTGCCGTTGTAGTCCACGGGTGCAAAGGGGCTGCCGGTTGCGACAAGGGCCTTTCCCTGGGTCCAACGAATCAGATCCGCGGGGGTTGCTTCGGAATAATCGGTTGGATTGGAAAATGGCAGGATAATGGGGTGTTCACAGTAGTCACACATGCTTTTGGCCATGGTTTCGGTAAAAGCGCCGGGTTGTCCCGAAGTGCCAATCAGAATTGTGGGTTTGTACTTGTCCACCACATCCTCCAACTGGCGGGCATCCGGGTCATCCAGGTTAAACGATGCCGCCAGCGCCTTGGGCCAGGCCAGGTCCGCCTTGTACGCGTCCCGGAAATTTTTGTCATCCACCAGCAGACCGCTGCTGTCCAGTATTGCGACCCGGGCGCGGATATCCTCTTGCGTCAGGTTTTGGCTGCCCATGGCGGCACGCACCTGATTGGCAATACCCATCCCCGCCGCGCCGGCACCGTGAATGACAATGCGATGTTCCCCCAACTGAGTCGCAGAGATGCGCAGTGCGGAAAAAAGGCCGGCCAGGGCCACCGCACCGGTACCTTGAATGTCGTCGTTAAACGACAGGGTTTCGTCTCTATGCCGTTCGAGAATGGAAAGAGCATTGTCTTTACGGAAGTCTTCCCACTGTAACAAGGCATGGGGACACACTTCCCGCACGGCACTGACAAATTCGTCGATAAAGCTGTTGTACGCTTCACCACTCAGCCGGGGCTGGCGCCAGCCCAGATAAAGATCGTCGTCCAACAGGGCTTGATTGTTGGTGCCCACATCCAACGAAATAGGTAAGGTGGCGCCCGGGTTGATCCCCGCGCCGGCAACATATAATGCAAGCTTACCCACGGAAATAGCCATGCCGCCGGCACCCTGGTCACCAATACCCAGAATCGATTCGTTGTCGGTGGCCACAATCAGGCGAATATCCCGGTGACCGGCGGCACTGCGCAGAATGTTGTGCATTTGCCCGCGCATACCGGGATTTAGCCAAAGCCCGCGGGCGCGCTGAAAGACATGGCTGAAATTCTGGCACGCCAGGCCAACGGTGGGCGTATAAACGATGGGCATCAGGGTGGCCATATTTTCCATAAGCACCTTGTAGAACAGGTGTTCGTTGCGGTCCTGCAGGGCAAGCAGGGCCACATAGCGGTCCAGGGGTTCTTCTTCAGCCATAATTGCGCTGTAAGCGCGTTTGATCTGTTGTTCCGGAGTGCTGATATGGGGTGGCAGCAGGCCGTGTAATTCCAGTTCGGTGCGCTCATCGTGACTGAACGCGGTGCCTTTGTTGAGCAGCGGATCTTGAATTACCTCCACCCCCCTTTTTTGGGTGACCAAGGTGGTGGTCGATTCGATCTTGCTCATTCTAGTTCCCCTGCTACCTTAAGTTTCTGCTTGTTCACCCGGTGTGTGGCGCAGCGCGGGTGGATATTTTTTTTCCGGCAGATGATCCAAATACGCCCGCAGTTGCGGTACCCCCTGGCGCAGTCTGGCAAAGTCGTTCCGCTTAAGCACCAGCACCTCACAATCTTCCAGGGCGGTTAACCAGCCCACCGTTTGTGTACCCTCCACCAGACTCCGTTCACCCCAGTGGTCTCCGGGGCCGAGAATACGTACAAAGTGATCGTGTTCCGCCCGATCATCGGGCACCCTGGACTCCAGTTGTCCATGGATAATGCTATAAAAGCCATCTACGACCTGACCGGGCGCGAATAATACATCCCCAGCCGCATAATGTACTACCCGGGCGGCGGAATCGCTGGTGGTTTTTACCTGGACAATACTGCGGGGCAGGAAATAGTCGAAGAACCAGTTCAGCGCAACCCGCAGCCGGGTGGAAAACCCCGGCAGCATGCCGATATAAAAGGCACGCCACATCAACCACGCCGCCAGACCGGACACGCGCACGCCGGATAAGTCCGCCACCGCCCGGTAATCGCCAATGGAAGCCATGGCCCCCCGTGGGGTGTAAGCAAATGCCCCGGCACAGTTGCCGGTGCGGATTTGTTCCAGCAGGTTGGCGGCCAGCACCTTGGCTTCTGCCACCGCGAACTGTGCGGTGGTCGGCGCGCAGGACTCGCCCATGGGTATATAAGCGGCATCCCCCAAGGCCCATACCCGGGGATGATCCGGGATCTGCATGCTGGGGGTAGTTACAAGGCGCCCCCGCTCCAAGGTCAAGCCGAGTTGCTCTACCACCTGGGTGGGCCCGTTGCCGATGGTGGTAATCAGGCACCGGGTATTGATGCGCTGGCCGTCCTGAGTATAAACCGCTTCTGCGGTGGCCCGGGCCAGGCTGGTCCCGTAAAGTACTTCCACGCCTCTGGCCCTGAGCTTTTGCGCGGCGTAGTGGCCAAGCTGTTCCGGTAGTTCCGGCAGAATTTGATGACCGCGTTGGATCAATAAGGTACGAATTTCATGGGTCTGGATTGAAGGGTACATGGGTAGCGCCCGTTCCAGCATCTCGTGCAGTTCTCCGGCTATTTCCACGCCGGAAAATCCCGCACCGGCCACCACAAAGGTCAGCAGGCTTTGTTTTAGCGCGGGATTTTCCGTGACGTCAGCATGCTCCAGACATTGCAGCACGTGGTTGCGCAGGGCGTGGGCGTGGGCCAGGTCCCGCAGACAAAAGCTGTGTTCAGCAAATCCCGGAAACTTTTCCAAAATAGTGCGCTGGCCCAGGGCCAAAACCAGATGGTCGTAAGCGCGGTGCTGGGGAATACGTTTTGATCCCTGGGCCAACTGCACCCGGCGCTGGGCAAAATCAATGTGGCGTACTTCACCCATACGCACCTTAACCCCTTTAAGGAGCAGCCGCAGGGGGGTTACAGCGTCCTGGGCGTTGATGGTCCCTGCGGCAACTTCCGGTAGAAGGGGTTGAAATACAAAGTAGTTCCGCTCGCTGACCAGTTCAATTTCAATATTCAGATCTTTGTTCCGCCTGGCCTGCTTGAGCAAGGCTTTGGCGGCAAAAACACCGGCAAAACCGCCACCCAGGATGAGAATGCGGGTTTTTTTGCGTGTGGAATCTATTTGTTCCCGGCCTTTCCGGCTCATGAAGTGTCTCCAACCCTGGACGTACTGTGCTTGGGTCTTGTTGTTAGCTCAGACGGATTGGACCCTGTCAGGGGTATTGGGTTCCTGGCCCTGAGCCGCTGCTCCTGACAATAGGGTGTCAGTTGAGGTGCCGGATGCAGGTTGCGGCAACGTGACAACCTGGCGGGGCAATGTCACTATTTGGCAGCCTGGATCGTCAAACAATGTAGAACTGACCAATTACCAGCCTGACTTTTCCAACCTGAACAAAGGAGGCTTTCGAATGAGTGCAACAGGAAAGTGTTTATGTGGTGCGGTTAAATTTGCGGCTGAAAGCGTGGATGCCCATGTCCATGCCTGTCATTGTTCCATGTGCCGGGGTTGGACCGGCGGGCCGATGCTGGCGGCAACGGTGCAGAACATTACTTTTGAGGGAGAAGCGCATATTAAGCGTTTTGCATCCTCGGAATGGGCTGAGCGCGGGTTCTGTACAGAGTGTGGTACCAGTCTTTTTTACCACCTCAAGGAACCCGGCATGTACATGATGGCCACAGGTACCTTTGACAACAGTGAACAGTTTGGCTTGGCCGGCGAAATTTATGTCGACGAAAAGCCTTCGGGATACAACTTTGCCGGAGATCACCCGCGGCTGACGGGGGAAGAATTTCTTGCCAGTATTAATGCCCCCAGCCCCTGAGTGGTGCTAAACCCGGAACGGGCTGGCGTGCCGGGCACTTAACCGCTAAATTTAAGCCTCGTCTTTGCCGCAAGGGGAGCGCATGTCCAAGCAGCTGGATTTGGAAGGAGATTTGGCGGGTGATCCGGCAGGGATAGAACCACTTTCGGGAATGCTGGTGGTAGAGATGGCGCTGGCGGTTCAGGGTCCGGCAGCGGCCCTTTATCTGTGCGACATGGGTGCGCAGGGGATCAAGGTGGAACCGCCCCTGGGTGACCCGAGCCGCTACGGCCGGGGCCGGGATAACCCTGCCCCTGAAGGGGCCATGGGCCCACAATTTGCCGCGGTAAACCGGGGCAAACGTTCGGTCTGCATGGACGTGAATACGGCGGATGGGCGCGATGCCCTGCACCGCATCCTTGCCCGGGCGGATGTATTTCTAACCAACTATCGGGATAAGGCGCTGTGCCGTCTGGGGTTGGACTATGCCACCCTCCATCGACGTTACCCTGATTTAATTTATGCCTCGGTCAACGGTTTTGGTCCGCTGGGTGAAGATGCTGACAAAGCCATGCTGGACGGTGCTGCCGTGGCCAGGGGTGGATTAGCCCTGATGACCGGCTCCGCCGACCAGGCACCGTGTTTGCCGGGGGCGATTATCGGCGACACCGCGGGCGCCATGCAGCTTTGCCTGGGGGTGATGACCGCGTTGCTGGCCCGGGCGCGGGGGGCAGCAGGGCAGCGGGTGCAGACCAGCGCCCTGGGCACTCAGTTGTGGTTGCAGCAGTGGGAACTCACCCACGTGGCGGCCACCGGGGCTGATCTGCTTCGTGATGGCAGCCATCACCCCAATATCAAAGGTCCCTACGGCATCTATCCAACCCGGGAGGGTGGTGCCATTATGCTGGCCCAAACCATGGAACAAGGGGCGTGGGATGCCCTTTGTGCCTTTGCCGGCATTCCTGAACTGGCGGTTGATCCGCGCCTGCAGACACCGGGCCAGAGGCTGGGGGAGGGTTTAACAGAAGCGGACTCTGAAGAAATCCGCGGCACCTTGCGCCGGGCGTTTGCGGCCAAGACGGCAGCGGTTTGGGATGACTTTTTAGGCACTCAACCGGAAATTATCTGGGAACGCCTGCGCTCGTGGGATGAGGTGCTGGACGACCCTCAAGCCGCGGCCAACGCCTATTTTACGCATATCAATATTCCCGGCGTTGGGTCCTGCAAGACTGTGGGAAATCTGGTCAACATGGATAAAACCCCCGGCTCGGTTAAGGGTGATCCTCCGGAACTTGGGGAAGCCAATGATGAGATCCTGGGCCGCCTGGGGGTGGATGAGTCCCGGCGTGCGGCCATCGCCGCCCACGCGCAGCAGGCGCGGACGGAAGCATTTGCCGCTTTGTTAGCCGCACAGGATGCTGACGCCGAGCCCAACCGTTAGGCCACGGGGAGCTGTACGCCTTTACCGAGACTATGCGCGGGCACAATAAGGCCATAATTTTTCGAACCCGGATATTTAGGTCCCGGCTACCACAGATCGTACTTTTGCAACTCCGCGCGGCCCACCACCATGTGGTGCACTTCGTCGGGCCCGTCAGCAAATCTCAGATGACGCATATCGGTATATAAACCCGCCAGGGGGGTCCATTGAGACACACCGGTGGCGCCGTGCATTTGGATGGCAGCGTCGATGATGTCACAGACTTTCTCGGGCACCATGGCTTTAACACCGGAGACATAAACCCGGGCTTCTTTGTTCCCCAGCACGTCCATGGCTTTGGCAGCCTGCAGCACCGCCAGGCGCATGGCGTTAATGTCCAGGCGGGCCCGGGAGATTACCTCAATATTTTTACCCAGCTTGGCAATGGGTTTACCGAAGGCGACCCGCGTGCCGGCCCGTTTGACCATCAGTTCCAGAGCTTTTTCCGCCTTGCCGATCGAGCGCATGCAATGGTGAATGCGTCCCGGGCCCAGGCGCACCTGAGAAATTTCAAAGCCCCGTCCCACCCCCAGCAGGATATTATCCTTGGGCACGCGCACATTGTTGAATTTAATGTGCATATGACCCCGGGGTGCGTGATCTTCGCCAAAAACCTCCATACCACCCAGGATCTCCACCCCGGGGGTATCGATGGGCACCAGGATTTGGGATTGCTGTTTGCTGGCGGGGGCGGTGGGGTCGGTTTTGACCATGGTGATCATGATTTTGCAGCGCGGGTCACCGGCTCCGGAAATATAATACTTCTCCCCGTTTATCACCCATTCGTCACCATCCAGAACCGCGCTGGTGCTGATATTTTTTGCATCGGAGGAGGGCAGGCCGGGCTCGGTCATGGCATAGGCGGAACGAATTTCGCCGTTGAGCAGGGGCTTGAGCCAACGTTCTTTCTGCTCCGGCGTGCCCACCCGTTCCAGCACCTCCATATTGCCGGTATCCGGTGCGCTACAGTTCAGCGTTTCCGAGGCCAGCGGGTACTTACCCAGTTCAGCGGCAATATAGGCATAATCCAAGTTGGCTAAGCCTTCACCGGTTTCAGCATCGGGGAGAAAAAAGTTCCACAGACCGGATGCTTTTGCCTTGGCTTTGGCGCCGTCCAGCAGTTCCAGTTGACGCGGGTGCCAGGACCAGCGATCTTCTTTTTCCGCATGTAAGGCAACAAATTCCTCTTGGATGGGTTCAACGTTTTCCGCAATGTGTTTTTGTACCGCCGCCATAAGTGGCTGGGCTTCTTCGGACATCGAAAGCTCAAACAAGTCGCTGTCTAGTTCGGACATAAATTTTCCCTCAAGTGGTAAACCGTATTCGCTTTTTTTGATTAAATCACATTAATCCTTTAAGTACCTATACGGGTGGTGGAATGGGGTCCACGTATTATTAGAATTGCTACCTATAATGTTAAAAACCTGTTTTTGCATGGGGAAGGTGAACACCATCCGGACAAACCCAAGCAGGAACTGCGACCGCTGCTGCGCATGGTGGCTCACGTCAACGCGGATGTGCTGGCCCTGCAGGAGGTGGGATCGCCGGCTACCCTGGATGCTTTTAATGCCGGGCTCGCTGAACCGTATGCCCACCTGGGGTGTCTGCCGGGCAACAGTGATCGTTCTATTCATCTGGCGGTGTTGAGCCGTTTCCCGGTGCAATTGACCAGTCATGCCGCAGAGCCTTTACCTCTGCCGGGGGTGAAACTGCAGCGGGATCTGCTGCGGGCGACCTGCCGGATGCCGGGGGGACCTGAACTGGCGCTGTTTGTCCTGCATCTTAAATCCCAGACCAGTCACTCTGCGCAGATTACGCAATACAACGCGGAGGAGATTCGGCGGGCGGAGGTCGGTGGGGTGGTGAACATTGTCAAACGTTTCAAAGCCGCTTCCCCCGAGACCATGATTGTGCTGCTGGGTGATTTTAACGACCGGCCCCACAGTGATGTTTTTGCTCCCTTCGCCGAGTTGGCGCTGACCGACCCCCAGGGTGAACTATTGCGCCGGCGCGGACAAAACCCGTCCACCTACTGGCCCAAACGCGGTGCAAGATTTGACCGTATTTTGCTGTGTCCCAATGCCCGCAACCTGCTGGATCCCTTCAGCCCCACCATACACAGCGGCAAGATGGGGCGAACCGCGTCGGATCATTACCCTGTGTCATTAGTGTTAAGGTAGTCTGCTGAGTGATTGGCGGAAATTGAGGTAATTATGGAGATCAAAGATAAAGTTGCGGTAATTACCGGTGCGGGTTCCGGCATTGGGCGGGCTTTGGCGCAGGGTTTTGCCCAGCGGGGAGCGGCCATGGTGGTGTGTACGGACCTGAATGGCGAGGAGGCTGAGGCCACCGCGGCCATGATCGGCCCCGGGGCAAGTTCTGCCGCGCTGGATGTGGGTGATGAGAGCGCCATTGAAACCTTGGTGGCGGATGTTGAACAAGCCCAGGGACGCATTGATATTTTTGTTTCCAACGCCGGTTATGGAGTGGCTGGCGGACTGGATTTAGATACATCCACCTGGGCAAAAATGATGAACGTTCACACCTGGTCTCATCTGGCGGCGGCCCGGGCGGTTATCCCGGGCATGGTCAAACGGGGTGGCGGTTACCTGCTGAATACCGCTTCTGCCGCGGGCTTGTTAACCCAGATGGACTCCGGGCCCTATGCAGTATCCAAACATGCTGCGGTGGCTTTTGCCGAGTGGCTCAGTATCAATTATGCGGATCAGGGTATTGGTGTTTCTGTCCTGTGTCCCCAGGCGGTGAGGACCAATATCCTGGGACCGAACCGGGGCAAAGGTGAAAGAACAAGTTCAGGCCAGGCGGCCGGAGACGGTATTTTGGAACCTGAATTTGTCGCTGACGCCTGTATAGAGGCTATTTTTGCGGAACGTTTTCTGGTTTTGCCCCATCCGGAGGTAGCCACCTATTTTCAGCGCAAGGCCAATGATTATGATCGTTGGCTTGCCGGGATGCGCCGCTTTAAAGCCAAGCTGGTCGGGGCTTAGGCGGCAGCGGCGCTGGTGGTGATCTGGGCCACTTCTTGGGCAACCGCGGGACGTAGTCCCACCCGTTCAAACCAGGTGGTTAACGCGGTCAGCTCCTGTGGGATGGCCGCCCCCAGCGTCTGACAAAACAGCAGACAAACATAGGTGGCAATGTCGGCAATGCTGAAGTGTTCGGTTAAATAGTCCTGGGTGGCCAGGGCGCTTTCCAAAACCTGATAATACTCCTGCAGGTAAGCCATGCTGTCCCGGGCTTCCCGGGGCAGGGTATCAGCTTCACTCAGGAACACATCCCGTATCAGTATCGTCAGGTGTTTAGCCATGGCATGGTCAGCCAGTTCTTCCCACATGCGGCAACGCGCCTTGCCTGCAGGATCTGTGGGTGCAAGGGGATTGTCCGGGTACCGGTCTTCCAGATATTCCCAGATCAGCGTCGAATCAAATATTGATAAGTCGCCGTCTACCAGGGCAGGCACTTCGCCACGAGGGCTGGCCTGCAGAAATTCTGCGGGTTTTGGCCCCCACAGACTTTGCCTGCTCCAGGGAATTTCCTTGCGTGTGTGGGGAAGCTGGCGTTCGTGCAGATAAATACGAATTTTGGCGCTGAACGGGGAGAGGGTCCCCGACCATAAAAGCATGGGCTTGTCCTTTGTGGTGTCATTCAACCTCAGCATAGGGATTGGGGCGCGCGGCGCCAATTACCCCGGGCGTAATCAACTTACGGGGGCATTGCGGCGCCACTCCAGAATCCCGGCGTCGACACCACACCAGGCACAGCGGTGAAGGTTCAAATCCAGGCGCCGCTGGTGCCGTTGGGCCACGGTGCGCCGGCACCGGGTACAGCACAACCGCCATTTGGGCTGGGGCATGTGTGCGGTTCGGGAAGTGGCTTCCACCCGCGCGCCAAGGCGTTGGGCGGTTGCCTGCCATGTAGGCCCGTGGCGGTGACCCGGTCCAACCAGGGCGTGGGCAATT
>JANQMF010000126.1 GCA_028280225.1 Pseudomonadales bacterium | reverse complement strand
TTCTGTGCATTGTTCGGCATCTCGTTGTGTGTTCTGGGTTGTACCTCGATTTCTGCCTCAACCCGCGCCTCGCCCGGGGACGTGGGGTGGGCGGATCTGTTGTGAGCGCCCGCCGGGACCGGGTCAGTCTGGCTGCCTAATTGTGCATCCGGGTCCGGGGCCGGATCAGCCTTTGACGGGCTGGGTGCCTCTGCCAGGAACAGGAGTGCCAGCAGTCCCAGAAAGACCCCTGCAATGGCCACACCACGCAGATCCATCCGGCGCTTGGGTATTCCCTGTTGTTCCTGGTTAGAGCGTGAGTGAGCGGGGCGTTGTAAGTGTCCACTTAATTCCACCAGGCGGTAGTCGATGGAGCGGCTTGGCCAGCTTGCCAGGTCGTAATGGTGTTGTGCCGTCACCTTTTCGGAATGATTGTGCAGATACAGAGCAATACGTTCCACATCCGCCGGGTGGTCAGCAGCGTCTATCCAGGTGGAGTATTTGCGTTTTGGCAGCAGGATCACCCGCTCGGTTCTGACGTCGGCCAGGTTTTTGCATACACGAACGTCGATACCCAGCGTATGAAGATGCTTCAGCAGCAGGTTTATACGGGGGGTAATGGACAGCTCGCTGACCAAATCTACCTGTACCATTAGCTTAGCATAGCCAAGATTGCCGGATGTGCCCGCAGCATGCCGCTCAAGGGCGGTCGACAGGTCGAAGAAAATTGGCATACTGTACTGTCGCGTTAATAAGGATCGTATTCTTGTCAGCCTTACCGCCCCTGGAGTTGGGCCTTACCCCCTGGAACTTCGCGGATTTAAGCGCAAGCAGCTTGTGTGCCCAGGCCCGGTTTGCCCAGGATTGTGGTTATGGATCCATCTGGCTGCCGGAGAATCACTTCGGCGAAAATGCCTTGCCGGACCCGCTTACGCTTTTGGCCAGCGTGGCAGGGGCGACGGATAAGATAAAATTGGCCACCACCAGCTATCTGTTGACCCTGCGTAATCCGTTGCAGGCTGCTGAGCAGGTGGCGGTTCTGGATCAGTTAAGTGCCGGGCGGGTTATCCTCGGGATTGGCAGGGGTTATGCGCCGGAGATGTTACGGGCTTTTCACGTCCCACCCAAAGAAAAGCGCAGAATTTTTGCCTGGTCCCTGGAAGTTATGCGGGCCGCCTGGGCCGGTGAGCCGGTCTCCCTGGATGGGGACACGGACCACGCGGTTCAGGTCCATCCGCGCCCGTACCAGCAACCTCATCCGCCGTTGTGGGTAGCCGCCTTTGGGCCCAAGGCGCTGGCCCAAGCCGGGCGTCTTGGTTTGCCGTATTTGTGTTCACCCATGGAAAGTCTGGCCACCCTCGAAGACAACTATGCACAACATGCCCAAGCCTGCGCGGCTTCGGGTAACAGTCCCGTTGGGGTGGTGCCATTGATGCGCACGGTCTTTGTCAGCAAGGATCCCAGCGTATTGGATAAGGTGCGCCGGGGATTACAATCCCGGGTTGAAAACAGCCGCCTGCAGGAAGGGGAGGGGGTGGATGATTGGGCAATCATTGGTGAACCGAATCAGGTCCTTGAGCAGATTCAACAGTATCAGGAAACATTGGGCATGACGCATATGATCGCCACCCGGTTACGCTTGGCGGGTATTCCCGAAGAACACCTGCGCCAGAGCCTAACCCTTCTGGCCGATGCGGTACATGCCGGGTAGAATTTAAATCCTCATAAGGGGACATTCATGGGTTTTAATATCCTTTGGCCTGCCATGCGCTGGCCCGACAATCGTGAAATTGAAACAGCCAGCGTGGCTGAGCACAGTGCACAGTTTTGTGAACACTACAGCGAAGTGTCAGATGCTCAGTGGGCAAATTGTCATGCGGTGGTGAGCGTGAATGACATTCCCGCAGAGTACCACGGCAGGTTGAAACAGTGCCGGATTTTTGTGACGCCTAAGGTCGGCTTTGACAATATTGACCTTAAGGCATGGGGCGCACTGGGTATTCCGGTCTGCAACGTTCCCGACTACGGTACCCAGGAAGTGGCGGATCATGCCATGGCCCTGATGTTGTCCCTGATGAAGGGGATTACCTTCCATACCCGTGAACTGAAAAAAGATCCAAAAGGACTGTGGCGCCCGGCGCTAAATCCCTACGGCAGGCGCTTGTCGTCCTGTGTTTGCGGGGTGGTTGGCCTGGGCAGGATAGGTACTGCGGCGGCCCTGCGCGCCAAGGCTTTTGGCATGGACGTGGTCATGTATGATCCCTACCGGGAAAATGGTGCTGAGCTGAGTATCGGCATACGGCGGGTCCATACCCTGGCGGAGTTGTTCGCCCAGGCCGACGTGGTCACGCTGCATACGCCGCTGTCCGCGGAAACTGACAAGCTGATCAACGCGGATGTACTTAACGCCAGCAAGCCGGGGTTGATTCTTGTTAACACCGCCCGGGGACCGGTGATTGATCTGGATGCGCTGTACGATGCCCTGAGGGCCAACACCGTGCAGGCTGTGGGTCTGGATGTATTGCCGCAAGAACCCGCAGATCCCGAACACCCCCTGATCAAGGCATGGGCGGCGGATGAAGAGTGGATCGATCACCGGCTGCTGCTCACCCCGCACTCAGCTTTCTATACACCGGAGAGTGTCTACGATATGCGGTTTAAACCCGGGGAAATAGCCCTCAACTATTTGACCGGCGGACAGCTGAACAATTGTGTTAATGAGGAATTCCTGGTGCATTCCGCATCGGGTTAAGGATCTTCCCGGCTGTGTCTGCACCCAATTATGAAAAACGCCGTCAACGAGTCTTTTTAGTTTTATCCGGTATCTTTCTCGGCACACTTGCGTTGCT
Source organism: Pseudomonadales bacterium (assembly GCA_028280225.1). GTDB lineage: Bacteria > Pseudomonadota > Gammaproteobacteria > Pseudomonadales > Azotimanducaceae > UBA4421. The sequence continues at coordinate 17,534 of JANQMF010000126.1, read as the reverse complement.
CAATGTGTTGGGTATCAGCCGCTTTGTTGACCTGTCTTTTGACGTTTTTGGCTTGCGCATCCCCATGGTGGTTGCGGTTGGGGTGTTGCCCTACCCGGTAACTTTTTTGTGCACGGATTTGATCAGCGAACTCTTTGGCGAAAAGAAGGCCAGGGATATGGTTTGGGTGGGGCTTCTGCTTAATGTATGGGTGATCTTCCTGCTCTGGCTGGGTGGGGTTGTACCCGGATTCGAAACGCTGGATCCGTCAACCGGCAAACCGGCCCTGGATGAAGCTGGGCGCATGCCGGTATTCTATGAGATCCGGGAACTGGCCTTTGGTGCGGTGGCGGCATCCATGCTGGCCTATCTGGCCGCACAGTTTTGCGATGTGCGCTTATTCCACTTCTGGAAAAGGCTTACCGCCGGCCGGCATTTCTGGTTGCGCAACAACGCCTCAACCATGGTCAGCCAGATTGTGGATACCACAGCGGTTATTCTGATTACCCACTTCTATGCCAGTGCTCTGCCGATTAACGAAGGTGAAGCGTTGTGGCCACAATTGATTGTATTTATCCTTTCCGGATATGTGTTTAAGCTGGTGGTGGCTGCAGCCGATACCGGCCCGGCATATTTAGCCCTGCGTTACCTGCGGCCCTATCTGGGATTACACGGTACCGAGGAAGCAACCGACGATCACCTTGAGGGTCGAGCAGCCTGAGGGAGAACCCGCATATGGTTAAAAGAGTTGGACATCGCTATCGGGATGCGGATAGCGGCACGACCCTGGATGTATGGTACGCCCCGGGGTTGAGCATGCCCGCACCAGGCGACGGGGAAGCTGCCCCGCGGGGCTGCCCGGCGAAAAAGCACGGTCTGATTGTTGATGATTTTGTTGAGGTGGAAACCGATCCGCGGCAGGCGCCGGAAACTGCTGAAGACGCTTACTTGCGTCTGCACCTGTTGTCCGAAGGCCGGGTGCAGCCTAATCAGCTTAATCTGGAGGGCTTGTTTGGTTGTTTGCACAACGTCGCCTGGACCTCCGCGGGGCCGGTACTGCCGCAGCGGGTGACGGATTTGCGCCGCTGCCTGGCCCAGGCTGAGGATCACCTGATTGTATATGCCATCGATAAATTGCCCCGCATGGTGGACTATGTGGTGCCGGAGCAGGTGCGTATCGGTGATGCAGACCGGGTTCGTCTGGGCGCCCACCTGGCGCCGGGGACCACGGTTATGCACGAAGGATTTGTCAATTTTAACGCCGGCTCCCTGGGGCCGGCGATGATTGAGGGCCGGGTCACCCCCGGCGTTGTGGTGGGTAAGGACAGTGACGTTGGTGCCGGATCGTCAATCATGGGGACCCTGTCCGGGGGTGGTAAACAGGTGAATGCTATTGGCGAGCGCAGCCTGTTGGGGGCCAACGGCGGCATTGGCATTTCCCTGGGTGACGATTGTATTGTCGAAGCGGGTCTATATGTGACCGCAGGCACCAAGGTGCTTACTCCGGATGGACAAGTAGTGGCTGCCAGGGTGCTTTCCGGTCAGCCGGGTTTATTGTTCCGTCGCAACAGTCAAAGCGGCAAGGTTGAAGTGGTCAGCGCCGGCGGTACGGATTGGGGGGGTCTCAACGCCGATCTGCACGCCCAGGACTAGGCCTAGCGCTCAACCTGACCCAGATTGGCGTGCATTACGGTGCCGTTGATGACCGGACTGGTGGCTGCCCACAGCAGCGTTTGAGCAATTTCGTCGGGGTGTACCAGGCGATTGTAGGCGCTCATGGCCTGGACCTGTTCCATGGCCTCTGCCGGGACATGGGCACGCAGCATTTCTGTATCCGTAAAACCGGGACAAATACAGGCGGTGTGGATACCCCGGCCGGCCAGATCCTGACAGGTGGCGCGCATCATCCCCAGCATGGCATGTTTGCTGGTGACATAGCTGAATGAGCCCGGTACGGCTTTTTCCGCGAGGGTAGAACCCACGTACAGAATACTGGATCCCGGGTTCATAAATGGGATCACAAAGTAGTTCAGGGTATTGGGGGCCACCACATTGACTTCCAGCACGTTTCTAAAGTCGTTGCTGGGGGTTTCCACGGCACTGTCGTTGGCCATGCGCGCGGCGTTGTGTACCAGCACAATCTGCTCTGCATTTTGCAAGGTGTTGGATATTTGCGGGCTGATGTGTTCGATAAACCCCGGTTCGGCAAGATCGCAGTTAATGTGCGTGACATTGTCCAGGGGGCAGCGCCGCCGGGAAAGGTTGATCACCTGGTAGCCTGCCTTGGCAAACACTTCCGCGGTGTGCAGCCCAATACCGGCGCTGGCACCGGTGATGATAAGACACTTCATAATTTGGTCTCCGGGGTGGGTTGGCTGAGATCCTCGCTGGGGTGCTGACAAGACCAATACGCGGTAGCCCATTGCCCTTCACCGGAAGAACAGCGCAGGGTGATTTCGCGAATATCCAGCCGCGCTATCTCGGGGCGCTGGCGCAGGGTGTGCAGCAGGTAGTGTGATAGTTCTTCCACGGTAATGTTGCGCACCGGCAACAGGGTCAGGTCCCGGGGCAAAAACGGGATGCGCTCGTCAGCAAATAGGACATAGGTGTAGTGATTGTCCCGTTCGATGCTCAGATAGGGGGACAGTTCGGGCATTAAGACCTGCTCATCCAGGTTGTCGCAAATGGCCTTAACCGCGGTTTTTAAGATGTTGTAGTCAAACGTCAGACCGTCTGTTCCCACCGGTGCCTGCACGTCCAGGGTCACCTGAAAATTATGTCCGTGGAGGTGTTCGCGCTCGGTGGCACTGAACAGGGTAAAGTGGGCCGCGGCAAAGTGCAGATACTCCTTGCTAATTTCGATCGTGGTCAGCGGCAGGTTGTGAGTCATTGGTTGTCTTTCTACGCTTGTCTGGCTTATGTCTGGCTTATGTCTGGCCTATTGAGGGCATGTGACGCCATTGTCCGGGGTTAATTGTCTTCTTGAATCCGGCCTAAAATAAGACCATAAAATGTGTCGTGGTCCCGTGAAAAATACCAGCCTAAGTGGTTGTGGCACTGGGCACAACTGGCGAGTTGCCATACGTAACCCATAAACCAGGAGTCTGCGGCCTGGGGACTGCCGGAAATATCACAGCCTGGAGACTGGGCAAAACAACCCAGGTGAAACTGGATGTTGTGGGGATTGGTGCAGTGGTGATCGTGGCTGCCGTTGACCGATATTTTGAACTCGGTGCGGCTGATGACGTTGGAACACAAGGCGCAGTAGACAAAATTTTTGTGCTCTGCTTCGTGGATGTCTAACATCGATTTCAGCCGGGGGTCCAGGGTGGACCGGGTTGGGTCTTTAACTTCGGTCATATCAGCCTCTATCAACCTCAGGGCCCTATTTTGACAGCACAGGAGCAAGTTAGTGAACACATTCGACAGCATCTTCCGGCAGGCTGCCGCCCGCAAGGGGGGTGCACAGGCCCTGGAAGCCTTACTTCCGGACCCTAAACACAGTGCAAAAAGTGCCGCCCGCCTGGGTAGGTTGCAGGACAGCGACATTCTGGCGGAGATGACCAAATGTGTTTTTCGTTCGGGTTTTGTGTGGAAAATTATCGAAAATAAGTGGCCGGGGTTTGAAGCAGCGTTCCACAATTTTGACGTGACCCGCTGCGCCATGCTGTCTGATGAGGAACTGGAGCAGTTGCAGGAAAATACGGATATTGTCCGGCACGGCAAGAAGATTCTGAGCGTGCGCCGCAACGCTCAATATGTGCTGGATGTGCGGGAGGAATTTGGCGGTTATGGGGCGTTTTTGCAGCAGTGGCCGGAACAGGACTTCGTGGAGTTATGGGCCCACTTACAAAAACATGGTGACCGGCTTGGGGGACAGACAGGACGTTACTTCCTGCGTTTTATCGGCCGGGACACGCCGATGCTGTCAGAAGATGTGGTTAAAGCCCTGGTACAGCTTGGGGTGGTTGATAAAGCGCCAACCAGCAAAAAGGCGCTGCTTGCGGTGCAGGATGCCTTCAGCCGGTGGCGTGAGGAAAGTCAGCGTCCCTATTGCCAGATCTCCAGGGTATTGGCCTGTTCGGTACCCTGATTTAAGCTTGGCGGATGAACGCAAGAACACAAGAGCAGGTAGTAGGTATGCAGCGGGCCGGCAAGGTTGTCCGCGAGGCATTTTCCACCATGGTGGCAGCGGCTGAACCGGGTATTACCACACAAGCCCTGGATGAAATTGGGGCGGAAGTGCTGTCCAGGCATGGCGCTGTTTCGGCGCCGCGTCTGTACTACGACTTTCCCGGTACCACGTGTATCTCGGTCAATCACCAGGCGGCCCATGGTATTCCGTCCCAGCGCGTGCTGGCGGAGGGTGATATGGTCAATATCGACGTCTCCGCCAATGTGCAGGGTTATGTTGCGGACATGGGTGAATCTTTTGTTGTCGGAGAGGGTGATCCCGAACAGCATAGAATTTGCCGTAGCGTCCAGGAGGCGGTCCGTGGGGCCATCAAAAAAGTCCGTTCCGGGCGTTGCCTGAACGTGATTGGTCAGGCAGTGCAGCGGGTGGCGGACCGGGAGGGTTATCGCATAATCAGAAACCTCGGCAGCCATGGTGTGGGTGCGTCCATCCACGAAGAACCGTCTTACACGCCTTATGACAATCCACACGAAGAGCGGCTGCTGGAACGGGGCATGGTGCTGACCATTGAACCGTTTTTTTGTACGGGGACCCAATGGGTACAGGAGGAAGATGACGGCTGGACACTTACGGTGCCGGTGGGGCAACTGGTTGCCCAGTATGAGCATACTTTGATTGTCACGGATCGCGGCGCTCTGGTGGTCACCGGATAAGTGACCTAACCAGTCCGGATAAGGTGCGGGTTTGAGTTGGGTATGTGCTGACAAAATCGCTGTTACCTATTGCACTTCTGATAAGCAGGCGTACACTGCGCGCTTTAAGAGGAGTGCGCTCATGAAGGTTCTTGCAACCCCCCTGCTGATCCCGGCTCTGCTTCTTCTTGCTGCCTGCCAGCCACCGTCCGGTGACAACTCAACGGCTGAACTGATTCTGCCACCTACCGAGGATGCGCAACCCTGGACCGATGTGCCGGTACAGGATGACCCTGAACGCTTTCATTTTGCGATTGTCAGCGACCGGACCGGAGCGGCGCGTCCGGGGGTATTTGCGGGGGCCATGCCCAAAATTAACCTGTTGGAACCGGCCTTTGTGGTCAGCGTGGGTGACCTTATTGAGGGGTATACGGACAATCAGGCCCAACTCGACCGGGAATGGAACGAGATTGAGTCCTTTGTTGATCAATTGGATGCCCCTTTTTTCTATACCCCGGGTAACCACGATATGAACAACGAGGTGATGGCCAATACCTGGGCGCAACGGTTTGGCCCCTCTTATTATCACTTTTTGTACAAGGACGTGTTGTTTGTCGTATTAAACTCCGAGTTGTTCGGCATGGTGGGCTCACCGGATATTCCGGTCCCTGGTCCCTGGAAACAAAGTGAACAGATGCACTTTATTGCCCAGGTTTTGACCCAGCATCCCTCACCGCGGTGGACCATTGTGCTGCTCCACCAACCGCTTTGGGATACACCGGAGATTGATGAAGACTGGCTGCGGGTTGAAGAACTGCTGGGCCGGCGGAACTACACGGTGTTTGCCGGTCACTATCATCAGTACAACCTGGTGCAGCGTAATGACCGGAAATTTATCACCCTGGCTACCACCGGCGGCGGCAGCGGCCTGCGCGGAGCGGCCTACGGGGAATTTGACCAGGTGGCCTGGGTGACCATGAGTGAGGAGGGGCCTCAGGTGGCCAATCTGGTGCTGGACGGCATATTGCCTGACGACGTTTCCGGCAATACCCTGCGGGCGAGTTTGGGGGATATCAGCTCGGGTCTTAAGGTGCCGGTAACGCTGGCGTCAACAGAGCAGTTTGCCGGTGGGCGACAGGTTGTGCAGATCAGCAATCCCGGAGACAGCCCAATGACTTTGTCACCGGGTATATCACGCACCAGCGACTTCAGTATTTCCGGGTTGATGCCCCTCACCGTGGCCCCGGGGGAAAGGGTTGAATTACCTCTGACCCTGTCGGTGCCGGAACCGGTGTCCTATCGGGACCTTAGTCCGGCTGCCATCGATTGGACCGTGACCACAACCATTGGTGAGCGCCCGGTGCAATTTGTTCACCGCATGCCCGTCCTGCCGCTGACCCGGCATACCATCCGGCCGGTGACCACCGCCCTGACGATCGACGGTGATTTAACGGACTGGCCGGCCTTGAGATTCAGCGTTGACCGCCAGGGTGACATTTTATCCAGGGAGTTTGATCCCGAGGATTTGTCTTTTACCTTTGATGTTATGGCGGATGCCAGCTTCTTATACATTGCTGTTGATGTGGTGGATGACGATGTGCGCCACGACCCCACTAAAATGCCCCGGGTCCAGGACAACATTGTGTTGACCGTTGATCCCCGGGGTGAAGCTGAGCGGGAGCGCAGCATGGGCATTGGTGAGGCGGTTCTGGGCGGAGATATGGCCAAAATTGTGATGACCATGTTAACCCCGGGCCCTGCGGCGGAAGACAAACTGTTAGGATTTTTGGCGGATACCAATGCGGTCCTTAAACGCAGTGTACTAAAAACCGATACCGGTTATCGTGCTGAACTGGCGGTACCCCTCAGTTTTGTTGATGAGCGTGCCGGAGGGGCGTGGCAGGAGGTGCGCATTGCGGTATCCGTCTATGATTTGGACAGCGGTGATCTTTCACCCAGCACCTTACATTGGCAGCCCTATCGATATGGTGATGCCGCGATGCCGGGATCCCATCGCTTTGTGCGCCAGCCCTAGGCGTGTGCTTTGCGGCAGGCCCTTGTTAAGGTGGTGCCCCTCTTAAGGTAACACCGGACGATAGTGTTCAACCTCCGGAAAGGGGTTGTAGTAGTGATGTAGCAGGGCTTTCCACTCTTGATATTGTGGTGAGCCGCGAAAACCCTTGGTGTGGTCCTCAAGGGTCCGCCAGCGCACCAGGAGGGTGTAGCGGGAAGATTTTTCCACACATCGCTGCAACTGGTGATCGATATAACCCGGCATGCCGGCAATAATTTTCTGTGCCCGGGCAAAGTCCGCCTCGAAGGCAGACTGTTGGCCGGCAATCACGTCCAGGATGGCAACTTCTAAAACCATCGGGGACAATTACCGCGCCATCAGCACTTTCAGATCGGCATCCGGGTCAGCCAGCAGGGTTTTGTCCACGGTCTTACCCACCAGTTGTTTGCAGATCATAAACTCCTTGGGGCTGTTGACCGCATCTGCTGCAACCACCGCACCGTCCTTCAGATAAAATACGGCAAATTGATTTTCAGCCATATTGCCGCGCAGGATCTGTTCGTCACCGTCAGCGGAAAAACCCACCATTTGCAGTTTCAGTTCGTACTGGTCGGACCAGAACCAGGGGATGGAGGCATAAACTTTGTCACCCCCAAGCATGTTGCTGGCACATACCCGGGCTTGTTCCATGGCGTTGGGCACCGATTCTAAACGCAGGCGCCGGTTGAGCAGCGGATTGGGGTGGTTGGTGCAGTCCCCGGCGGCATATATATTCGGGTCCGAGGTACGGCAGTGATCGTCAACCACAATGCCGTTGTCACAGGTCAGGCCCGCCGCTTCAGCCAATTCGGTATTCGGGATAATACCAATGCCGACCACCACCAGGTCTGCGTCGAAGCGGGTGTCGCCACAGACCACGCTTTCGACCTTGTCTTCACCGGCAAAACCCGTGACCCCGGTGCCGGTATGAATGCTGACCCCGCGCTGGGTGTGCAGGTTGTGATAGTATTCACTCATTTGCGGGGTGGTGACCCGTTGCAGAATGCGCTCTTCCATCTCCAGCACACGGACATTCAGTCCCTGTTCGATACCCACGGATGCGACCTCCAGGCCAATATAGCCGCCGCCGGTAATGACCAGATTTTTCCCCGCTTGCATCTCTTCGCGAATGGCGTCCACATCAGCAATGGTGCGCAGATAGTGAATACCTTTGAGGTCCGCACCTTCAATATTGAGCTTGCGCGCCCGGCTGCCGGTACTGATGATCAACTTGTCATAGCTGACGGTTTCACCGTTATCCAGGCTGACACTTTGCGCGTCGGGGTCGATGGCGGTGGCCGAAACGCCAAGATGCAGGGTGATGTCCTTGTCCTGGTAGAACTTTTCCGGCCTCAAGTAAACCCGGCTGAGGTCCTGTTCACCCGACAGGTATTGTTTGGACAATGGCGGCCGCTGGTAAGGTACGTGGGGTTCATCACCTATAATTGTTATGGGACCTTCGTATTTTTCCTGTCGTAGGCTGGCCGCAGCCTGCCCCGCTGCATGCCCAGCGCCAATAATGACCATTCCCGCCATTGTGGATTCCTCTCTTTAACTGATGCTCTTTGGCTGATTGCGATTAGTTTAACCTGACATGTATTCTTGAGCACTTGATTAGGGGTATTTATGGCGGACTTCTTAACTTTGTCGGAAATTGTTAAGCAAGCCAGGGGTAATCTGGACCAGGGTGACTGGGATTATCTGGTGGGAGGATCAGATACGGAAAGTGCATTACGCCGTAACCGGGCCGGGGTGGACGCCTGGGTGTTTAAACCCCGTATCTTGCGTGATGTCAGTGACGTTAAGGCAAGTACCACGCTACTGGGACATCCTTTGCGCATCCCGGTGGTCATGCCGCCCATTGGCAGCATTCAAGTCTTTGCCCAAGCCGGCGGGGCGGCGGTGGCCAGGGCGGTGCAGACGTTTGGCGTGTTGCAGATCTTAAGTTCGGTTTGCGACCCGGACTTTGAGTCGCTGGCGGCAGAGGTACCCGGGCCGCGTATTTATCAGCTATATCTGACCGGGGATGAAGCGTGGATGGACAACATCATCGAACGCGCCATTGCCGCCGGGTATAGCGGATTTTGTCTCACTGCTGACACACAGACCTATTCCCGCCGGGAACGGGACATTATGAAACGTTATATCCCCATGTCAGGCCGACGCGCCGGGTCCGGGGATTTTATCGCCCAGGCCAGAATGACCTGGGATACGGTGGCCCATATCAAGGAAAAATTTGCCATCCCTCTGATCATCAAGGGTGTGGCCTGCAAAGAAGATGCGCGGCAATGTGTGGAAATGGGGGTGGATGTGGTCTACGTCAGTAATCACGGCGGCAGACAATTGGATCACACCCGGGCCTGTATCGATGTCCTGCCGGAAGTAGTGGACGCCGTTGGGGGGCGCGTTCCGGTGCTGGTGGACGGCGGCTTTATGCGCGGCGCTGATGTCGTTAAGGCCCTTTGTCTGGGGGCAGATGCCGTGGGCATGGGGCGGTTGGAGGCGCTGGCGGTGGCGGCGGGAGGGGAGCAAACCCTGGTGACGGCGTTGGAGATATTGGAACATGAAATTAAAACCACCATGGCCCTGGCCGGTGCCGGTACGCTGGAAGATTTAACCCCGGATTTGGTGACCCGGGAACAACCTCTGCATCCGGCAAGTGTACTCAGCGCCTTTCCGTTAATCGACGAAGGGTATTAGGACCTTCAGCCCCTGGGCTTAATGCCTAGGCTTAATCCTTGGGGAGGGGAAGGGGAAAGGGGGTGACCTTTTCCCCCTTGCTGTCGGTGATTTTGGCTACCCCTTCTTTTTCCACTTCGTCTATGCGGACCACGCTGTGCATGGGAATAAAGGATCGCTGCACCCCTTCAAACTCGTTGCGCAGTCGGTCTTCCGCGGGGTCAATGAGCATTTTTGATCGGTTACCGAAGGTGTAGTCTTCAATTTCCACAAAACCGTATAGCTCACTTTGATAGATGTTGTGGGCATAAACTTCGTAAACCTGTCCCTGGTTGTGGAACAAGACTCTAAAAATACTTTTTGCCTGGTCTTTATCGCTCATTGATTACTCTAAAATTACCGGTTTTGGTGGTTTTGCGGTTCTGCTGCGAACGGTGTTTGTGATTTTAGCTGAAGGTTGTCGCCTGCGTGTTGAAAGTTGGGCACACCGAGGGTCCACTGGATCACCACGGATGCAGTTTATAAGGGCATTTTCCCGGGTTTCAAGGCGGTAAATGGTCTTTTTTGGCGTTTTTGGGCCTATAATGCGCCGCCTGTTAGATCCACCGGGTGACAATGAGTACACGTAAAGGCAAAAAACTCTTTGTAAAGACACATGGTTGTCAGATGAATGAGTACGACTCCGCGCGCATGCACGATGTCCTGCGTGAGTCCGAGGGTTACGAACTGGTGGACAACGAGGCGGACGCAGACGTGCTGCTGCTCAATACCTGTTCCATACGGGAAAAGGCCCAGGAGAAGGTATTTCACCAACTGGGCCGCTGGCAGGCGCTGAAGGATGCCAATCCGGATCTGGTCATTGGTGTGGGGGGCTGTGTCGCCAGCCTCGAGGGTGAGGCGATCAGGGAGCGTTCCAAAACCGTTGACCTGATTTTTGGCCCGCAAACGATTCACCGTCTGCCGGAGATGCTGAAGACACATAACACGCCGGTGCGGAAACTGCCGGTTGTCGACGTTACCTTTCCCGAGGTGGAGAAATTTGATCACCTGCCCCAGCCACGGGTGGACTCCGCTTCAGCCTATGTCTCCATCATGGAAGGGTGTAGCAAATACTGCTCCTTTTGTGTGGTGCCTTATACCCGCGGGGAGGATGTCAGCCGGTCGGTGAAGTCGGTGATGCAGGAAGTGGTCCATCTGGCGGGGCAGGGTGTCCGTGAAATCCATTTGTTGGGCCAGAACGTAAACTCCTACCGCGGGGCCATCGATGGGGATTTTGCTGATCTGGCTGAACTCATCCACTATGTGGCGGACATCGAAGGTGTTGAGAGAATCCGCTACACGACTTCTCACCCCCTGGATTTTTCCCCTGAGCTGATTCAGGCTTATGCGGATGTCCCCCAGTTGGTAGATCATTTACACCTGCCCGTTCAGAGTGGCTCGGATCGTATCCTTAAAGCCATGAAGCGGGGTCATACCCGGGCGGACTATGTGGAGAAGATTGCCGCCCTCAGGGAGGTCCGGCCAAACATAAGTCTGTCGTCAGACTTTATTATTGGTTTTCCGGGTGAGGATGATCAGGACTTTGCCGACACTATGCAGCTTATTGAAGACATACACTTTGATGTGTCTTTCAGTTTTATCTACAGCGCCCGTCCCGGTACCCCTGCGGCAGCCCTGGCGGATACCACCCCGCAAACGGTTAAAAAGGAACGGCTGCGGATTTTACAGGCTCGTCTTAAAGAACAGGCAGCACAGATCAGCCGGGCCATGGTGGAGCATACCTACCCGGTGCTGGTGAGCGGGTGTTCGCGTAAGGACCCGGGACAACTGGCCGGGCGTACGGAAAATAACCGGGTGGTGAACTTTGCCGGTGATGTCTCGTTGATTGGGGACTTTGCCAGGGTGCAAATTCAGGAGGCTTTGCCTAATTCCCTGCGCGGCAGGTTGGCCGGCGGTACCGGGTAAAAACGCCGTTGACACATTCAACGGGAAGCATATGCTAACCGTATTGGCTTGCGGTCAAATGCTCGCGGTCCATAACTCCTGGTCAATAAGATAGGTTGATTTTTGCAAGAAAAAAACAAGCCGTCACCGGCTCCTGACGGCACCTCTCAAGGCACGGCCCATCAAGACAATGCCCAAGACCGTGCTCAGGACAATGCACGGGACAATGCACGGGACAATGCACGGGACAATGCACAGGACAATGCACAGGACAATGCACAGATAGTAGCGCTGACCCGGCGCCTGATCCTAGAACCCAATGATCCGCAACGGCTTGCCGCACTATGTGGGCCGGTGGATCAAAACATTAAACACTTAGAACGCCGCCTGTCGGTAACTATTCGCAGCCGGGGTAATGAATTCCAGGTCAGCGGAGCGGAAAAACGGGTGGATGCGGCGGCGGCCCTCATTCAGCAACTCTACCGGGAAACCTACGAACGAGATGAAATTGAACCCGACTTTGTGCACCTGTACCTGCAGGAGGCCGGGGTGGAGAGTTTGATGAACGAAAGCCGGGCTCACAAGTCTGAGGGTAAGGCAGAATCGGTATCCGGGGATCTGGTGGTGCGCACCTACAAAAAGCCCATAAAACCCCGGGGAGGTAATCAACAGGAATACGTTAGATTGATCAGGGCCCACGACATAAACTTCGGCATTGGTCCGGCGGGTACGGGAAAAACCTTTCTTGCCGTGGCGTGTGCCGTTGAAGCCCTGGAATCTCAACGCGTGGCAAGAATTCTGTTGGTGCGCCCTGCTGTTGAAGCGGGTGAAAAGTTGGGTTTTTTGCCGGGTGATCTTGCGCAAAAAATTGATCCCTACCTTCGCCCCTTATATGATGCGTTGTACGAAATGATGGGGGTGGAGCGGGTTAACAAGTATATCGAGCGCAACATCATCGAAGTGGCACCGCTGGCCTATATGCGCGGGCGTACCCTGAATAATGCCTTTATTATTTTGGACGAAAGTCAAAATACGACGGTTGCGCAAATGAAGATGTTCCTGACCCGAATAGGCTTTGGTTCCACTGCGGTTATTACCGGAGACATCACCCAGATTGATCTGCCCCGGGGTGAAAGGTCCGGCCTTGTGAACGTGCGCAACGTGCTGCGGCAGATTGACGGTATCAGTTTCACCCATTTCGGCTCCAAGGACGTGGTTCGCCATCCCCTGGTACAAAAGATTGTGGATGCGTATGCGGCGGCGGATAAATCCCGCACAGATGCTGAACAGGGCTCGGGACGGGATGCGGGTTGATCTGCAAATTGCTGACAGCCTGGCTGATGTAGACCTTAAGGTTGTTGACCCGGCCCATATCGAACAATGTCTTAACCGGGTACACGATGTGGTGGATCTGCACCCGGACAGCCAGGTCTGTATTCGTATCTGTGACGAGGCGGAATCTCAATATTTAAATCAGACTTATCGACAGCGCAACCATCCCACCAACGTTTTAAGTTTTAGTGCACAGGTTGATATCCCTGAGTTGGTATTGTTGGGTGATCTGGCTATTTGCTGGCCGGTAGTGGAAAAAGAAGCCCGTACGCAAAATAAAACACCCGGTCAGCATCTGATGCATTTGCTGGTCCATGGGGTGTTACATTTGGCCGGATACGATCACGAACAAGCGGCAGATGCTCAACATATGGAAGCCTTGGAGGTCAAAATTCTGCACCGGTTGGGTATAGCCAATCCCTACTGCGGACAGAACGCTGGCTTGTAAGCACGCGACAATGTGGTATACATAGGGCTTAAGGGCCTGCATTGGCATGATAAATCAAGACTGGTCGTCAGCACGGACAGATCAGCCGAACTATGGACACTGTAAACGCTAAATGAGCGACACTCCGCAGCGTAGTCTGAATGGTATTCAGGCGGACGCCGTGACACCCAATGTGCCTGAGAACGCGCCCAAGAATGCGCCTAAGCCCGACCGGCTGAGCGTACGTAAGTGGCTTTCGAATCTCTTTTCGGACGACCCGGAAGACTTGAACGAGGTTACCGATTTGTTGCGCCATGCGGCCGAGCGCAACTTATTCGACAACGAAGCCCTGAATATTATTTTTGGCGCCATTCATGTTGCGGATATGCACGCGCGGGACATTATGATTCCACGCTCTTCCCTGGTGGTGGTAAAGGAAGACCAGGACCCCAACGAGTTCCTTCCCATTGTTATTGAATCACGGCATTCAAGGTTTCCGGTGGTCGGTGATCACATGGACGACGTAAAAGGCATCCTGCACGCCAAAGATCTGCTGCCGCTGGTGCTGTCAGAAGATAACGGGCGGTTTGCCATGAAAGACATCATTCGGCCGGCTACGGTAATTCCGGAAAGCAAACGGTTGAATGTGCTGTTGCAGGAATTTCGTGCCAACCGCAATCACATGGCGGTAGTGGTGGACGAATACGGTCAGGTATCCGGAGCGGTGACCATCGAAGATGTACTGGAGCAGATTGTTGGTGACATTGAGGATGAACATGATGTGGACGACGACAGCGCAATTACCCAGCTAGAGCCCCGTAGTTATAATGTCAAAGCCAACAGCACCGTTCAGGACTTCAACGAGTATTTTGGTACTGACATTGGTGATGAAGAATTTGACACCATTGGCGGAGTGGTCCTGCAGGCATTTGGGCATCTCCCTGAGCGGGGCGAAACCATAGAGGTGCACGGACTGGTGTTTGAGGTGCTCAACGCCGACTCTCGACGCCTGCGGCTGCTGCGCGTCAATACACCCAGATGATCCACTTCCTGGCGCTGGGCCTGGGGGTAGCCTACGCCACAGGCTTTGCGCCGTTTGAGCACTGGTTGATCACCCTGGCTGCTTCGGCCGGTTTTTTCTGGGTGATTCAAATCAGCCCCAAACCCCTGCTCAGCGCCTGGCTGTTTGGTGTGGGCAAATACGGGCTGGGTGTCTCGTGGGTATATGTCAGCATCCACACCTTTGGTAACGCTTCCATACCCCTGGCGGTTTTCCTGGTCAGCTTGTTTGTCTGTGGCATGGCCTTGTTCTGTGTACCGGTTGCGGGCTTGTTTCGCTGGTTCAGCACGGATGGGTCTTATTGGCGGAGCATTCTGGCTTTTGTGCTGGCCTGGTCGGTGATGGATTGGATGTTGACCTGGTTTCTCACGGGTTTTCCATGGCTCTTCCCCGGTTTTGCCCTGGTCGATACGGTCCTGGGTCACTGGGCACCCCTGGCGGGGGTCATGGGGGTCAGCTTCGTTGCCCTGCTCAGCCTGGCTGCCCTGACCATCATGATCATGCACAAAAAAGTCAGGCTTGACCTGGCTTTGATGGTACTTATCCCGTGGCTGGTGGGATGGGGTTTACAGGATGTTGAGTGGGTACAGCCGGGATCGTTAAAAACCGCCGCGCTGGTGCAAAATAACCTGGATCAGAAGCGCAAGTGGATGCCGGCAGAGCGCCAGGTGAATATGGACAAAAATATGTCCCTGTCCCAGCCCTATTGGGGGGTGGATCTGATGGTCTGGCCGGAAGCGGCCATTACGGAACATGCCCTCCGCGCACCCAGGCTGCTGGAGCAGCTTGACCGCGTGGCACGACAAAGTAATACCAATCTGATTGTGGGTGTGCCGGGTATCCGTGAGACCGCGGACGGGGCCTATAGTCTGGAAAATCTGGCGGTTGGCCTGGGGCCCGCCAGCGGACGCTTTGCCAAGCACCACCTGGTCCCTTTTGGCGATTATGTCCCCTTTGAGGGGGTTTTGCGGGGGCTTATTGAGTTTTTTAATTTGCCCATGTCCCATGCCCGTCCCGGGGGGCGCAATCAAGCCAATATCCAACTCAGCTTTGGTGCCGCGGCCATGGCGATATGTTACGAAGTGGCGTATGGAGAAAGCATGCGGCGTTATGCCGCGGACGCTCAGGTTTTATTGACCATCAGCAACGATACCTGGTTCGGCGCCAGCATTGGTCCCCATCAACACCTGCAGATTGCACGCATGCGCGCGGCAGAAAATGGCCGTTGGTTGTTGCGGGCCACCCAGAATGGGATCACCGCCATTGTCGATCATCGTGGCCGGGAAATCAGCCGTCTGCCCCAGTTTGTCGGCGCTACCCTGGTGGGGGAATTTAGCACTATGATGGGCCGCACCCCATACAACCGACTGGGTGATTGGCCCTTGCTGGCCACGTTGGTGGTGCTGGGCGGGGCGCTTTGGTATGCCAAACGCACCACACAAGCCCCGGGTTCGGGCCAAACATCCGGCGGCAATCCGGCAGGCTAGCCGCTTCCGGGTCAGGGTGGGTTAGAGCGGGTTATGGCACCTGAAAAACGTAACCCAGTCCGCGCATCACCGCTGGGCTGATACCGGTCATATGGGTTTCACCCTCAAGCACTTCCATGGAGACGCTCAAGCCGGGATAGTTCCGCGCCAGCAATTGTTCGTATAGCAGATAGGTGTTGGGGATGGTGCCGTCACCCTCCAGTCCCCCGGCGGATAAGTAAAGCCGTTTGGCCAGGTCCGTGTGTTTGCGGGCGTACTTTTGTTCCGCTTTGAACAGGTACCCGTCATCCCAGTCCATGGACGGGCTGCCGATAACATATCGATCAAACAGGTTGTTGTGCTTAAACAGGACGTGCAGGGCAAACAGGCCACCGTAAGAGTAGCCGATCAGCGTATTGTCCCGGGAAGAGCGGTAGGTGACATCAATAAAGGGTTGCAGTTCGTCCCGGATGAAGCTTACAAAGCTGTTGGCCTGTCCACACTCCTTTGGTCCCATGTTCTGGCGGGTTTGATAAGACCTGGGACAGGTGGGGGTCAGATCCCGCACTCGAATACGCCGGATGGATGGCACATCCCAACCGATACCCACAATAATCATTTTTGGATACTCACCGGTTGCCTGGGCCAGATAAGTTGCCGCCGCGGCGTTCAGCAGATAGTTACTGTCGGTCACATAGACCACGGGGTAGGTCGCATCTGAATCGGCGTAGCCAAGTGGCAGGACCACATCGATGCGAAAGTGATCACCCACATGTTCAGAGGTCAGCAGATAGCGGTGTGAGGTATCCAATTCCACGGCACCCCTGGGTGATTGTGCGGGTGATTGTGCGGACACCCAGGTTGCAGCCAGGGTCAGGATGAGTATTAAGCCAGATTTCATTTTGGGTTGTTGTGTTACGGTGTTGGGTTTCGGGTTTGGACGGTGACAATTAGCTGTGCTGCCCAATCATACCCCCCATGAGCCGCCGCGTCAGCGTTGGGCATTTCTGTGATTCCACCTAGGATGGCATCTAGGGTCATTGCTATAGGATAATGTTCACAATGCGGTGCTCACTGACAAAACCGGCACGGCGCAATGTCTGTTGCGAGGCTATATTGTCAACACTACAGCCGCAGATGGGGCGCAGACCCCTCCGCAGGTAGTGGTCTTTGAGGAAGCTTATGATGTGGGTACCGTAGCCGTTGTTGCGGTGGTGTTCCGCCACCAGCATACCGATATCGATATCCGGTCTGCCGGAAATCACCCGCCGGCTGACCCCACAGCCGATGACCCGCTGGTCTTTTTCCAGGACATACAAACCGTTGTTGGCGGCATAGGTCCTGATTTCATCCGGGGATTGAAAAAAATCATCGTTAAAGGCAAAGATGGATTCAGCATCCGCCGGACTGCCTTGACGAATATCCACATCCGGCCGGGGCACAAAACCGGGATTATCGATGCGCCTGAACAGTAAACCCAAAGGCTTAACCGTTACAGGTGTGCTGCATGCGGCAAACAGCATGTGGTGGTCGAAAGACTTGCACAGTACTTCTTTGATCTGAGCGTGTTCGACAACTGCGGTAAAAAAAATTTCCGCCTGAGTTACCCGGCCCGGCAGTACAAAAAACTCAACCAGCTTGTTATCACATTGCACGGCGTAACCGATGCCGTCAGCGATCCAGGTCTGCCCGGCTTCCACGTACAGTTCGATATGCAGTTCCTGGGGCTCTGGCAAACTGTCCAGATACGCCCGGCGCATCTGCTCA
>JANQMF010000055.1 GCA_028280225.1 Pseudomonadales bacterium | reverse complement strand
TCACCCCCACCCGGCGGGCACGTTGCAGGGCGCCGAACGGATCGTCCAGATAGTTAAGATGACAGTGAGAATCAACCAGCAACGTTGAAGGTTACATGGTATGGGTGTGACGGTCCGACTGCAGAGCACCGGCCAGATAAGTCTCGATTTTACTGCGCGCAATATCGTCCTGATCGTTGAATTGCACGCCGATACCCGCCGCGCGGTTGCCCTGAGCACCCTTGGGGGTAATCCACACCACTTTGCCCGCCACGGGTATTTTTTCTGCTTCGTCCATTAAATTCAGCAGCATAAAGACTTCATCCCCAAGCTCGTATTCCTTTTTGGTTGGGATAAACAACCCGCCGTTTTTCACAAAGGGCATGTAAGCAGCATAAAGGACCGCCTTGTCTTTGATGGCGAGAGAGAGAATGCCGTTACGAACACCACGCTTGTTGGCTGACATAGCTGGATAACGTCCTATTTATTCACCCTGGGATTATAAACACGGTTAACCGCCGGTGCCGTGCCACAGTTTGCTAATTTTGTTGGGAATTTGTGCCTTTTGAGTTTTTTGTCATGTTTTTTGACTAGATTCGCTGAGCCGCCGCCATGAAACCACTAAAGATTCACACAAGAGCCGGGCATTGGCTGCGTTAGACGACGCCAATTGCCGACGCACATCCAGGATCTGGTCGGAAAACTGGTGCACCCGGGCCGGTGGCATATTGACCTGGGGGATGGGGGACTCGTGTAAGGACAGCCGCAAGAGCCGATACCAGCGCGCCAGCACCTCGGGAGTATCCGCATCGAGAAGTTCTTCCACCACATCCGGCAGGCTTTTGCGGCTGACAGTACCTAACCAGGCAGCCACGTCAAAAGCCCCCTCTTGAGCCCCAATGGCAAGCTTTAAGGGGGCAAAACCCGCCAATGCCCAGGCTTGCGGGGAAGGTTCCAGACCCTGCTGCTGTAACCAGCTTTCCGCCAGTGCCCGGTCGGCGGGAACCGTAAAGCGCTGGGCGCGGCTGCGAATGGTCGGCAGCAGTTTACCCCAGTACGCCGTGGCCAGAATCAAATGGGTATTGGGCGGCGGTTCTTCCAATGTTTTAAGCAGGGCATTCGCCGCGTTCAAATTAAGCAGATGAGCATCCAGCACCACGGCAACTTTACGCGGGGCAAGCTGGGCAGTTTGCACGGCAAACTCCACCAGTTTACGGATCTGATCAATTTTAATGACGGTACCCTCGGGCACTATCCAGCGCAAATCCGGGTGGGCAAAATCCTCAATGGATTGCCGGGTTGTGGTTTCCAGTAAATCCAGAGCAACCGCTTGTACCAGGGTGGGCATACCCCAACCCTCCGGGCCGGTCAGCGCGAGTGCATTGGGCAGGCGGCCGGCAGCCAGCAGCTTTGCAATTTGTTCGACGACCGGTTGATGCCAGGGGAACACCGGGTCTAACTACCCTTATGGTGTTGGTCAACAAAGCGCGAAACCACCTGCACAACATCTTCTTGCACCTGGGCCAGTTCCTGTCCGGCGTTGATGACAACAATACGTTTATGCTGTTCGGCACGCTGCAAATAACCTTCACGGACTCGGGTAAAAAAATCACGCTGTTCAAGCTCCAGGCGATCTTTCTCCGCCTCCCGGGCATCAACCCGGCGCTGGGCCACTTCAACAGCCACATCCAGGTAGAGGGTCAGATCCGGCTGGAGTTGTCCTTGTACCCAGGTTTCAAGCTGTTCGATCCGGGCCAGGGGCACTTTTCTGCCGTGGCCCTGGTAGGCAAAGGTGGCATCCGTAAAACGATCGCAGACCACCCACTGCCCACGTTGCAAACGCGGTATAATTTCATTTTCAATGTGCTGGGCACGGGCGGCAAATACCACAAGAAGCTCGCTCAGTCCGGAAACACTTTCCTCCCACCTGGACAACAGCAGGTTACGCAAAGCTTCAGCCATGGGCGTGCCCCCAGGTTCTCTGGTGGGATAGTAGTCAACCCCACAGGCGGCAAGGTGATCACATACAGCATCCATATTAGTGGACTTCCCCGCTCCCTCGGAGCCTTCCAGCGTGATGAACCGGCCGCGCCTGGTCATCCCTTACCACCGAGCTGATACTTCCTGACCGCTTTGTTGTGCTCGTCGAGAGATTCGGAAAATTGACTGGTCCCGTCACCCCGGGCAACAAAGTAAAGGTAGTCCCCGGCCGACGGTTGTACCGCTGCTAATAATGCAACTTTTGAAGGCAACGCAATGGGCGTTGGGGGTAATCCGTGCCGGGTATAGGTGTTATAGGGGGTATCCGTGCGCAGGTGCTCCCGGGTGAGATTACCATCAAACGCATCCCCCACACCAAAAATGACAGTGGGATCCGTCTGCAGGCGCATCCCCCGCCGCAGCCGATTGTGGAAGACCTGACTGATTGTCTTCAAATCACTTTTAAGACCGCTTTCCTTTTCGATGATGGAAGCAAGGATCAGGGCCTGGGTCGAATCTTGCAAAGCCATATCCGCGTCCCGCTGTTGCCAGCTTGCCGCAAGCTGGGCCTGCATCTTAAGATGCGCCCTGGACAGGATCTCAATATCCGACGATTGTCTGGTATATCGATAAGTATCCGGGAAAAACTGCCCTTCGCAAAATGACTGTGCAAATTTGAGTTCAGCCATCAGCATACCGCAGCTGGCTGACGGATCTGCGTACGGCAGCGTGTGCTCAAGCTTGGGTGTTTGCGCAAGCGCCTTAAGCAAGGCGGTAAAGGTAATCCCCTCAGCAATGCGGAACTCATACTGGATAACCTGTCCGGTTTGCAGCCGGGTGATCACGTGGAGCGGTGTACTGCCGGCAGGGATGGCATATTCCCCCACTTGAATCTTTTGAGCGGCACCGGTCCACATCCCCAGGACCTGCCACAGACGCCGCTGCAGCCGGCGCTGCCATAGCGGTTCCCCCGAGTAAGCGTGTTGCTCGATTTGCGCAACAAATTTTGCAAAAGGCTCTCCGGGATTAAGTTCAATCTCTATCGTTTTGCTTAAGGGTAGCGGCCGATTCTGCCACTGATCCAGATAAAGGATGGCGGTCAGCGCAAGCACAATACCCAGAGCAGCAACTGCCAGCAAAAACCGCAATTTCACAAACCCCCAACTTGCTGATGAAGACATGGGCCCGCCCGGTTATCTGCGGTAACCGCCCACGTCAGACCTTGCCGAATATCAGGGTGCCGTTGGTACCGCCAAAGCCGAACGAGTTAGTAGCCGCTGCCGTTAATGCGGCATCTCTTGCTTCGTTAGGTACATAATCCAGATCACACTCCGGGCTGGGATTGTGCAGGTTGATGGTTGGCGGGATCTTCTGTTCGTGCACCGCCTTGATGGTAAAAATCGCCTCAACCGATCCGGCAGCACCCAGCAGATGTCCAATCATCGACTTGGTTGAACTGACAGCCAGCTTTGTGTCGGCGCCAAAAACCGACTTTACACCACGGGTTTCGGACACATCCCCTAACGGGGTTGATGTACCGTGCGCGTTAAGATGACCAACTTCTTCAGGGTTCAAACCCGCATCATTGAGGGCATTGCGCATGGACATGGCACCACCTTCACCTTGTTCAGCGGGACCGGTAATGTGAAAGGCGTCTGAACTCATGCCAAAACCTTTAACCTCTGCATAGATCTGGGCACCCCGGGCTTTAGCACGCTCATATTCTTCCAGGACCAACACGCCGGCACCATCACCCAGAACAAAGCCATCACGTCCTTCGTCCCAGGGGCGGCTGGCCAA
Source organism: Pseudomonadales bacterium (assembly GCA_028280225.1). GTDB lineage: Bacteria > Pseudomonadota > Gammaproteobacteria > Pseudomonadales > Azotimanducaceae > UBA4421. Next base: position 11,909 of record JANQMF010000055.1, on the reverse strand, counting down.
GGCGGGCTCATCATTGCGGGTCGACAATGCTTTCATGGAATGAAAAGCAGCAACGGTTATGGGTGAGGTAGCATACTCCGAACCGCCCACCACCATCACATCTGCCTCGCCATATTGAATCATACGGGCTCCGATACCGATATTGTGGGTACCGGTGGTGCAGGCAGTGACCACGGCGATATTTGGGCCTTTAAAACCGTATTTGATGGACAGATTGCCGGAAATCATGTTGATCACCGAACCGGGAACAAAAAATGGCGACACCCGCCGGGGGCCACTGTCCAGCAAGGTACTGTGAGTTTCCTCGATTAGGTTTATGCCACCAATCCCCGAACCGATGGCGATACCAATGCGATTGGGATCTTCTTCATCCACACTAAGCGCGGAATCTTCAATCGCCTGTATGCCAGCCGCCATACCTAATTGAATAAACGTATCAATACGCCGGGCCTCTTTAGCCGACATGTATTGAGTGACATCAAAGTCTTTGATGGTGGCACAAATCTTCACCCCGTAATCCGAGGTGTCAAAAAGTTCGTTGGTAACCACCCCACTTTGTCCGGCTAGCGCCGCTTGCCAGGATGATTCAACAGTGTTGCCGATTGGCGTCACCATGCCCATACCCGTGACTACTACTCGTCGTCTGCTCATATCCCCTCGTTTATCCTATTTCCTGTATACGATTGCGTATGCTGATAAGACCCTCCATCTCGACCGTGATTTTTGCCGTTGAAGCATTTGGGCAGCATTCAAAGACATCATCCGGTTAGGATCCAGGCGAGTGATCCATATACGACTCTAACCGAAGTTGACCGGTCAAGATACTATGAACAGGCAGGCGTTGCAGACCGTTGCAAAACATCCGAGCCGTGGACTCTGTACCATGTGCAGCCGGCATTACCAGCGTTAATAGGGGTAAGGTCTCCACGGCGGAAGAAAGCATGCGGGTCCGGTTTTCCATCCAGGGCCACCACCCTGTCACGGGCCAAGCCGTGCCAACACGACCAGGGTATCCGGTTTGCGGCGAGTAACCCGAGCGGTGGTTTTATTTGACGCTTTCTACCCTTAGCCTGGATACCCAGCCGGGTAGCCCACCGAAGTGGGAGGTATCAACTACTGATGTGCCAGTACGTAGCTTATCGCGTCTTTGACCGTTGTAATTTTTTCTGCTTCTTCATCAGGAATTTCAGTTTCGAATTCCTCTTCCAAAGCCATTACTAATTCAACGGTATCCAGCGAGTCGGCGCCGAGATCTTCGACAAAGGACGCATCGTCCTTTACCTCGTCTTCTTTCACGCCTAGTTGTTCACATATTAATTTTTTTACGCGGTCTTCAACACTACTCATGCTAAAGAGATCTCCCAATAAGGTTCCTGGGTGCAGGGCGAGCGCATTCTATAGGAGGCGACATCGGCAAAGCAAGCAGCTACCGAGAAATTGATGCAGGTATATTGCTTGCAATTTGCGCAGAACTTTGCCTTAGGTTATGCAGCGTAGAGCCCACCATTGACATGGATAGTTTGCGCAGTGATGTAGCTTGCTTCTTCGGTAACAAGAAAGGCTACGACACCGGCCACTTCGCTGACCGAACCCGTCCGGCCCAGCGGTATGCGCGCCAACATGGCCGCACTTTGATCATCTGTTAGATCATCTGTCATATCGGTTGCAATAAAGCCGGGCGCAACCGTGTTAACAGTGATATTTCGTGAAGCCACTTCCATGGCCAGTGAACGCGAAAAACCTTCGATGGCGGACTTGCTGGCCACGTAGTTACTTTGTCCGGGATTGCCCATTCTGGACACCACGGAACCAACGTTAACAATACGTCCCCAACGGGCCTTTATCATCCCCCGCAAGCAGGCCTTGGTCACCCGGAATAGCCCATTAAGGTTTGTGTCAATTACGCTACGCCACTCATCGTCCTGCATGCGCAGCAGCAGGTTATCCCGGGTAATGCCGGCATTGTTGACAAGAATAGTCGGGGCATCCCCCAGTTCTTTTAACCGGGCCATGGCATCACTGATGGAAGTTTCGTCTTCAACCCGTAAGACCAAGCCCATGCCCTTGTCGCCTAATGATGCTGCTATGGCATCGGCGCCCTGCTGAGTCGTGGCGGTACCACAGACAAAGTGACCATCTTCCACCAGGCGCGCGGCAATGCCTTCACCAATACCCCTGGAGGCGCCGGTGACTAGAGCAATTTTGCGGCTCATCAATCCCCCTCCAGGGTGGATTTGAGCGCATCAAGAGATGCTGTACCCGTTGTGGGTGTGGTTTTGGAGATACGGCGAATGAGGCCGGCCAGCACGTTACCCGGTCCGCATTCAACAAAGCGGCTGACCCCCTGTCCAACCATAAACTGCACCGAGTTGGACCATTGCACCGGTGCGGCAATTTGCCGGATCAGATTCTCCTTGAGTTGTTGCACGTCCCCCGGCACCTGTGCGTCCACGTTTTGCACAATGGCAACCTTGGGCATGGTCAGACTGATCTGTTCCAAAGCGTCTGTGAATTCTTCCTGGGCCGCCGCCATGAGCGGCGAATGAAAAGGCCCGCTCACATCCAGCATGACGGCGCGCTTAGCACCGGCATCTTTACAGGCTTGTGCTGCGGCCTCCACCGCGGCTGCCGCCCCGGCAATCACGGTTTGCCCCGGGGCATTAAAATTGGCGGGTTCCACCACGCCGGCAACCCCATCACACGCGTTCTGAATAGCGTTGTCGTCGAGCCCCATAATTGCCGCCATGGCCCCTTGACCCCGGGGAACCGCAGCCTCCATCAATTCGCCGCGCTTACGCACCAGACGCACACCGTCTAAAAAGGACAACGCACCCGCGCAAACCAGCGCTGAATATTCACCCAGGCTATGTCCGGCAACATACTGTGGGGGTTGGGCGGAACTCTGCCAGACATCCCAGATTGCGCTGCTGGCGGTCAGCAGAATGGGCTGAGTATTTTCCGTTTGGGACAATAATTCCGCCGGCCCGTCCTGGACCATCCGCCACATATCAAAACCAAGAACCTCCGAGGCCTGGTTAAATTTATCGACAACTCCAGGATATTGTTCGGCCAATTCAGCCAGCATGCCCACACTTTGAGCACCCTGGCCGGGAAAGACAGCAGCGATTGACATAAGTTTGTTCTAGTCCTTATCCGCTATCACGGGGTTGCCACGGTAGTAGCCATCAGCGGTGACATGATGCCGGCGATGGGTTTCTCCGGTGGTCGGATCCACCGACAAAGTGGGCTTTTTCAGACTGTCGTGAGAACGACGCTGGCCCCGACGAGACCGGGTCACCTTACTTTTTTGTACTGCCATATTCTTTCCTTAAATTTGTGCTCATAACTTAACGCTCGCCGTCTGCGGGATCGTTGCGCGCACTACCCGACCCAGCGGAGCGCCGCAGCGTTTGCAATACGGCAAACGGATGATCTTCTTCAACTGACAAGCCGATATTCTCTGTGGTATTTGCATCACCAAAGGACATCTCTGGTCGATTCTCACAATCTACCCGGTTGCAGACTTGCGCAGGAAGATGAAGCAACAATTCATCTTCCGCTATTTCCACAATATTCAGATAGTCATCCGATACGATGATCGGCTGCCTGTCCCAATCAAACTTATCCGGCGGCGGCTTTACAGCCGCCTGCCCCGCCCTTTGTACAATCCCCGCAATGTCAGCCTGCAGCAACACCGGCTGAGGGGTCATGCACAGGTGACAATCCACCCGGCAGTTCATGCGCACCGTACCGGCTACAATCACCTGGCCTTCATCACCCTGAGAGAACAGTAAGCTGACTTCTCCGTCTTCCAGGTCCTGAACCACCTCAGACAATCGCTCACAGGCAGCGGCTGCAATATTCCGCCGAATTTCAGCACCTGCTCGGGCCAAGTCGACGTATTTTGACCTCTCAGAAGTAGGTTTAGTCATGGCGGTAGCCATCTGTATTCACGGCGGCGGCAATAATAGGTATCACCGCCGGGGCTGTAAAGCCCCAAGTAGCAGCTTGGCTTCTACAAGCTGCTGAATCGACTGTACTTTTTGTGCCCAAGCCATGAATACCAAGCGTGTCCTCAGCGGATCTTTCCTAACCCGATCTTTCCTGACCGGATTTAAGCTGCGCCCATAAGGTATTCATTTGTTGCGGTACCGGTGCTTCAAACTTCAACATTCGATGGTCGTACCAAAAGCTCAACTTTCTTGCATGTAAACAGAGCCGAGGTATTTGTAGCGGTGGCGACTTGCGTAGCTGCGCCGGTGCATACTTGTCGTCCCCTATTATGCTGTGTCCGCTGGCACTGGTGTGTACCCGTATCTGGTGGGTGCGCCCGGTGTGCAAACGTGCCTGCAGACGCGTTGCCAGCGCACCCTGTTCCAATATCTGAAAATCCGTGCGTGCACTTTGCCCCTTGGCGTCTACCCGCACCCGGCGCTCCCCCCATGGGGTTTCGTATCGTTGGAGTTTAAGTTGCACTACCAAGGTGCGCGTGGGCCATTGTCCCCAGACGAATGCCTCATAGACTTTCTTCACCTGCCGGGAGCGGAATTGGGCCTGAAGCGCAGCCAGGGTTTTACGGTTTTTGGCCACTGCCAGACAACCGGACGTATCCCGGTCCAGCCGGTGCACCAATTCCAAACGCTCGTTACCTATGTACAGGCGGAGTGTTTCGATCACGCCATGGGCCACGTTGGAGCCACCATGAACAGCGACCCCCTCGGGTTTGTTGAGGACCAGCAAGTTGTCATCTTCAAACACTACCGATTGAAGCAATCTGCGCGCCAGTTTCTCATCCAATCTCCGGGGTGTGGCTGCGCCCTGCCGAAGTGGCGGCACGCGAATCCGGTCACCCAATTGCAGCCGATAGTTTGCGCTTACCCGCCCCGCGTTAACACGCACTTCTCCCCGACGGATTATTTTGTAAATCAGCTGCCGCGGCACACCCTTGAGCGTGCGTAGCAGATAGTTGTCCAAACGCTGACCGGTATCCTGTTCATCGTTTATATCCAGATGGCGCACGGGTGTTTGGCCGGTGGGTGGAGCTGACTTGTTGACCATTTAAAATTCTAGGGGTTTGAAGGGCTTAGCAATCACTGTTAACATGCGCCCTGCTTAGTGCCGGGCGTTCAATACTGCCTTAAGTTGTTGAGCAACGCCATCGGCTGACGCTAAATTGAGCTATCCTTAACGATAGTGTATGTGTGTATATGTATATGTGCGTGATCACATGCGCATGAGCACAAGCTGCTCCGCTAAGCAATATGAACAAAGACTTGACGGCATAAGAGCAACACCGAATCAGTACCCGAACGTCGGGTACGGGCCAGCCCTCAAGCAGGGTGATGCCGGACGCTTATTGATTTATCGATGTTTGCGTCAGCATCATCACAAAAAATTTGAACACAGTATGCATAAGAGCGTGGATGGTCTTGCCCATCGTTACACGAGCGTAAGTCAGTAATATAACGCCGGTGACAGGACGTTGTTTAACCCATCTTTTAACCCATCTTTTAACCCAACAAGGGGTTAAATGGGGTTAAAAGAGGTTAACCCAAAACGGGGTCGGTACATCAAGCAATTGACGCAACATGTAGAAACAATGAATTGGTTCGCTAATTCAAACCTTGTTCCCGCAATGTTTGGAGCAAGAAGAAGTCTGGACAATTGAATTGAGGTAGGGAGCGGTCGAGAAGATCAAAGGTTAGGTACAATTAAGCGAAAATACACTCGCCCCACGTGGTCATCCCGACAATACCAATACAGGCTCTGACCCGCAGGATACAGTGGTAATTTTCGCGTAAGCCAAACCGTCCCAAAGCCACATATTCTCCAGGCTCTGTTTCGATAACATAATGCAACATGCGCATTGCAACGGCCACGTTGCCACCAGCACATTGCAGGTAATTGCAGGTAACCGCGTAGGCAGCCGTCCATCATCCGGTTCTTGAGTTCATCACGAACTGCAGACGTTTTTCTTTTGCGTACATTGAATTGAACAATCCGGCAACAGACTTTTCTGTATCCGGCTATTTGTCCGGCTTTTGTCCGGCAAGGAACGTAAAATGAAAAGAATGCTTATTAATGCGACACAACCGGAAGAGGTTCGTATCGCGCTGGTCGACGGACAAAAATTATACGACCTCGACATTGAAAACCGCACTCGTGAACAAAAGAAAGCCAGTATCTACAAAGCCAAAATTACCCGGGTTGAACCCAGTTTAGAGGCCGCCTTTGTCGACTTTGGCGCTGAGCGTCACGGGTTTTTGCCCCTGAAGGAAATTTCTCGAACCTACTTTAAACGCAAATCAGACAGCGCCCGCTCGCCGATTCAAGACCTGATCTCAGAAGGTCAAGAAATCCTGGTACAGGTCGACAAGGAAGAACGCGGCAACAAAGGCGCAGCGTTGACGACTTTTGTCAGTCTGGCCGGGCGTTATATTGTTCTGATGCCAAACAACCCCCGGGCGGGTGGAATATCGCGCCGGATTGAAGGTGAAGACCGGGACGAACTGCGCGAAGCACTGGCGCAACTGGACCTGCCCCAGGGCATGGGGGTGATTGTCCGCACGGCTGGTGTCGGCCGCAGCGGAGAAGAACTCAACTGGGACCTCAACTATTTGTTGCAACTATGGGAGGCCATTCAAACCGCCAACAACGAAAGCCCTACCCCGGCGCTGCTCTACCAGGAGAACAGCGCTGTCCTCAGAGCCATTCGGGATAATTTACGCCGGGACATTGGTGAGGTTTTGATCGAAGGGTCTGATGCTTACGAAGAAGCTTCCACCTTTATTGCCCAGGTTATGCCGCACTACAAGGACCGGGTAAAACCTTATAGTGACGACATCCCCCTGTTCAGCCGATATCAAATTGAAAGCCAGATCGAAACGGCGTTTCAGCATACGGTCAAGTTACCCTCGGGGGGCAGTATTGTCATTGACCCTACCGAGGCCCTGGTCTCCATCGACATCAACTCCGCCCGTGCGACCAAGGGCTCGGACATTGAAGAAACCGCCACTTCAACCAATTTGGAAGCCGCTGATGAAATCGCCAGGCAACTGCGCATTCGTGATATCGGCGGCCTTGTGGTCATCGATTTCATCGACATGATGAATCAGAAAAATCAGCGCGCTGTAGAAAATCGGGTGAGAGACGCCTTGGAGGCAGATCGCGCCCGGGTACAGGTCAGCCGCATATCCCGTTTTGGCCTCATGGAAATGAGCAGGCAGCGCCTGCGTCCTTCCCTGGAAGAAATCAGTACCGTCTTGTGCCCGCGGTGTAACGGTCAGGGCCGCATCCGGGACACCAAACCACTCGCCTTAGCCATCTTGCGGGTAATGGAAGAAGAAGCCCTTAAAGAAAGAAGTGCTGTAGTGCGTGCCCAGGTACCTTTGGCCGTGGGTGCTTATTTGCTCAACGAAAAACGCTCAGACGTTGCCGCCATAGAATCCCGTAGCGGAGCGCATCTGGTTGTCATTCCCAACACCAACCTGGAAACACCACACTACATTGTGGAAAGACTCAGGGATGACCATGTTAAGGAAGAAGGTGAAATTGCCAGCTATGAGCTGTCCACGCTGGCCAACAAAACCGGTTCACCGGACATCCCCCAGGATACACCACTACCCAGCGCACCCAAGGCGGCAGTGCAGGCCATTCAACCCCAGCAGCCGCCTCCGCCTCCGCCCTCTCCGCCTGCCGCTGCACCAGCGGTACAGTCTACACCCGGCTTATGGAATAAACTGGTTAAGCGCCTGTTTTCCGACGACATCCCAAGTCCAGCGGTGGAAGAAACCCAGAGCAAACCCCAGCAACGCAAAAGGCCGGCGAAGCGCGGTGACGAAAAAACCGGCAACCGCACGGCACGGCAGGACAGACAGGAAAACCGCCGGAAAAAAGGCAGCGACAAAACCGGCGGTAACAAAGGCCGGGGCAATACCCAGACGGAAGTTCAAGCCGACCATAAGCGCCGGGACAAAGATGCAAAGGGCGACAAAAATAACCGCCGCCCGAATGAGGCCCGGGATAAAACTTCAGCGGAACAAAATAGGGCTGCAGCCAAAGAGCGCAAAAAAGAGCCCAGGGCCAAAAAGAAAGAGAATAAAAACGACGCTGCCGCCGCCAAGGATAACGGTCCCCAAAAGCCCCGACCAACGGCTGCGGAACGCCAACCCGACGAAGACACATTGGCAAAAAGCAAACGTGCACCCAAACGCACCCGCAGTGAGCGCAGCGATGCAAAAAATCGGGTAACACCGTCATCATCACAGCCGGCAGACGGTAGGGAAACAACTCAATCCGAAGCTGTACCGGCAGACAAGCCCAAGGCACCGGTGGTTACAGAAACACCAGCCGGCACTACTGCTCAAAAACAAGAAAGCACACCGGCTATCACCGGGATTCCAGTGATCGCCCCGGACACCCCCGCAGATGCCGTGGATGAGACTCAGCCCGAGCTGAAGACCGGGCCAAAACCCAGGGGCCGCGCGGCCAACGACCCGCGTAACCGAGGCAAGGTGGCCAACACAGAAAAGGCAAACGAGCCAGCCGCGGAAAAGCAAACCACATCCACCGCTGAGCCGGCCGGGACTAAGGAAGAAATATCCGCTGACGTTGTTGATACGCCGGTTGTGCACAATGCACGCGATAATTCAACGCGTCCCGATGTACAGCCCAGCGTAACGGCTGCGCCGGAGGTGGACGATGCCCCAGCAGCGGCAACCGCAACTTTAGAATCTGCCTCTCCCCAGACCCCGGATGCCCCTCCGGCGGATGAACCCCCAACCCGGGAGACCCCGGAAGAAGTTCAAAAACCCACCCGTCCGGCCCGGGCTTTTAACGACCCGAGGGAAGTAAAAAAGCGCGAACGGGAAGCTGAGTTAAAAGAACAAGGGGTAATATCCAAGGGTGCAGCCGGCGAATAATGGACACCGCGGACAGAGACGTTAACCCAGCCGGGTGAGCAAAGTGGGCTCTATTTCGAGCCATACCCCAAACCGGCTGTTCACTCGTTGCTGAATCCGGGTTGCCAGCGCCAGTACCTGGGCGCAGGTTCCGCCGCCGCGGTTAACCAGCACCAGGGGCTGCTTTTGCCAGAGCTGAACCGGCCCCTGTGACAGCGCCTTGCACCCGGCAATATCGATAAGTTGGGCAGCACTTAATTTGAGTTGCTGACTGTCCGGCTGTGCATACAGACTGAGCTGGGGGAAGGTCTGCCGCAAAGCCTGGGCCTGGGAAGCCGGTAACACCGGATTTTTAAAGAAGCTGCCAACGTTAGGCATTTGTTCCGGGTCCGGGAGCTTTTTCTGACGGATATCCATTACCGCACCCGCAATCTGGCTTGGCGTGGGTTGTACCACCCCCTGTTCTGCGCACCATCGGGCAACATCCGGATAGCTTAAATTCACGTTCAGGTGTTTGTGTAGTTGCAATTCCACCGTTGTGATCACCAGTTCCCCGCGCCGTTTAAATACACTGTCACGATAGGCAAACTGGCATTCGGCAGATGCCAGACGTTGGACGGCACCCGCTTCATCCACACAAACCACTGCCTGTACAAATTGGCTTATTTCAACACCATAAGCACCTATATTCTGAATGGGAGCCGCACCGACAGATCCGGGAATGAGGGCCAGGTTTTCCAGCCCGTTCCAGCCGTTGGCCAGCGCCGTCATCACAAGGTGATGCCAATTTTCTCCCGCGCCGATTTCCAGCCTTACCCACTCTGGGTTTTCTTCAAGAACCCGTATGCCGGTAATCCGGCTGAGGCCAACACAAGCGTTAACCTCGGGCCCGGTCACAATATTGGAGCCTTCCCCCAATACCAGACAGGGCAACTGTTGCGCCTTGGCAAATGCCACAAAGCGTTGCACATCGGCAAGGCTGGTTAACGCACCCCCCCAGGCGGCACGGGAAGCTAAGCTGAGTGTATTTGGAATAAGGAAGTCGGTTTGAGGGGTCATGAGTTGACGCTAAGCTCGAATCGATCGAAACGTTAGGTTGATGCGCGTACCCACCTTCTGCCTGGTTTTTGCCAATTGGTGGCGGCGTTGGCCGTCAAAGATCAGCAGCGAACCATTGTGCATATCAAAATTGCGTACGTCATGGTGGGTGACTTGATAACGAAAGCGGCGTTTAGCACCGAGACTCAGGGAGGCGATACATGCATCTGCGCCCCGTTCATCGTCTTTGTGCCAACCCATGTACTGTCCACCATGATCGTACCGGTTAAGAAGGACAAAGTTAAAGGTCTTGCCGGTCACCGCCTTAACTTGTTCGCGCAAATTGTCGAGCCGGTCAGGCCAGCCCGACGCCCGGTGGTCAATCCCCGTATAGCGGTAGTTAACCCCCTGATTGCCGTACCAAGCCAGCGAACGCGGCGCTTCCACCGGCTTGCCAAAAATGGAAAACGTCTCCTGTTGCCAGCTTACCTCACCGGAGCTGAGCAACCAGTCCATGAGCCTATCAGCCTGTTGGGGGCTCAGAAAATCTTCAATATAACGAAGCGGCATCACATTGTCCGGTTTGCTGACGGACCCGATCAGCCAGCCTGAAAATATTTTTGCACCCGCGCCAGATCCGCCGGTGTATCAATACCCCCGGGTATCGGCATCGGCGACGTCAGCACCTTTATTTGACGCCCCTCTTCCAACCAGCGCAATTGTTCGAGCTTTTCAATCCGTTCAAGCTGGCTGTTGGTCATGCTGACAAAGTCCCGCAGCGCACCAACACGAAATGCGTAGATACCGATATGCCGCTGTGGTTTTGCATCATCTAGCAAGTCCTCTCTGGGATAGGGAATCTGCGCACGTGAAAAATAAAGCGCGTTACGATTTTTGTCACAAACCACTTTTACGATATTGGGATCTTTAAAGTCATCTTCGCCGCAAATGGACTCACAGAGGGTGGCAAGCTGCACACTGGGATGTTCACGCATGTAGGTGGCAACATAGTTAATGACTTCCGGCGGCACGAGCGGCTCGTCTCCCTGAACATTGATGACCACATCGTCATCCACCCAGGTGCAACGCCGGGCCACTTCCATGACCCGATCCGAACCCGAGGGATGCGTCTGCGCGGTTAACATGGCCTGGTATCCTGCTTGTTCAACCACCCCAAGGACTTCCTCATTGTCCACAGCCACAATCACATCGCTGACATGGGCTTGGCTCACTTGCTCCGCCACCCGCACGATCATGGGTTTACCGCCCAGATCAGCCAGTGGCTTGCGGGGTAAGCGGGTAGAAGCCAGCCGGGCGGGGATGACCACGTGAACGTTCATGATGGCGCTTGTCCTGCAGCAGATTTGTTGGCTGCCTCGGGGGCAGTTCGCGGCACAATGGCCCTGGCTGACAACAACTCGTCCAGATGCTGTTGGGCCGCTTCGGGCAAAGATACCGACACCCGCAAAAACCACAAATTAATGGCATTCAGCTCAAGGTGTTTTAACTTGGCCGCGTCTTTTTCGGTACAAACAATCACCCGGCCGTTGTCAAATACAATATCCTGGGCATCAAAGTCGTGATGGTCGGGGAAGATATGCTCCTCGGTGCTGATCTCCAACGCATTTAGCGTGTCGAAAACACGTTGGGGCTTACCAATGCCGCATACCGCATTCACTTCCGGATAAAGCTTAACAAATTGGTCGCAGTCCATCCTTTCATGGGTAATCACGTTGTGGAAGTCAACCGGCTCCATCACCATCACCGTTTCGACTCCGTCGATTTCCAATTTATCCGCTGAACCGTTGGCGATCAGCCAGTCAACACTCTCCAGGCGCGAAATGGGCTCGCGCAGCGGTCCCGCCGGCAGCAGCAAACCGTTACCAAACCCCCGGCTGCCGTCAATGACGGCAATTTCCAGATCCCGGGCCATGGCATAATGCTGCAAGCCATCATCGGAAACAGCAATAT
>JANQMF010000008.1 GCA_028280225.1 Pseudomonadales bacterium | reverse complement strand
AACTTTAATACCATGGCCCAGGAAGTTTCTGCGTTGTTGGACAACCGCACTACCTTGTTGGCGGGTATATCGCATGATCTGAAAACGCCCCTGACGCGGATGCGGCTGGCGCTTGCGTTGTTACCGGAATCCGTTGAACCCTCTCTGGTGGAGCGTTTTGAACGCAATCTCGAATCCATGGACGAGTTAATCAGTGATGCATTGAGGTTTGCCCGGGGGACCAGTGAAGCGGCTGAAGAAATTGGGCACGAAGAATTTGTGCAATTTGTTCAAGAAATTCTGGACAGTTTTGAGCAGGACATACCCTTGACCGTCAGCGCCTCCGCCATTCCTGCAAAGGTTTCCCTGGCACCGGGGGCATTTCGCCGCGTCATGGTGAACCTGGTTGGAAATGGTATTCAGCATGGTGGAAACGTTAGGGTTGCGGTTGAAGAGCGGGAAATTTGTATCGAAGACGACGGCCCGGGCATACCCGAAGAATTTGCAGAAGAGGTATTCCAGCCTTTTTTTCGTCTGGAAACGTCCAGAAGCAGAGCCACCGGTGGCAGTGGTTTGGGCCTGGCGATTGTGCAACAGCTTTGTCAGGCTCATGGCTGGCATATTGAAGTGACGACAGCTCCGGGTGGCGGTGCCAAATTGAAACTCAGGATCTGAGATTAAAATAGTTGTATAAGCCCGGGCAGATGGCACGTTCCGGGTCAATTGCTACAAAAACGGCTGGGTTTGAAACAAATTGACACAAAAAAAACGGTGCCGGAAATTGTCTTGTAACTTGTTTCCGTCATTGTATGAACCCTAGCCATGAAGTGATTATCCCCTTAGAGCTTCAATGCTAGTTCTTTGGCTAGTTTGCCGCTGAGACCAAATGATCCCGGCGACAGGCACGCACTGAAAAGTGCACTAAAGAGTAAAGCTCCGTTGAGCCTACGTTTGATAGCGTACAACGAGCAACCCCAAAAACCGCCAGCTTTCTCTCCAGGCTGGCGGTTTTTTTTTTGCTTCCTTACCCGTTACGAAGTCTGGTGCATGTGCACGTCTGATTGGGGGTAGGGGATAGAGATATTCTCTTGATCAAATACCAGTTTCACGTTTTCGGTTGCATCAAAGTACACCCCCCAGTAGTCCGACGCGTCAACCCACACCCGGCAGGTGAAATTTACCGAACTGTCCGCCAGTTCCGAAACCACCACAAAGGGTTCGGGGTCTTTGTGGATGCGGTCGTCTTCAGAGAATATGCGCTGCAATATCCCCTTTGCCTTGGCAATATCGTCGTCGTAGCCGATGCCAAATACAAAGTCCACACGACGTTTCTGTTCAGCGGAGAAATTGGTAATGATACCGTTTGAAATGGCACCGTTGGGCACAATGATGCGCTTGTTGTCCGGTGTGTTAATTACCGTGTTAAAGATCTGGATTTCGGTAACGGTGCCGGAAACACCCTGCGCGTCGATAAAGTCTCCAACTTTGTAGGGGCGGAACAACAGAATCAGTACACCACCGGCAAAGTTCGACAGGCTGCCTTGCAGGGCGAGGCCAACCGCCAGACCCGCGGCACCTAAAATGGCGATAAATGAAGTGGTTTCGATGCCAACCATTGAGGCGACACTGATAAATAGCAGGGCTTTTAGGATGACCGAGGCCAAACTGCCCAGAAATTTGGCCAGGGTAGTGTCGGTGTCACCTTTGGCCAGAGCAGCATTGATGAGTTTCACCACCCGCCCGATGATCCATAAGCCGATAATAAGTACAAGAATGGCAAGAATGAGCTGAGGCCCATACTGGATGGCCATTTCAATGGCAGTGTCGACATAACCCTGCATGCGGTCCGCAGACAGCTCTTCTGGTAACGCGTCCATGAAAACGTCTCCTTTGGTTGATCTTATTGTTATTTAGTATTTGTTTGTCTTGTTATTTCTTTCTTGATTTTTGGGCAGGATACTTGCGCCTCATCCCGGGACAAATACGCTACCCGCGCCGCCGCATTATGTGGCTGCGGAGTGAATAATACCCGCTTCCCTCAATTATTTTACATCGGTTTTAAAATCTGGTTGTCAGCGTGCATTACCATGCCTTAGGCTTCGCGCGAATTACGCAAGGACCTCTAAGAGCGCAAAGGGTAGGGAGAAGAGTGCTATGCCTAATTTGTTGCCAAAGTAAGAAAACATAGGAGTAGAACATGCAACGTTTACTGGCGGTAATAACACTGTTGTTTGCAGGGACAGCGTTGGCTGAAGAGCCGAATAACCCAACCGAGGGGAAGTGGTACCTCTCCCCTGGCGTGGTGGCTTATGAAGGTCCTGAATCCCGTCGTCGGGGACACGACGACATGGATCTGGGTCCCGGACTCATTGTGGGGTATAGCTTCAGCGAACGTTGGTCGGTGGAGTTTTTGGGCAGTCAGGTGGAATCTGATTTCGACACCATCTTCGGCAGTGGTGACGATGACGTCACGCTGACGTGGCTGGACGCTTTGTACAAGCTGGACAGCAATAGTGACTGGCAACCCTTCTTACTGTTTGGGGGCGGACGCACCAAATATGAATATGACGGTGCTCGTGGCCATTCCAAGGACCGCCAGTTTAATGCCGGTTTTGGTGTTTTCCGGGAACTTACGGAACATATTTCTTTGCGTGCTGACGTGCGCGGGGTCAGCAGCAGAAAGGATGGCGGTTTGCAACCTTTTGCCTTTGTTGGCCTGACCGGGTTTATTGGCGAAGGCAGCGGTGCCGGAGCACCTGCGGATTCGGACGGTGACGGTGTTCCTAACGATCAGGATCAGTGTCCAACAACGCCTCCGGGCCGGTTGGTGGATGCAGTCGGCTGTCAGCTGGATAGTGATGGTGACGGGGTTGTGGATGCGGAGGATGAGTGTCCCGGCACTCCGCCAGGTGCCACGGTTAACCCACAAGGCTGCGTGACAACAGGTGATGCAGATGGTGATGGGGTGCCGGATGATGAGGATCAGTGTCCCGATACCGAAGCTGGTGCGCGAGTAGACGAGACCGGGTGTTACATTGTTCTGGAAGAAGAAGTCACCATCGATATGAACATTGAATTCGATACCGATAAGGCGGCAATTAAACCCGAACATCTGGAAGAACTGAGCCGGGCGGTGAACTTCCTGCGCAGATATCCCGAGACTCAGGCGGTGATCGAGGGCCATACGGACAGTGATGGGTCTGCCGCATACAATCAGGGCCTGTCTGAACGGCGCGCCAAGGCGGTGTATAGCTACTTGATTGACGAGGCAGGCATTGAAGCGGGACGGTTGAGCTCAGCCGGGTTTGGCGAAAGTCAACCGATTGCGGATAACAACACCGCGGACGGGAAACAACGCAACCGGCGTGTATCCGCCGTGGTTTCCGGCACTCACAAAGTCCGTCAGTAACCACGGCTGCGGATGGGCCGCTTTGATCCCGGGCTGTGGCCCGGGCAAAATCCCGGCCCATATGTATCAGATATTGGCGTATTAGAAACAGGCAAATATATGGGGCTGCATCAGCAGCCCCTGCTTGTTGGCAAAAATAAATTTCCGGCAAGCCGGCATTACTTTGTCGGCGACCGGTGACTCAAGGAAACTGACTATGCGCACATGGATTATTTTTCTTCTTATTCTTGCAGCAGGCTGCGAGACGGCTTATTACGGTTTGAATGAACAGTTTGGCCGGCTCAAAAACGACATCATGGTGGATCGGGTGGAGGACGCCATGGATGCCCAGGAGGAGGCAAAAGAAGAATTCAAAGATGCTTTTGAACAATTCGAGGCGGTGGTTGGGGTCCCCGAGGGTGAGCTGAAGTCGACCTACCGGAAGTTGAACGGTGCCTTTGAGGATGCGCAGAACAAGGCGGATGAAGTCAGTGAACGTATTGCGGCCGTGGATGACGTGGCGCAGGATCTGTTTGACGAATGGGCGGACGAAATTACCCAGATCAGCAGCGCGTCCTTGAAGAGCAACAGCCGTGCGCAGCTTAACGCGTCAAAACAGAAGTACGCTTCTTTGCTTAAGGCCATGCGCCGGGCGGAATCGCGCATGCAACCCGTGTTGACCTCGTTCCGGGATCATGTGCTGTATTTGAAACATAACCTGAATGCCCAGGCGATTTCTTCACTAAAAAGTGAACTGGGTGGTATAGAATCTGATGTTGGGCGTCTGATTCAGGATATGGAACGCTCTATCTCCGAAGCTCAGAGCTTTATCAAGGCGCTGGAAAGCTAGTTAGACGGTTGGGCACAAATATAAGGACAGCAACATGAAAGTATTGGCTTGGATCATCGGCATTGTAGTGTTGTTAATTGCAGGTGCCGTCATCTTTGTGACGTTAAATTCCGGAAGCTTAATAAAGTCGGTGGTGGAAGAGCTTGGGCCGGATTACCTGGGCGCGCCGGTTTCGGTGGGTTCGGTGGATTTGTCCCTGACCGAAGGAAGCGCCGGGATATCTGATCTTAGAGTGGGAAATCCTGCGGGTTTTGATGGCGCGGATGCCATGGCGGTTAATCAGATCAAGGTAAGCCTGGATACCGGTCGGTTGGACAATCCCGATGTGATTGTGATGAAAGAAATTGCCGTGGATGGCGCCATTGTTTCCGCCATTGCCCAGGGGCGGCAGACTAACTTCCAGAAAATTATGGAGAATCTGGAGGCTGCGGCGGGCACCTCTGCAGAATCCCAGCCCGCGGCCGACAGCGCCACGCAGGAAACCAAATTTATTGTTGAAAAGTTCGCCTTTACAAACGCTCAGGCGTCTTTGAATTCCGATGTGCTTGGGGATATGAATTTATCGATTCCGGATATACACCTGACGGGTATTGGCCAGAAGAGCAATGGCGCAACCGCCGCTGAACTGGCCCAGGAGATTCTCAAGCCTATCACCCAGGCGGTGAGCGCAGCGGCGGTCAGCCAGGGATTGGACCTGGAAGGTGCCAAACAGCAGGCCTTGGACAAGGTCAAGGATAAGATTGACGGCAAGCTGGGTGGAGCTTTGAAAGGGCTCCTGGACAAAGAATAGCAGGACGCTGGTCAGTATCATGAAACTGGAGAATGTCCTGTATGAGGTGAAAGGGCCCCTGGCCCTGATTACCATTAATCGAGCGGATAAACACAATGCCATTTCCCTGGCTACGCTGGACGATCTGCACGCGGCGGTGGATCAGGCGGCAGCGGATGATGAGGTCCGGGTGATTGCCATTACCGGCGCCGGCGGCAAGAGCTTTGCTTCCGGATCTGATCTGGGGGAGGTATTGCACCGGGATTTCAAGAAGGCGCTGGAGCCCATTGTTCAGGGGTTGGCCGATAAGCTGGAACGCACGCCCAAGCCCACCATTGCCGCCATTAACGGCATCTGTATGGGGGGTGGCCTGGAAGTGGCGCTGGGTTGTGATTTGCGCGTGGCCACCCCGCATTCAAGATTTGCCACACCCGAGGGTAAGCTTGGCATCATACCCGGAGGCGGCGCCACCGCTCGCCTGCCGCGGATTGTCGGCCGGGGTTGGGGAATGGAAATGATGTTGATGGGCGAACCCATTGACGCACAACGGGCATTGCAGATTGGCTTGATCACCCGTCTTGTGGAACCTGCTGAGCTGTTACCCGAGGTGCAGCGCATGGCGGAACATCTGGCCGGATTTGCGCCCTTTGTGCCAAGAACCATGAAGGCCATGGTCCATTTTGGCATGGAGGCAAGTCTGGCCGGCGCACTGATGTTTGAAAAGTATGCCCAGGGGGCTCTCGTTCAAACCGAGGACAAGGTTGAAGGTATAACGGCTTTTCTGGAT
>JANQMF010000038.1 GCA_028280225.1 Pseudomonadales bacterium | reverse complement strand
ATTCGGCCCATTTCCTGGATGTCTCCGACCCGCAAAGCTGGCAGGCTTTGCTGGGTGAAATCCGTGCTGCAAAGTCCACCTTAAAAGGTTTGGTAAACTGTGCCGGAATTGGCCGCAACGGTGATTTCGAAACCCTGTCCTTGGAGGATTGGAATGCCATGGTGGCGGTCAATCTGACCGGCACCCTGCTGGGTTGCCAGTTTGCCATGCAGTTGATGGGGCAGGGAGGTGTGATCGTCAACATCGCCTCTATCGGTGCCTTTGTCGGCGGCGCGGACATTGCGGGATATTGTGCAACCAAGGGTGGGGTCACCGCCCTGACCAGGGCAGTTGCCATGCATGGAGCCGCCAAGGGTGTGCGGGTATGCGCGGTCGCGCCAACCTATGTTGACAGTGAAATGCTCGATGCGGTGGCAGACAATTTTTCCAGCCGGCAGGTCATGCTGCAGGGCATGGCAGAGCTGGTGCCCCTTGGCAGGGTAGCCACGCCGGAGGATATTGCCGGGGTTATCGGCTTCCTCTTGTCTGACGGCGCGAACATGCTTACCGGCTGCACCTTGCCGGTGGATGGTGGACAATTGGCGGGTTTGCCCAGCCGTCATGCCGGTTAAGTGCCCGGCTGTATAACGCACATTGCTGACATGATTCTCTAAGACGTAAAAATGTGTTAGTTGTTGAGCCGGTTAACTGCAAAAATCCGGCATGTCCAACACCAATCACTTCCTCAGCCAACTCCCCATGCCCGGCCTGCTGGCGGATGTGATTTTAGTGGTGCATGCGTTGATTGTCGGCTTTGTGGTATTTGGCCAACTGGCCTTCATGGTCGGCTGGGCCAGGGGCTGGCTGTGGGTGCGCCGGATGTGGCTGCGTCTGAGCCACCTGGTCTTGATCCTCTTTGTGGTGGTGCAAACCTGGTTGGGGCAGCTGTGTCCTTTAACCGTCTGGGAACAGCAGCTGCGTCTTGCCGCCGGCCAGGTGGGGTATGAACAGTCATTCGTCGCCTATTGGCTATCCCGGGTTGTGTTTTACGATCTGCCCTGGCCGGTATTTGTCGCCGCTTATACCGCCTTTGCCGCCCTGGTGGTGATCACCTGGTGGCGCCTGCCGCCCCTGCCCGCAACGGCCCTGCAAAAAGAGCTTGGCCGGTGGTCTAAGGAAAAATAGTCAGGGTTGTTCAGGCTGGGATTTGCTGATGCATCGAAAAAAGGAAGTCCTCATGACGCGTGGAGCGATTAAAATAGGCTTATGTTAGATCTGCGCAATGTGGCGGTGGCCACCTGGGTGTTGTTGTGGGTGGGCCCGCTGTGCGCCTATCTTTTGTCTGCTTATGAAGGTTATGTCGACTGGTGTGTGCCCCACCTGACCGGCTGCGACAGCATCAGCGCCAGCGGCCGGCATGGTTGGGGCTTTTTTGTTTTCAAGGCAACGGTGCTGCCGGCAGCCGGGTTAAATCTCATCTATTGGATTTTGTGTTACCGCTGGCTGGGCCTGATCATCAAACCCGCCCGGGTGGATCGGATCATCCTGGGGCTGGGTCTGGTGGGGTCGGTATTTTTGGTGCTGTACGTCACCTTTTTAGGTTCCGATGGAGACGTGTACCGGGCCTTGCGCCGTTATGGCACGGTGGTGTTTTTTGGCTTCACCTTTCTGGCGCAGCTCTTATTTGCCAAACGCATCATCGATGCGGACATCCGCTCACCGCTGGTGCGTTGGAAGTATCGCATGGCGGTTTTTATGTTCTTCGGTGGTCTGGCCTTTGCCGTGCTGGCCAATTTTTTCGAGGACGATGACTTTCTACAGAATATTTCCGAGTGGAATTTTGCGTCTGCCTTGACCGCCTTCCCCCTGCTGACGTGGATGTTGTGGCGACACACGCACTTTACCGTAGCCTTTGGCCGCAGCTAAAAGAAACGTTTGGCGGTGATGGTAAATTCCCAGGAATCCACAAAGGGACCGTCAATAAGGGGCTTGGCAAAATCGATGTGTACCAGCCGGTCCCGCCGGGTGCGGGTGCTTTCCAGACGCAGGCCAATCCCGATATTGCTCAGCGTGCCGAAGTGTCTGCCGTTGCGCTCGGGTACCCAGGCCGGCGGCTCATCTTCAAACCAGGCCCGGCCGATATCGTAAAAAACCGCATACCCCACCCGGAATAAGCCAAAGGGGTAGGCGGTGGAGTAGAAGCGTTGTTCCACGGTGGCCAGGGCGCTGCGATCACCCACCTGGTAGCGGGTTGGATAGCCGCGTAAGCCGTCATCTCCGCCGAGGGTGAGCTGAACGTCCAGGGGTAAATTCCGGGTGTGTTGATAGTCCAGGCTGGCGAAGAAACGCCACTGATCACTTTGTTGCCACAAATAGCTTAGCCGGCCGGCCAGGCGCAGGTCTTCGGTGGCGTTGGTGTCGAGGTTGTAGCGGCTGCGCAGGTTTGTCGACAGGCTGAGCAGGTGCCGCTGTCCGATATATTGCCGGTGGCTGGCGGATGCCTGCAGCAACAGATGTTCGCCGTCAGCACCCAGACTGTCGTCAGACCAACCCAGCTCCAGGTAGACGTTTAAGCCCAAGTTGATGTCTTCCACAATCCCCACCCGGTCGACATCCCTGCGCGTGGCAAAGCGGTCCTCAAGCAGCGCCCAGCCAACATAGGGATAAATGAACTTTCGCCGGGTTTCGCTGGGGCCGGGAAAATCCGGTGGATATTCAAAGGCCTCGCGCAGGTAACGCACCCCGGCAAAGTAACGATTCACCCAACCGTTTTGCCGTCCGGAAGAGCGGGCAACAAAAACGTTGGCGGCATCGGTTTTGGCCCGGAACTCAAACTGATCCTTGCTGAGGAATTCCAGATCCTGATCCCGCACAAAATGATCCACGGCAAAACCCACAGCGTAGGGGGTGTCCAAGGCAAAAAAGGGCCGGCTGATGGACAGGCCGTAACGCTCGCCGTCGTCGTTATCAGCGGCCACCAGGCCTCCCTGCCAGCGGGTCCCCAGCAGGTTGGGGTCGTCATAACGAAAGAAAGTGCCTGAGCGGTCGATATCATCAAAATACTCCACGCTCAGGCTTTTACCGCTGCCGAAAAAGTTAACGTCGGACAAGCTCACCGACGTTTCATTGTCGCCTCCGGAGCGGGTGACGCCCACCCCGGGGGTCAGGGTCCATACATCACGCACCACCACATCCAGGTCAACCCGTTGGCCGCAGACCTGCCGGATCAGTACCCGGGCGTCGTAAAGAAAAGCCTTGTTGCGTAAAACCCGTTCCGCTTCCTGACGTTTGGCTTCGTTGACCGGTGCGCCGGCATTGATGATAAAGGCAGCTTCCAGGGCGGATTGGCGGGTCAGGGTGTTAAACCGGTTAGCCTGCCGGGCCAGCCAATGATTAGCGTCGGGAAAAACGTTTTGCCGAATAAAGCGCACTTCACCCAGGGTATATTCCGCATCCGGCTTCGGCCAGGTGGTCCATGCCCGGCTTTCTTCGCCGTTGACCTGAAAGTCAAAATTCTCCAGTTGCGCCTGGCTGAGGCTGTGGACGGATTGGCAAGGGGCTGCGGCTGCCGCCATGACTTGTGTGACCAGCAAGCACAACATTAAGCAGGTGGTAAGGGTTCGCATAAGGTCCGGTCCGGTTGTGTGCCCCCTATCAGGGTGGGTTGGCAAAGTGTGCATCTTGATTCGCAAATTTATTCTGTGCAAGGTTGTAATTTATCCAGCGCAGCCATTTACCGTGCGAACATACCGCTAAAGCGGAGGACTGCATCAAGTTATACGGAGGATAGGCCATGACCAAAACCGCTTCATTCCATGATTTGGCGCACCGTAGTGTCTTCATCACCGGTGGGGGGGCGGGTATTGGCGCGGCGCTGACCGAAGGTTTTGTGCAGCAGGGCGCAAAGGTGGCATTTGTACAGCGGTCCCAGGCGGACGATTTTTGTGATGCCATGCAAGCAAAGTATGACCATCGGCCTTTGTTTATTCCCTGTGACCTGGGCAATCTCGATAATCTGCAAGAGGCCATTAAATTGGCCGGCCAAACCCACGGCCCCATCGATGTATTGGTCAACAACGCTGCGGATGATCAGCGCCATACAACCGAAGAGGTGACCGAAGCCTTTTGGGACTGGTCCCAGGCCATCAATTTGAAAGCCTATTTTTTTGCCTGCCAGATGGTGATGAACGACATGCGCTCGGTGGGTGGCGGGTCGATCATCAACATGTCTTCGATCAGCTATATGATGGGGAATTCCGGCTACCCGGCCTATACCACCGCAAATGCCGGGATCAACGGCATGACCCGCAGTCTGGCCCGGGAGTTTGGTCCGGAGCGCATACGAGTGAATGCGTTGGCACCGGGCTGGGTGCTGACCGACAAGCAGAAACAGATGTGGGCAACCCCGGAAGCACTGGCTGAACACATGGGCCGCCAATGCCTGAAAGAACACCTTAAGCCACAGGATATTGTGGATGCCACCTTGTTTTTAGCGTCCGGGGCAAGCCGCATGATGACCGGACAGACTCTGGTGGTGGATGGCGGGGTGGTCACGACCGGCTAGTTCCCGGCGGAATTTCGGGATTTCCTGATCGCCACGGCAGCAGAACCGACTTGTTTTGACCCCTGTTTGGGTTAGGATTTAACGCATAGCCTTACCGGACGTGAGTTGCAAGAAAGGAGGCAATATGTTGTTAGAAGAGAACCCATTTAAACTATCGCCGGTTTCCCATGGAGCGTCAGCAAATGCTGCGTGGCAGGCCACGCTGAACACACCGGCTAAACCGGATACCTCAAGCAATCCCTCAGGCAGGGACGGCTTATTTGAAGCACTGTTGCGGACAGGGTCTACCGTTGATTTGTCCAAACATTATACTGCGGTAGTGCCTGTGGCGAAGCTGGCCCAGTTGGCCAGGATAGCAAAAGAAGCAAACGCCCACCTGGTAATACCCGGATCCCACATCAATGCTTGCGACCTCAAGACACTTGCTGCCCTGGGCGGCGCCCACCTGACGGTTGCCTTCGGCACCTAGTTCTGCCCTTCAGGCGGCATCTGCGCACAACTTGGTGGTTAGCGGGTGCTATTTTTCTGACGATTGTGCGGCGCGGGGTAACTCCCTGCGCTGCAAATAATTGCTGCTAATAATTATTGTCCGACATTTTCTGAGCGATTCCGGCCGGAATTACGGAATCGATTTTTTCGAATCAAAATAACCTAATGTTCGACTTTTATTTGGGTATTCCGCTGCGCACAATCTCGCTCAAACGCAAAAGCGGAAACCGGCCATGGACAATGTCCAGCAACAAACACAGCCGAATTACGCCAAGCCCCTTGATTAATCCGGTGGGCGGAGCTGGTGCCTGATGGGTGGATTTATCCTCTTCGCCGGTCTGGTCTTGTTGTGGTTGGTTTTTGCTCAGGCCCAGTTGAGCAGTTTAATCATCGGCTTGCCGGTTGTACTTGCTGCAGTGTTCACCCGGGGCTGGATACGGGGTTCGTTATCCGGCTTCAGTTTTAACTGGGTGGCGTGCCTGCGGCTTATCTTGCTGTTTATATCCGGATCGGTGCGGGGTGCGCTGGATGTCGGCTTGCGGACGCTGAAACCCGATATGCCTATCCAGCCGGTTCTGTTTTCGTATCCGCTTAACAACATTTCAGTTACGGGGCGCACCATCCTCGCGGCTGTCGTGACGCTCATGCCGGGTACCCTGGCGGCGCGGCTTGCGGACAATGTGTTGACCGTGCACAGCCTCAGCCCCCAGCCGGAGGTGATTGATGATATCCAGGCGTGCGCGCACCTGGTGACCCAACTCTGGCCTGAACACGGAGCCGCACATGTTTAACTTGCTTAACCTTGCCGGCTTGATTGTTGTACTTGCCATCAGCCTGGCTTTCTTCCGCTGTTTGCGCGGGCCAACCCTGTACGATCGCCTGCTGGGAGCCCTGTTTGCAGGGACCGGTGGGGCTGCGCTGCTGATTCTGATGGCGGTTTCCGGACAAAACAACAGCTTGCTGGATGCCGGTTTTGTCCTGGTTGTTCTTGCTCCGGTGCTGACCCTGATGATGATCGCCAAAGGTTTGCGGGGTGGTGACAAATGATGGTTGCGGGGGTGATTTTCTGTCTGCTGGGGAGCCTGTTTATTGCTGTTGGGGCGGTTACCTTGTGGCGCTTCGCCGACACGCTGTCCCGGCTGCATGCGCTGACAAAGGCGGACAACGTGGGCCTGGGCTTTATTGCAGCGGGCTGCGGTCTTGTGAGTGGGGATCCCTGGTTTGCACTGAAGGCCGGCTTGCTCTGGTTCACGATGCTTGTGGTCAGCAGTCTGGCGGGGATGCTCCTGGCGTCACACATTGTGACTGAACAAGGAGCGGCTGAACAAAGATGCTGTGACGAAGAGGCGGCGGAGTGACCCTGGTTTTCATCGACTATGGCCTGGCGGTAATGCTGGCGGTACTCACCCTGACCACCTTGTTCAGTGCGCAAATCGACCGGGCGATTATGAGTTTTGTCGGCGCGGGATTAGTTGCGTCCCTGATTTGGGCACGGTTGTCCGCGCCGGACATTGCCATTGCCGAGGCTGCAATTGGCGCGGGGGTGACCGGGGCATTGCTGTTGGCGACCTGGCACCGGCTGGACAAACCCGAGGCCCCCATTGAACCTGCGTCCCTGCTGGTCGGCATTACCGTGACTGTTGTCATCCTGGTGGCAGCAGCCCTGCTGGTCATGACCATGACAACAACCTCAGGACTTGGGGCACTGGTGCAGGACAAGCTCCCCTTAAGCGATGTGGGTAATCCGGTGACCGGAGTGCTGCTTAATTTCAGAAGTTTCGACACACTGATGGAGATTGGTGTGCTGCTGGTCACCCTGGTGGCGGTAAAAAGCCTGAATCTGAATATCGCCCCTGCGGCGGCGGCACCGGGTCCGGTGTTGGACAGTCTGGTACGCGTGGCGGTGCCGCTGGCCGTTGTCTTCGGGGGCTATGTGCTTTGGGCCGGGGCGGATACACCGGGTGGCGCATTCCAGGCGGGTGCAATCTGGTCCGGTGCCGGTTTATTGCTGTACCTCTCCGGCAATCTGCCGCGCCTGCCTTTGCTGCATAGTTTCTGGCCCACGATTGGCCTGGTGACGTTTACCACCGCCGCCTTGGTCACCTATGCCCTCACCGGGGTGGTACTTCAATATGCCTTGTGGCCGGCGGGTCTGTGGATTGTCGTCATTGAAGTGTTTGCGGCGCTGTCCATTGCCGCTACGCTGTTTTTGCTTGTGGTGCCGGACACCCTGGAGGGCAAGTGATGACCGCTTACCTGGTGCTTGCCGTTGTCATGATCGGGTTGAGCGGCACTGCCCTGGTCTTGAGGCGTCACCCGATGATCAAACTGCTTGCCGTGAACTTAATGGGTATTGGTATTTTTCTCTGGCTTATCGCCGGTGCCCACACCGCGCAGGTGACTGATAGTGTGCCCCACGCCCTGGTCCTGACCGGGATTGTTGTTGCGGTATCTGCCACTGCCTTTGGCCTGGCATTGCTGGTTAAACAAAAAGAGCTGGAACAGGCGGGAGAGGGTGATGATTGAAGCGCTCGTGCCGTTACTGGTCTTTTTGCCGCTGATTGGCGCTGTTGCCGCCTTTATCCGGGAGCGTTTCGGCCATGGCGTAGCCCTGATGGTTTTAGGCGCCGGTGCAACCCTGACACTTTTCCACTTCTTCACAATGGACCATCACGGCTGGACCATGAACCTGGGCGGCTGGGCTGCACCGTTGGGCATTGTCTGGTACCTGGATGGCCTCAGCGCCACGCTTATGACGCTGACCTGGTTGCTTGGCTTGGCCATCGGCATGTATGCGCGGACCTATCTCGCGGGGTCAACGCCATTCTGGGCGTTGTTGCTGTTGATGATGAGTGGGATGAGTGCGCTGTTTCTGGCCAATGACCTGTTCAACATCTACGTCATGTTGGAGATTATTGGACTGTCTGCGGTGGCTCTGGTGGCGCTGGCCAACAAGCGGGAGGCTGTTCGTGCGGCGGTGACCTATCTGATGGTCAGCCTGGGTGGCAGCATCCTGTATCTGGCCGGTGTTGCCTTTTTGTATACCCAGTACGCAACACTTGACCTGTTCCTGCTGGCCGACCGGATTGACGGCACCCCCCTGACCTGGGTTGCTCTTGGCTTGATGGGGGTTGGCCTTCTGCTTAAGAGCGCCATGTTCCCACTACACTTCTGGCTGCCCGGCGCACATTCCAACGCCCCCGCGCCGGTCAGTGCCTTGCTGTCTGCCCTGGTGGTCAAGGCGTCGTTTTTTGTGGTTTTAAGGTTGTGGCGCGACATCCTTCCGGCACAACCTGACCTGCTTGCCTGGGCCCTGGGGGCCATGGGTGTGGCGGCTATTTTGTATGGGTCTGTCCAAGCCCTGCGCACCCCCCGTCTGAAGCTGCTGGTGGCCTACTCTACCGTGGCCCAGCTCGGTTATCTGATGTTGCTGTTTCCATTGAGTATCCAGGCGGGGTATGCCGCTAATGCCTACGCGGGGGTGACTTTTTTTATGGTTGCCCACGGTATTGCCAAGGCGGCGCTGTTTATGGCGGCGGGTAACTTGCAACTGCACGCGGGGCACGACCGCCTGAAAGATCTTGGCCAGGCAGCGGTGGCCCTTCAACCGACCCTGTTTGCGGTTGCGCTGGCCGGCGCAAGCATCATGGGCCTGCCGCCCAGTGGGGGATTTATAGCCAAGTGGACTTTACTGGGGGTGAGTCTGGGGTCGGGCCAATGGATTTGGATTGTTGTCCTTCTGGGGGGTGGTTTAC
This sequence comes from Pseudomonadales bacterium, assembly GCA_028280225.1. Classification (GTDB taxonomy): domain Bacteria; phylum Pseudomonadota; class Gammaproteobacteria; order Pseudomonadales; family Azotimanducaceae; genus UBA4421. The sequence goes on along the minus strand of JANQMF010000038.1, from coordinate 4,249 downwards.
TGTCTGTTGCCTATATCTTTCGTGTTCTGAGTCTTGCTTTCCAAAGCAGCACCATGCCCCGCCGGGCTTCCGGCATCCACCCCATGTTACAGCTTGTACCCCTGGCGCTGGGTGGTATTGCGGTGGCCTTAGGATTTAATCCAATGCCCATTATTGAGGCCATCACCCAAGCCCATGCCGCTGCCCCACAGGTGACGCCGTGAGCGCCGGGTGGCTGCTTATTGCCATTATTGCCAGTTCAGCAATACCCGCTGCCATCATCTTCTGCTTAAAAGAAAGTTCCGTACGCTTGCGTACAACACTTAATCTGGCCGGCGCGGGAGTAAAAATTCTACTGGTTGCGGTCCTGCTGTATGGTGTCAGCCAGGGCAACAGTTATGAAACCCGTTGGCAACTTGTCAACGATATTGACCTGGTGCTCCACGCGGATGCGCTGTCATTGTTGTTTATTACGCTTTCGTGTGTGCTGTGGCTTGTTACCACAGTGTATGCCATTGGTTATCTGGAAGATTCTCCCAACCGTTCCCGCTTTTTCGGCTTCTTCAGCCTTTGTGTTTGCGCCACCGTGGGTATTGCGTTGGCGGGTAACCTGATTACCTTCCTCATTTTTTACGAACTGCTTACGCTGACCACTTATCCGCTGGTTGTGCACCGGGGTACCCAAACGGCTTTGCGGGCGGGCCGCACCTACCTGGTTTATACCCTTGGCGGGGGTGCGCTGCTGGTGGCTGGTGTCGCCTGGCTTAAGTCGATTGCCGGCCCGCTGGATTTCACCACCACCGGCATCCTGTCGTCCATGACACATCTGGATCCGCATACCCTCAGTTGGATCTTTCTCCTGCTGATTGTCGGATTTGGGGTTAAAGCCGCCCTGGTGCCCTTACATGGCTGGCTACCCAAGGCCATGGTGGCCCCGGCGCCGGTGAGTTCACTGCTGCACGCCGTTGCTGTGGTTAAAGCCGGTGCCTTCGGCATCGTCAGAGTGGTCTACGATGTCTACGGCATCGAGTTTGCCCAGGACCTGGGGGTGTTAATGCCCCTGGCGTTTGTTGCGGCGGTCACCATCCTTTACGGCTCGGTGCGCGCATTGTTCCAAAATGAAATCAAACCACGCTTGGCCTATTCCACGATCAGCCAGGTGTCCTACATTGCCTTGGGCGCGGCCATCGCCGGTCCCCTTGCCACGGTGGGTGGTCTGGTGCACCTGGTGCACCAGGGGCTGATGAAGATCACCCTGTTTTTTTGTGCCGGTAACTTTGCAGAGACCTTACAGGTACACAAGGTAGGTGAGCTTGATGGGATCGGCCGGCGCATGCCAATGACCATGGCGGCATTTACCCTGGCTGCCCTGGGCATGATCGGGGTTCCGCCCATTGCAGGATTTGTCAGCAAGTGGTACCTAGGCCTGGGTGCCATGGACGCTGCAAACCCATGGGTAATCTGGGTGCTTGTGGGCAGCAGTGCGCTGAATGCCATGTATTTTCTGCCGCTGATCTATCGGGGCTGGTGGAAACAACCGCAGTTAGCCAACTGGCGGGAAAACATTCCCGCCCAACGTTTTGAAACCCATTGGATGCTACTTATCCCACCCCTGGTCACCGCCGGGCTTGCTCTGGCCGCCGGTCTGTTTGCCGGTGCTCAATTCAGCCCATTGGAGTGGGCGCAGTTTATCGCCAGGTTGGAGTACCGCTGATGTACGGTGTGTTGTTCATATCAGGTGTGGTGGTTTTTGCAGGGGCAGCATTACTTCCGGCCGGCCACCTGACCTTGGATTGGCTGCTCCTGGGCGCCACCATCGTCCTGGATGACATCAATCGTCCACTGCTGCTTGCCTGTGGCCTGACCTGGTTGCTTGCGGCGTTGATGTGTCCCCGGCAGATCAGCGTAAAACTCCGTCTGGGATTAGTTGGGGTAACCGCCGGTAATTTACTGACCCTTATTGCCGGGGATCATCCCACGTTGTACACGGGATTTGCCCTGATGAGTCTCAGTGCCTACACATTTTTTTCGCCGGGCGACCGGGGTGCCGGCCGGGTTTATATGGCCTGGGCCATGGTGGCGGAGATTGTTCTGTTTGCGGCGATGATCGGGCTGCAAAAAGACCACTCATTGCCGTCATCAGTACCCGTTGGGGTGAGTTTACTGGTTATACTCGGTTTTGGCGTCAAGGTGGGTCTTTTCCCGGTCCACGGAACGGTGCCGGTGTCCTACCGATATACGCCCCTTTGGGCCGGTGTTATCCTGGCCGGCTCAGCCATCAACTGCGGTCTGCTGGGCTGGCTGCGATGGCTGCAACCGGAGCTGATGATGGCGCCCGGTGTGGTCGGTCAGGCACTGACCTGGCTGGGTGTGGTCAGCTATGGTTATGCAATAACCATTGGCTTTACGCAATCCCATCCCCGCGCCATTCTCGGTTATTCATCCATCAGCCAGATGGCCTTGATCACCATAGTTGCCGGCGCCATTGTCTCCCGGGGTGAACACAGCCCGGCAGCCTTTGCTGCCGTCGCCTGGGCTGCGCTGTATCACAGTGTTGCCAAGAGTGCGCTGTTTGTCGCCAGCCGGGGTGTGCCGGCACAGATCCACGGCCGGTTGTTGTGGTGGTTTGTTGTCCTGTTGGCGGCACTGTCTCTGAGCGGGATGACATTCACCGCAGGTGCCTTGACCAAAACGATGCTCGAAAACGAGGCCCTTGTGGTGCTGGGTCCGGTCACGAGTCTGGTATGGATCAGTAGCGGTCTCAGCGCCGCCTTGCTTACCTGGTTTGTCCTGAATGTGGGGCAGGCCTCAGCCGTGCGTCCGGCCGGTATGACAGCAGCGCTGCTGATCTGCGCGGTTGCCCTGATGGGCCTGTCCCTGTGGGTGTTCACGGTTCAGCCATTCGACACGATGAAGTGGCTGCAGATCACGGTTTCGATAGGGTTTGCGGCATCCGTGGTTGTGGTATGCCGGTCCAAGATGGGGAGCAAACAGGTGATTTGCGGGGACCTCACCAGTTATCTGGTGCAGGGATCATTCTGGGTTTGCAAGTATTTGCGCACCCTGGGTTTGGAACTGCGGCCGGTGGTGGAAAGGCTGGTACGCAGGCGTTTGTTAAAAGAAAGAGGATAGCAAATGATCAGCTCGATTCTGGTTGTGGTTGACGATTGGACCCACGATACCTTGGCGCTGGAAGCCGCGGCATCACTGCATCAGCGCTTTGCCGCGCAGATTATTCTGCTTGGGGTGTCCGATGAAGTGGACGCGGTGAGGCGGTCGTTGGGGAAACATATCGATGTGCAGACCGTTGACGACTTTTTTATCACCCGCCGCAAAGACCAACTGCTGGAGAATGCCCGGGCTTTGGGGTTTGAGCCCTCCACGGTCACCATCCGCTCAGGGCGTGCCTTTATTGAAGCCATTAAGGCCGCCATGGAATTTAAGGTGGATCTTATTGTTCAGGCGTCCCACCCGGCAACTACCCCACACCCGTTTTTTACCAGTGCGGATGCGCACCTGATCCGAAAGTCACCGGTGCCTGTCCTGCTGGTTAAAGATCACAAGGCGTTTGCACCGGCCCGGATTCTTGCTGCGGTGGATGTCCTTGCAGATGACTCCGAAACGTTCAACAAGGAAATTCTTCGCATGGCGGGAGCCTTTGCCGCCGCCAACGCCAGTCAGCTCACGGTGCTGACCGCGTGGTCGGTATCCGGCGAGTCTGTTGTCAGAAACAACCCCTGGTTTAACCAAACCGACAGAGCGGTTTTGGATAAAGCGGTGGAAGAAACAAAGATACAGGCACAAAACCGGTTTGCCGCCCTTGAAGATTGGTTCGGTATGGAATTCAAAGAGATTTCAGTGCAGTGGCATTGTGTGAAAGGAATAGCCCGTGACGTTATTCCAAGCACGGTCAATCAGTCCGGGGCTGATCTTGTTGTGGTGGGTAGTGTGGGCCGGACCGGGATTCCGGGACTGCTGATTGGCAACACGGCAGAAACCGTTCTGGGGCAAATCAACGTACCGGTGCTCACCCTTAAACCGGCCCTGTTCAAATCCCCGGTGCTGGCGGGTGCATGAATGGAATCAATAATTGTTCGGTTTTTTCGATCAATGACGCCGGAGAGATCAGATTTTACAGCACCTTTGAATGGTAGATATTGAACCCTTCACGGCGCCGGTGGTGGGGTCGTGTCCACCGTTGCCGAGAGTGCGTTGTGATGCTGACCCATAATTTAATATCCGCGTGTTTGACGACCCATTGTTGGGTGCC
>JANQMF010000018.1 GCA_028280225.1 Pseudomonadales bacterium | reverse complement strand
ACTAAGATGACCTGCCCCGGGCGTTTCGTCAGCAGTTTGAAGGGCGGACCGTTAAGTGGAACCCGCAGCCTTTTCCCGGGCGGCGCGTACCTTGTCGTTTGTCTGGTTGAACAACAATTCCCGACGCGCCCGTTCTTCTTCTTCGCTAAGTTCACGCTTGCCCAGTTCAGCCCCCACCTTGCGGCCGGCTTGTACCGCGGGACGGGCGGCTACGTCATCAACCCATCTTTTCAGGTGGGGAAATTTCTCCCACATGGATTCATCGATTAAACGCCCAATCAGGAATGCCCAGGGCCAGGTGATGATGTCTGCAATGCTGTACTGCTCTCCCGCCAGGTAGGGGTTTGCGGACAATTGTGCATCCATGACACCGGACAAACGGTCCACCTCACCAACAAAGCGTTTAGTGCCGTATGCCAACTGTTTGGGATCGTCAGTGATATTGGCGGCGTAGTTTTTAAAATGGTTGGCATTCCCCATCATGGGGCCAAGGTTGGCCATCTGCCAGTGCAGCCACTGTAATACCCGGTATTTTTGGCTGACGTCGGCGGGTAGAAATTGACCGGTTTTTTCCGCCAGATATTCCAAAATGGCGCCGGATTCAAATAGGGCCAGCGGCTCACCGCCACCCGGGGGTGTATGGTCAACCAGAGCCGGCATGCGGTTGTTTGGACTGATGCGCAGAAACTCAGGTTTAAACTGATCCCCACCGCCTATATCCACCGGGATCACGTTGTAGGGTAGCCCGCATTCTTCGAGCATGATGGTCACTTTCCAGCCATTTGGAGTGGGCCAGTAGTGGAGGTCGATCATAGGTCTGCTCCTTATGTCGTTGAGAGACAACAAATTGTGCAAATAGGTTAAGCTAAAACGCTACGGGTGGGGTAGAAGCCAATAGAGTGGGAGGCAATATGACAATGCATACGCTGGCGGACTTAAGCCGGGTTCATCGGGAACAACGAGGAGCACAGCTTGCCCTGAAATATATTAACGATGGCAGAACCTGGACCTACCTCCAACTGGATGACGAAGCCAATCGCGTGGCAAATACACTCGCGGCAGCCGGGGTGGGTGCGGGTGATCGAATTGCCTTCCTGGATAAGAACACTCCGGAATATTTCATCTATCTGTTTGGCGGGGCCAAGGTGAATGCGGTTTCGGTGGCGGTGAACTGGCGTCTGGCCCCGGCAGAGATGGAATATATTCTGAACCATAGCGAAGCACGCATTCTGCTGATTGGTGAAGAGTTTCTGGATGCCCTGGGGCAAATGGACTTGACCGCCATTAGTACCATTGTGGTGATTGGTGATCCCGGGGAAAATGATTACCCCACATTCGATCAATGGATAGCCGGCGCACCAGCCACGGATTACCAGGTGCCTGTGGCTCCCGAGGATACCTGTTATCAGTTGTACACCTCAGGCACCACCGGTTTGCCCAAGGGTGTGGAGTTGACCCACGCTAATTTTCTGCACTGTCTGCGGCATTCATTAAAAGCCATAAACATGGGTGAGCGTTCCGTCAATCTGGTATGTATGCCGCTGTTCCACATTTCCGGCAGCGGTTGGGGGATTACCGGCCTGTATAACGGCTGTAGTTCAATGCTTTTGCGGGATGTTGATCTGCCGCTTATCTTGCAGACCATCGCGACAGAGCGTGTCACCCACAGCATATTTGTGCCGGCGGTGCTGCAGTTTTTGATGACTGTCCCCGGTATTGAAAACATGGATTTTTCATCTTTAGAATCAATTACATATGGCGCATCCCCCATCACCGAGGCGGTGTTGATGGACGCCATGCAAACCTTTGGCTGCAACTTTTGCCAAGCCTACGGCTTAACAGAGACCACCGGTGCCGTTACGGTTCTTGAAACTGAGGATCACCAGCCCGGTGGTCCACGTGGGCATCTGTTGAGGTCTTGTGGCCGGCCCATTGAAAACCACTCACTAAAAGTAGTTGATCAGCAGACCGGGGAGGCGCTTGTGGACGGCAGCGTGGGAGAGATCTGGGTCCGGGGTCCACAGGTTATGAAAGGGTATTGGCGTAACGAAAAGGCGACATTGGAGAGCACCACCGCAGAGGGCTGGTTTAAGACCGGTGATGCGGGCTATTTTGAGGATGGTTACCTGTATATCCACGACCGGGTGAAGGACATGATCATCAGCGGTGGGGAGAACATTTATCCTGCTGAAATTGAAAACGTACTTATGCAACATCCGGACATAACTGACGCTGCGGTAATTGGGGTACCCAGCGAGCGATGGGGTGAAACCGTAAAAGCTATTGTTACCCGGGTGGGTGAGGGAGAAAGCGGAGAACTGGTCAGCGAGCAGGCGATTATTGAACATTGCCGTAAGAACCTGGCAGGATATAAATGTCCTACTTCGGTGGACTGGATGGCAGAGATTCCGCGAAACCCATCTGGTAAAATACTTAAGGTGGAGTTGCGCAAGCCTTACTGGGAGGGCCGCAAACGCCAGGTATCGTGATTACCTGGGTTGGTTGTGCAAAGGGGCGGTTTGCCTGAACCATCGGGAAGAGTACACCCATAAAATCAATTAAAGTACACCACTAAAGAGAAATCTATGCGCTACAAAGCTCTTGCCGTTGATCTTGACGGCACCACCCTGGTGGGGGAAGACCTGCCGCCCGCTAACAAACTGGCATTACGCAGAGCTGCGGATGCGGGTTACGAAATCATTATTGCCACGGCCCGCTGGATACAGATGGCCCATCGGGTTGCGGATGAGGTGGGTATCGACAGCCTGGCCATCGCTTGCTCCGGTGCCCAGGTACACGACCGAAAGCTGGGCCGGGATATATTTGATCATCGCCTCCCTACCGATTTTGTTGAGGAGCTGTACACTTTGTGTAATGCCAAGCGGTGTATTGCAACGGTAACAGTGTCAAACCAGGTCTGGATAAAGATGGACGGGGATCCGGACCCGGATCTGTTGGGGGAAGAAATGACGGCGGTGCGCCAGCTTGAGGCTGATGCCAACGATCTGCCCCGGATAGCCGCCATTCAGGGCACTGCAATATGTGAAGAAATCAAGGCTCAGCTTAAACCAAGATTTGCCGACCGGGTTAATATTTTTGACTCGATAGGTCCAACCGGCAGGTTGGTGATTACCATCACCGCCAAGGCGGCGAGTAAGGGGGCGGCTTTACAAGCAGCGTGTGATCACTTGTCGCTGCAACCCCATGAGGTGGTCGCCTTTGGTGATGCGGAAAATGATCTGGCCATGTTCGCCATTGCCGGGGCCAGTGTGGCCATGGGACAGGCGGAACCCGAGGTAAAAGCGGTTGCGGACTATATATCCACAGCCAACTTTGAAGATGGTGTGGCCAATGCCATAGAACACCTGCTCACACACGGGGATGTTAAATAACTCTGCCCACCCGGCGGTTTCAGGCTATCGTCAGGTTTCCAGAGCGGCTTCGTCACCGCCTTCCAGCACCCGCTGGTGGACCGCGTTCATGGCCTTAAAGATCTGATTTGTTGCCTCGGGTACCTCGGTATAGTAGTCGAAGAAGATTGGATCGAGGATGTGTGAGGTCACGGGTCCCGGCCGGATTTCGCGCGCACCGGGCGGGCGCATGGCTTTTAATCCGGTCATGTATATGGGTATGACCGGCACACGCTTTTCCAGCGCCAATATGGATACCCCGTGTTTAAATCTGGCCAGCTGTTTGCCCCGGCTGCGGGTGCCTTCCGGGAACAACATCAGGTTACAACCGTTGTCCAGCAACCACTTGGGATAGTCCAGTGCCTTGCTGCCGCCACCGCGGTGGATGGGGTAGGTGCCGTTGACCAGAGATTGGTACCACGGTTGCAGGGTGACCTGTTTGCGGCCCTTGAGAAACCAGCGGTCTGCCGCTGCACCAAAGTAGATATTGCTGCGGATGTGTTCCGGCAGGGCTCCGAGCAAGGCAAACTGGTCTAAGTGGCTGGCGTGATTGGCAATCACAATCGCCGGTCCTTTGAAGTCGGCAATTTTATCCTGGCCGGTCACCTTAAAGGGGGTGAAGTACTGTTTTTCCCAGCGGGTATAAGCATATCCCCGCATTAGCCTGCGAATCTTCCGGGCCCACGGTTGGATTTGCCAGGTATGCGGGCCTGAGGTGGCGGCACTTTGGTCCATAAGCCGCTGAAACAGGGGCAGGTCGATGGCCGGTAATATTTCGGTCTGGGCGGTAGTGGAAAGTTCCTGGGCCAGGGTTGCCCTATACGCCATAAAGTTATTTGGGGCGTCGATGATCGTACATTGATCGTATTCACCCAGCAGATGATAACTTTCTAATACCTTAGCTTCCCAGCGTTCAATAGAGGCATTTACTCCCCGCAGAAAGTCCGGATCCTTCTGGATTTCCATAATGCCTTCTGAGTGATACTTCAGTAGCAGTACAAAATGCGCCATGGCAACAACTCTTGGTTAGGCTTGGTTAAGCTGATTGCGTCTTAGTCTTTCTGCTCGTCGTTGATACGAGGTGGAGCCGCCTTCATGTTGTTGAGAAACTCTTCGATGGGCATACCCGGTAAGGTGGTGATCTTAATGGTGCCCCGGGAGCCCAGTTCCATGGAAATCCGGGCCATAATTTCGTTGCTTGGCGCGTCGATGACGTTTACAAAATCGTAACCGCCAAGCACAGCGTACTGGGCCCTCACCCTGGCGCCCATGGCTTCTACTTCTTTGTTTACCGCGGAAAGGCGGTCCGGACGTTCTTTTAGCGTTTTGCGTCCTTCGTCGGTGAGCGTGCTCAACATGATATAAGTTGCCATAAATTCCCCAGTCCCTAGTTTGAGATTAACTTTCTAACACATATCGACCCGGGGCGGCATCTAGCTCCGGGTAATTTTTACTGCCATACTCCGTTGGTGCTGAAACCAAATCCTGTGGACTCTTTTGTTTCAGCCAGGATATCCAGTTGGGTACCCAACTTCCGTCGTATTCTTCCACGTCTTCCAGCCATTCCTCCGGATCCGCAGGATACTCCGAGCCAATCCAATGTTTCAGGTGCCGGTTGTCCTCGCGGCTGGAAATTGTTTGGGTATGATTTTGATTGGTCAATACGTAGGTCATATCGGTATTAAACAATTGTGTACTGCGGTAACAAGCCTTCCATGGGGTAACGTGATCCGTAGAGCCCGCCATGATGTAAACCGGATAGTCTATCTTGCTTAAATCGACCCGCTGTCCCAGGACTCGAAGTTCTCGTTTGGCCAGCTTGTTATCCAAAGAAAGGTCCAGAAACGCGGTATGTAGTCCGGCGGGCAGCCGGGTGTAATCCATGGACCAGAACAGCAGCGGGTGTTTGGGTGGTTCCTGACCCAGCAGATAGTTGGAGCGCAGAAAGTTCATGACATTTTCTTCCCAACGCACCCGGGCAAACATTTCGAATACATCTTTTTCGTCAAACAGGCCGTTCATCCGGGTCATCTGTTTTTGTGCCTGCACTGACCGTTCGGAAACAAACAAGCTGAAGTCGCTGTCTCCGGCACGGTTGTCGAGGATATTTACGAACAGGGACAGAGAGTTAACCCAATCATCTCCGCGTGCCTGGAGCGCACCGGCAGCAGCGGTGGCGGTTAACCCACCCGCGCACAGGCCCATTAGATTAATCTTTTCCGCCTTGGTAACGTCGCGGACGGTGCTGATGGCTTGAATGACACCCTCGGCATAAGTATCCAGATTCCAGTCCCGATGTTCCATTGTTGGATTGCGCCAGCTGATGGCAAAGACGGGAATGCCTGCCTCAAGCAGTTTGCGAAACAGACTTCTGTCCGGTGTCAGATCACCCAGGTAGAAGCGGTTAACCTGGCTGAAGACATATAACAAGGGTGCGTCCACTATCTCTTCGGTCGCCGGCTGATACTGCATCAGCTCAAACAGTTCGTTGCGAAAAATCACCGCACCTTCGGTAGCCGCAACGTCTTTTCCTACTTTGAAGGCGTTACGATCCGCAACAGAGGGGTAACCGTGATTGTGGCGCAGATCATCAAGAAAGTTCTGCACTCCTTTCACAAGGCTCTGGCCACGGCTCTCCCGGGCTTCCCTCAGGGCTTCGGGATTACCAAAAAGGGAATTTACCGGGGCAAATAACTCTTTGGCGGAATTCATCACAAATTGGGCCCGGTTGTAGTCGATTCCCTCTAAACCGGACTGCTCCAACCAGGTATCCATGGCTTTACCCCAGGCGACGTAGGACTGGCCCATGCGCCGGAACACGGGGTTTTCGAACCAGGCCGCATCAGTAAAACGGTGGTCGTCCTGATCAGTGGAAATTTCGCTGTTGCCGGTCAGGATCTGGAACAGGTCACCGGCCAACTGTCTGTTGGCATTAAAGGTAGCATTAGGTTGCTGCATTGCAGTAGAAAATATTTCTCCCCAAGTGTCGATAAACGCCTGGCCGTCAACACCCAGGGCGCTGTCCAGGGAAACGCCTGCTTCCTGTCTGGTGCCCGATGCGTTGGTTTCAATGTCTGGTCTTGCTTTTTTTTCCGTTGCCACTGGAATGTTCTCCCTCTGCCTGCCGAATTGTGTTTTACGATTTGTTTTCCAAACTGTGCCGCTAGGATGCCCCATTTTCCGAGAAGGTAGCACGGCCGAAGAACCCCGCCAAGGTGCGTTTCATCCACCTGGGCTGGTACTCAGCCCAGTTAACAGCCAGTTGATTGATAAGTCCTGGAATGCGGATAGTCTCGCCGCGATGCAGAGCCTGATAACCCTCCCGGGCAACACTTCTGGCATCACTCATAATCCACTCGCTGCCGGGGTACTGGCTGGTACCCAAATCGTCGACCATATCGGTTTTGGTTAATCCGGGACAAAGGGCGGATACTCGAATACCCTCACAACGTAATTCTTCAGCCAGGCTTTCAGTAAAGGAGAGCACAAAGGCCTTGGATGCGGAATAAAGGGCCATGCTGGGCACAGCTTGAAAGCCGACCACGGAGGCAACGTTGAGAATTTTACCCTCGCCCCTTTCCAGCATGCCGGGAAGGTAGCGGTGGGTGGTATCGGTCAGTCCGCGCATATTCAATGCCAACAGGTTGTGGATCTGGCTCTGGCTCATTTCCGAAAAACGGCCCTGATAAGCGGCGCCGGCGTTG
>JANQMF010000221.1 GCA_028280225.1 Pseudomonadales bacterium | reverse complement strand
CGTAGTCATCAACGCTTTGGAAATACCGCTGGCCATGGTTTTTGGATCACCGGCACCAAACAGGGTAATTGCCTGGAAGGTCTCGATCATACCAATTACCGTGCCCAACAGCCCGGTTAAGGGTGCCACCACGGAGATAACCTGAATCAGGGATATGTTGCGCGTCAAACTGGGGGTTTCACCCAATATCGCCTCCCCAAGCTTAAGCTCCAGGGTTTCAACGTCCACATCCGCATTCTCATCGTGTACCTTCAAGACGCGGCCCAGGGGATTGTCGTCACTGGGCGTGGGGTTCTTGCGCTGGGCGTTTACCTTTGCACCTACCAGGGACAGCGTCAGCAGCCGCTCAAGGGCAAGCAACACACCGATAACACCGCCAAGGATAATAATGGCGCCGGGCATTCCCCCCTGGCCGTCACAGAACGGCAGATAACATTCCGCTACCGCGCCAATGGAACCGACCTGTTCACCCAGGGTTGCGGCCTGGATCAGCAGCGCCAGCAGAGATCCGCGTAGCGGGTCAATGGAAAATTCAACAATGTCCTCGGGGCCGGCTTCCTGAACAGCTTGAGCGGTATCCACGTGGCGTCCGGTGGGCTGCCTGGCCAGTTCGATGATGGCCTGGGTATCCGGATCCCACTGAAGATATTCACCCTCGCCGATCAGTGCATACGCACCCACACGGACAATCTCTGTATCCACCTTTTCGCCGGACAACTTGGTTATGGTGCCGTTAAATTTGCTGATTTTGCCGGATTCGATCATTTCACGCTGCAGCTCAAACCACAGGTCTTCCATCTCTTCGATGGTTGCCAACTGGCTTGCGGTGCCCATCTTCTTGGCCAACTCACCCAACCAGTCTCCCCGATCAGGATATTGGGAGGAGACGATGGAGGCTTCGAACAAACCACGGGTATCTCCGGCCACCTGCTGGAGCACACCAAACAGTTCCCGCAAGCTACCCAGGCGCTTGTCGAGTTGTTCAGTCAGGTCGCCAATACGGATTTCGTTTTCTTCGAAGGTGGTCTCAAGACGGTCGGAGCGGCGTTCTTCCCGGGTCCGCTCCGCCTTGGCATCGTTTAATAATTTCTGTTGATTGGATTTTTCCCGGGCAAAGCGACGTTCGCGCTCGGTATGCTCCCGGGATTCCGTGACCTTTCGCTGCTGTACATTGCGCAGCAATTCGTCCAGGGAGTTAGCTTTGTTAACCACTAAGTCGCCGGACGCTGCAGGGGCTGCTTCCTCTGCTGAGGCAAAGGGGCTCAGCGCCAGGAAAAACGCCAGGGCAACCGGTAGGATTTTATACATATTCTTAATTTTCATGAGTTTAGCTCCTACCCCTATTGTGCCGCTTCTGCGCCGGGTATCGGCACACTAAACATATCCAGTGTGGCCTGTTGCCGGGCCATGCGAATCCCCTGACGCACCGATGCCTGGTACGTATCGTCGATACGCTGATACTCACCGGTCAGTTTGTTGTACATGCCGGTCTCTTCACCGTCCGGGGTTTGGTAAAGCAGGGCCACCCGGCCAAGCTGCAGGATGTCCACCTTGCGTTCGGTGCCATCTATCACGATGGTGTCACCATAGGTGTTCATGGTGCGGCCATATTCGTTTTCGATCTGGTAAGCGCGGAGAACAACGGAAAATTTTTCCGAAACCGCAACGTCAGCCCGGTCCATGCTTTCGCGTAGACGGTCTAAACGTTCTTCGCGTTCTTTCATGAAAAACGGCATATCCAGACTAACAAATTGCTCTAGCCCGTCTATCATACGCAGCATCAACGGCGTAATTTGCCGTTCAATCACCGTTACCTTGTCAATGGATTCAGCCAAGGCTGACATTTCGCTTTCCTGATTGGAGATCTGCTTTTCAAGCTGCCGGTTGTAAACCCGCAAACCTTCAATCTCTTTGAGAACAACCTTGTAGTCGCTCAATAACTTACGCGTCTCTTCAGTCAGCGCATCGATCTTCGCTTGAGACCGTTTGGCCGCACGGTTAAGTTCGTCCGCCCCTTGAAAGATATCACTCAAGGTTGTTGCCGAAACAGGGGCGGCAGACAACGCAAAAAGCGCACCCACCACCACTGAAAATCGTCTTACAGTTTTGAGCTTGTACATATGGTTTTTCATTACAACTTCCTACTGGAAAGATCCGTTTTTAATTATCGCCAAAGCTTCGTATCAGCTTTTACTTTACCGGTCTAAAGTACACCCGGAACGGCTGAGTCCACTTGAGTATATGCCCCACGCCTGAAAGCGACCCTAACCCATACGACGCGCAAACGAGCTCTCGTATGGGGTAAGCAATAGTCTCATCATCATGTTATTGGCAAGTGTCTTTAATTTGGCTGCGATCAGCGGTATGAATTTGCCCATAATCTCCCAAGATCCGGGCCACCCCTGAACAGCAGCAACTACGGGGAATTGAATGTCTCACCCCGCCCCATTCCGTTGCCGAAGCATCAACAAACCCCCTGGAGATGTCAAGCACCTGGAACGGGGATATCCCACGGATTTAGCCTCTACCAGGCAATTCTGACGGTTTGACCCCCTGTGGAGGCCTTATGCCGCCACATGTTCGGCAAAATGCGCCAAGGTGCGGGTTCTGGCCTGGTCGGCGGATTCCGCGTTGTAGCTGGCTCGATGATCACAATTAAAGCCATGATCCGCGGCATAAACATAAACCGGCACGTCAGGTTGAGCCGCTTTGATTTGATCAACATCGCTTAAGGGTATGTGGGCATCCAGTTCACCAAAGTGCATGATCACCGGACATTTGGCCGACAGATCCTTCTGGCCGATGACACCCCCGCCATAGTAAGACGAGGCTGCCGCTACACCATTGAGGTGGCAAGCGCTGAGCCAGGTCAAAAGCCCGCCAAAACAGTAGCCGACCACACCTACTTTGCCATATTGACCCGCATAATTGATGGCCGCCTGGAGGTCCTCCAGGGTTTTGGCGTGATCCAATTGCTGGAATGCCAGGTCGATACCCCGGCCCATGTCCGGTTCCTCGTAGCCCAATTCGATGCCGGCCTCGATACGATCAAAAATTTGCGGTGCCACAGCAACATAACCCTCTGCCGCATAACCGTCCGCAACTTCGCGGATGTGGTTGTTGACCCCAAAGATTTCCTGGATGACAACCACGGCACCCTTGGGGGCACCCTCCGGCTGCGCTTCATAAGCCCCAAGTGTAAATCCGTCTGCTGATTGAAGTTCAATATTAGTGCCCATGCATGGCCTCCCTATCGGCGAAGTTTTGCGGTAGTTTTATGTGTCTAACTAGTGCCTGTCCCTTGCCTGTCCAGAAATTGGCATCACTGCCCCGGGGCACCAGTTAGCTGTGTTCAGGGTTTCGTACGGTACTGGCGAAGACCGGGTCGCGCAAGCATGCATTCGCTGTTATAAGTTAATCAAAGTGTCACAAATTCCAGGCTTAATGGCCGGTATAGACTAAACTCATCAACGTGAGGGCAAAACACATCCAATGGCCCCTTCAATCCTGATTGTTGAGGACGAACCCGACATACGCGACCTCCTGAAGTTCACTATCTCCCGTGCCGGTTATGATGTGCTTGAAGCCGAAAGTGCTGAACGCGCCCTGCAAATCCTGGATTTGAAACTGCCGGAATTGGCGATTATCGACTGGATGCTGCCTGGGATCAGCGGCGTGGATTTGGCTCATAAGCTCAGACGTGAAGAGCTCACCGAACAATTACCCATCATTATGCTTACCGCGCGCGGTGAAGAAGTCGACAAGCTGAAGAGCTTTGATTCCGGCGTAGACGACTACATGACCAAGCCATTTTCGCCGAAGGAGTTACTCGCACGCACCAAGGCGCTGTTAAGGCGCTCGGGGGCGCCGGTAGATAACCTGGTGGAAGCCGCGGGCATCTGTCTGAACCTCGACAGTCACGAAGTTACTATAAATGATACCGGCGTACACATCGGGCCCACCGAGTTTCGCCTGTTGGAGTTACTGATGCGGCACCCGAACCGGGCATTTGATCGCAGCCAGCTCCTGGATCGGGTGTGGGGACGTAGCGTATATGTGGAAGAAAGAACTGTCGACGTGCACGTATTGCGCTTACGTAAGGCGCTGCAACCCCATGGTCTGGATAGACTGATACAAACTGTCCGGGGTGTAGGTTACCGCTTTTCGCCTCTGGCGTAGTTGCTCCGGTCCGGGAATCTCCAGCCAGTTAAAAGTCCAGGTTAAAGTCCGGGTGATTGCTCCCAGGTGTGCAACACCCGGGCTGAACCGTTTAAGTGCGCTCTTTGTCGATCTGTCCATCAATCAGGGCCAGATGCATAAACGTCACCCATAACACCGCAGCGGCAGCATAAGGCCAAGGTACCCAGACCGCCGCCAGACCCGCAATTGCCCACAGTATCACCTTCACGCGCCAGGCTTGCCCCGGCGCGGCTAAATGTTCACTTTTAGATCTCAACGCCATACCTTGTCCTCTGGCAATTGGCTCCCCGTCAATTTCCTCCCACGGTCTCCAACTGGAACTTGTCAAACCTGCGGTTTTCTGGCTCGCATACCGTGCGCTCGCTCGTTCGGCCCAAAATACAAAGTATTTTAGTCACGAACTAACTATAGTAGATCCTCATCAGAGTATCGCCTACCCGGCCTTTCTTTGACACCCATTAAGCCAGGAGAAGACTTTGATCCAACCTATTCGCGCCATCCTATGGGACTTTGGTGGTGTATTTACAACCAGCCCTTTTGAAGCTTTTAATCGATATGAACACGAAGTGGGCGCCCCTAAAGACTTTATCCGGCAAATTAATGCCACCAATCCCGATACCAACGCCTGGGCTCAATTTGAAGCTAATAAAATAACCATGGAAGAGTTTGATACCCTGTTTGCCGAAGAATCTGCCGCTCGTGGCCACAAAATTCCAGGCAGCAAGGTCATTGCGCTGTTGAGCGGCGACCTTAGGCCACGGATGGAAAATGTTTTAGATACCTGCAAGGCTCACTATCGGGTTGCCTGCATCACCAACAACGTTAAGGCGGGAGAGGGACCCGGCATGAGCCGGGATGCGGCAAAAGCCGAACGGGTTGCCAAGGTTATGGATAAATTCGATGTGGTGGTGCAATCCAGTATCGAGGGTGTACGAAAACCGAATCCGGCCATTTACAAGCTGACCTGCGAACGCCTGGGTGTGCCCCCGGAAAACGCGGTGTTTCTGGATGATCTGGGGATAAATCTTAAACCCGCGGCGGCCCTGGGCATGCGAACAATTAAAGTGGTCACCGAAATCCAGGCCATTGATGACCTGGCCACCATCACCGGTCTAAGTTTTGCTTAGACCGGTGCCTTCCGGCGGTCCCGGTCAGGCCGGGTGCGCCAGTTCTTTTGCCGCATCCTGGACTGCCCGGATAATCTTGTCATATCCGGTACAACGACAAAGGTTACCCGCCAACCAGTAACGGATCGTGGTTTCGTCCGGGTCCGGGTTTTTCTCTAACAACGCTTTTGCCGCTACAATAAAACCCGGTGTACAAACCCCACATTGCAGTGCGGCATGCTCCAGAAATTTCTGTTGCAGAGGATGTAGCTGCTCTCCGGCAATACCTTCTATGGTTTCGACACTGGCGCCCGCAGCTTCCGCGCCCAGCATGAGACAGGAACACACAAGCCGTCCGTTGACCATCACCGAACACGCGCCACAGTCGCCGGTGGCACAACCTTCCTTGGTGCCGGTGAGACCCAGTTCATCCCGCAAAACGTCCAGCAAACTTTGATCTGCGTCACAAAGAAATTCCTGGGCTTGGCCGTTAATTGTTGTTTCTACGTGAATCCTAGCCATGTTCAGCCTCCAATAATTCTCTGTTTGGCAATTTCTGCAGCCCGCCGGCATAACACACCCACTACCTTGCGTCGGTAATCTGCGGTACCCCGTTTATCCGTGATGGGTGATGACGCCGCGCTGCAGGCTGCTGCCGCCGCCGCCAGGGCATCTGCGTCCAGTTTTGAGCCCACCAGGGCCTCTGCCGCCGCGGGTACCAACAATGCGGTGGGCGCCACCGCACCAATACCTACACGTGCGGCGCTACATACCCCATCCGCTTCCAGGGTCAAGCTCACCCCGGCGCCAGCAACGGCAATGTCCATTTCGGTGCGGGGAATAAAGCGCAAATACGCATCAGAGCTGTTGCTTGCCGGCCGGGGAATTTTTAATCCCAGGAGGAACTCACCGGCGTCCAGGGCATTGCGGCCCACACCGGTAACAAACTCTTCCACGGGTATTTGTCGTCCGCCGTCCGCGTTGGCGATATCACAAACAGCACCCACTGCGATCATGGCTGGAATCGTATCTCCCGCCGGGGATGCATTACACAAATTGCCGCCAATGGTGGCCCGGCCTTGAACCTGGGTGGATCCGATAAGATCGGACGCTTCCAATAGCCCGGGCAACAGGGCCTTCAATTCCTGGTTTTCGTACAGCAACGCACTGGGAATTGCCGCACCTATGTATATTTCTTGGTCACCAATATCCAACTTATTGGTTTCGCTAAGCTTTTTGATATCAACGATAGTGCGCGGTGTTTTGTTTACCGAGCGCATCTGAACCAGCAGGTCGGTTCCACCTGCAAGAATCTGCACCGGATTGCCGGCTTGTGCATGTTCACTCAGTACCGTGACAACCTCGCTCACAGACTGCGGCGCCACGTAGGCATATGCCCCCATGAATCCTCCTAAATTAAGCGGATGAATATTTGAATGTACAGATGGTGTCTAAAGCACCACCAATCCCGCCCAATCTACCACGACAGCTCCAAGCCGCAAAGCCTCCGCTGACCAAGATCTGCATGTGGTTGTTTTGGCGGCAAGCGTTAACGGACAAAGCGCCAATGGTATAATCGGCAAATTCACTTCATAACCGGAAAGGCAAACCCTTGCTTGAACATCAAGATGAACACTATGAGCACCTAGCCAGGATGTGGGACGATGCGCTGGAACAGGCGGAACTTGATGCAGCCTGGATTGTCGCCGGGGAAGCAACCCTGTTCTTCCGTGATGATCAGGGGCCTCACTTTAAGGCCAATGCCATGCTCGGCCAATGGGTGCCTCCGGAATACACCAACCCGGGCACCCGCCTTCTGGTGCGGCGCGGCAGAAAGGCCAAGCTTTATTTACCCCGTCAGGCGGATTATTGGCACAGTGTGGCGCCGGTACCCGATCAGCTTGCATCCTTCCTGGATATTGAAGTTTTTGCCACCTTGTCCGAACTGGCCGACGCCACCACCGGGGCTCTGCCACCCGGCACCCGCTGCGCCCTGCTTGGCGCTGAAATGCCGGCTGACCATGGGAGCAACGAGCAACAGGTTGCGCATAATCCGGCGGGTTTGCTGAACTATCTGGACTTCCATCGCGCCCAAAAAACCGCCTTCGAACTGCAGATGATGCGCAATGCCAGCGATGTGGGTGTAAAGGGGCATCTGGCCGCTGCAGAAGCGTTTCGGCAGGGGCAGTCGGAATTCGATATTCACATGGCCTACCTGGCGGCATCACAACAGTCTGAACTTGATCTGCCCTATGGCAACATCGTTGGTCTTAACGAACACGCCGGTATCCTGCACTACCAGCATCAGGACCGGCACAGACCGAAGCAGCACAGGAGTCTGCTGATTGATGCAGGTGGTGGCTATGCCGGCTACGCCAGCGATATCACCCGCAGTTACAGCGCTGAAGGTGAAGCGCACAGCCGCTTCAATGCCTTGCTAAACGCCATGCAACAGCATCAGGACAAGCTTCTGCACACCATCCGTCCCGGTCTGTCCTTTGCGGATTTGCACGATACCATGCACCAGCAACTGGCGGAATTACTGGTGGACCAACAACTGGTTACCTGTTCAGCAGCCCACGCTTACGAACAAGGTATCACCCGGGCCTTTTGTCCACACGGCCTTGGCCACTTGCTGGGCTTGCAAGTACACGATGTGGGTGGGCATCTGGGTGATCCGCACGGCACCGCCGCTCCCCCCGCTGAACACTATCCGACACTGCGTTTTACCCGTGAGATTCAGCCCGACTATGTATTTACCATCGAACCGGGCATCTACTTTATGCCCTACTTCCTGGGCCGGCTGCGACAGGACAAAGCCCCCATTCAGTGGACTCATGTAGATGAGTTGACACCCTATGGCGGCATTCGGATCGAGGATAATGTCCGGGTTTTAGACCAGGGTATTGAAAATCTGACCCGGGATGCCTTTGCACGCGTTGAGGCCTTGTGAGGTGCCGCGTCTGACGGTTAAACGGCTGTTCAGCGATCCACCCTTATCGGGCAGCTTACCTACGGATTTGCGCTTCAGCCGCGGCGGAAGCACGGTAACCTACCGGGCACCAGGCCTGGATGACCGGGAACGCATGGATTTGTGGCAGATTGATAGCCAGGGGCAACACAAGTTGTGGCTGGATGCCCGTATGCTCCAGGATGAGTCTTCCGGAGTGGCCGACATGACCGCTGAAGAACGTGCTGAAAGAGAGCGTCGCCGGCAGTTTACCCATGGCATCAATCAATACCTGTGGCACCCGACACAAGACACCTTACTCATACCCCTATCCGGACAAGCGTATTTGTGTACGTTTGCAGACGGGCAACCTCACAGCCGGTCCATCTGCCCGGCGGGAACCCGGCAAAGTGGTTTTCAGTTTTCGCCAACCGGGCGTTTTGTCAGTTATGTACGCGAAGGTAACCTGATCTACGGCAGCGCTAGTGAGCCAATCCAAGAACACCAGGTGACAACCGATGCATCAGCCACCCTGAACAACGGTCTGGCCGACTTTTTAGCCGCGGAAGAAATGCACCGCTTCGAAGGACATTGGTGGAGCAAGGACGAACGTTACCTGGCCTACTGCAAAGTTGACGAGGCCCCGGTTGCGGTGAGTTACCGTCTGGAATTGAATGCGGGCCAGGCACAGACCATCGCTCAGCGCTATCCATACCCCGGCGAACAAAATCCGGTTGTCGCCCTGCACATTTACGATCTTAACACCGGAACCGACACGTGTATCTGGCGCAGCCCGTTGGATGCGGCCTATCTGGCCCGCGTGTATGCGGTGGACACCGGCTTTGTGGTCCTGACCCAGGACCGGTTGCAACAAAAGTTGGATCTGCAACATTATACCCCAGACAGTTCCCGATGGCAGCGGATATACAGTGAACAGTCCACAACCTGGATCAATCTGACCAACGATTTTCGCGCCCTGAAATGCGGCGGCTATCTTTTCAGTTCCGAACAAAGCGGCACACGCAAAATGATGGTGCTTGAGGAAACCGGTCACAGGGTACTGCCCGGGCCCACCCACGTTAACGGGGTATTGGGGGTTGATCAGCACTGGGTTTATGTTTCCGGCTGGCATGATCTGCCGACCGAGAACCACCTGTTTCAAATTTCCCTTAACGAACCGGTTTGGCATCAACTGACTGACGAACCGGGCTGGCACGAAGTTGTGCTGAATCCGGGTTGTACCGAATTCATCGACACATTCAGCAGTGAATCCCAGCCCACCAGTATTGTGCGGCGCCAGATTAAATCAGGGCCCGCTGAGCACATCCGCACCGCGGTTACCCAGGTATTGTTTGAAGACCGGGACAAAAGCCGGAACAACAACCAGCCACACCCTTACGCGGCGTATGCTGATCAACATGCCGTTGCCCGGTTTGGGCAATTTGAGGCGGCAGATGGACAGACCCTGCATTACCGTCTGACACCCCCTGTGGATATTTCCGGTCAACATCCCACCATTGTTTATGTCTACGGAGGACCGGGAGCGCAGAAAGTCAAACGGGAGTGGTCGCCTCTGTTGTTACAGCTGTTTGCCCACCATGGTTTTGCCGTTTTAGAAATCGACAATCGTGGCTCGACCAACCGCGGCCGCAACTTCGAAGCACCCATCTACCGCAATTTGAGCATTTGTGAGGTGCAGGATCAGGTCGCCGGCCTGGAGATTCTCGATAACATTGCCTGGACAAATCCGGCCAGGGTTGGGGTATTTGGTCATAGTTATGGCGGGTATATGGCTCTGATGTGCCTATGCCAGGCGCCGGAGGCATTTAAGGCCGGGGTGGCTGCGGCTCCGGTTTGTGATTGGCAGCTTTATGACACCCACTACACGGAACGTTACATGGGCCTGCCTGATGACAACCCGGACGGTTACCGGCAAGCCAACGTGCTGACTCACCTTGAACATCTCAAGGCACCCTTACTTTTGATGCACGGCATGGCGGATGACAACGTTCTGTTTACCCATACCACGCAAATCATTTCCAAACTGCAAGCCTTGGGCACCCACTTTGATCTTATGACGTATCCGGGCGCAAAACATTCGATGCAGGAAACGCATGTGTCTGTTCACCGCTTCGAGATGATATTAAGTTTTTTTGCCAAACACTTGTGAACTTGCCCGGGAAAATAACCGATAGAAATTTTCTCCGGTCGCGTCGCACAGCACTTCCCGGGGCTGCTGTCTGAGTTCAGCCAGATAGTCCAGAGTATGGGCTACAAAAGCCGGTTCGTTGGTTTTGCCCCTATGGGGTACCGGGGCAAGCCAGGGCGCATCTGTTTCCACCAACAACCGGTCCAGGGGAATCTGTCGCGCGACCGTCTGAACGTTTCTTGCATTCTTAAAGGTCACAATTCCCGACATCGAAATGTAGTAACCCATGGCTAAAGCTTGTTCCGCCATCTCCCATGACTCGGTAAAGCAGTGCAACACCCCCCTTACCCCGGGAAATTCAGCCATAATTGCCAGGGTATCTTCGACCGCGGCACGGGTGTGAATGACCACCGGCATATCATGTCTGGCCGCTAAGGCCATCTGTTGGGCAAAGGCAGTCCGTTGTTGTGCTTGAGTGCTTGCCGGGGTGTCCAGATAGTCCAAACCCATTTCCCCCAGGGCCACCACACCGGGTTGGTGGATATAATCTTCGATCCAGCCCGGGTCACCACTGCAAGCACCCGGATGCTCACCCACCGAAGCCCAGACGTCGCTGTGCTCAGCCGCAAGCGCCAGCACCTGGTGGATGTTTCTGTGCTCCACGCCGATACACAGGCAGGCACTCACCCCCACCCGGCGGGCACGTTGCAGGGCGCCGAACGGATCGTCCAGATAGTTAAGATGACAGTGAGAATCAACCAGCAACGTTGAAGGTTACATGG
>JANQMF010000168.1 GCA_028280225.1 Pseudomonadales bacterium | reverse complement strand
CACTTTGTTTAATCCCCTGGGTGCCGGTGTGCGTTGGGGGGCGCAACTGCCGGATACCGGTCCGGGTGATGTGGTTGCCATTCTTGGTCCCGGTGTGCGTGGTTTATGTGCTGCGGTGGCGGCAAGGGAAGCGGGCGCGGAGTTTATCATGATTACCGGATACGGCGCCCGGGACGCACAGCGGCTGGCGCTGGCGTCAAAGTTTGGCGTGGATCTGGCGGTTGACGTGGCGGTACAGAATCCCGGCGTTGCACTCAGGCAGGCGATCGGCAAAAAGGCGGATATTGTCGTGGATGTCACCGCCAAGGCACCTGCTGCCCTGGGGCAGGCGGTGAGTCTGGCCAGAACTGGGGGGACCATCGTGCTGGCCGGTGTGAGAGGGTCAACGGATACCCCGGGATTTGATCCTGACCACATCGTGTATAAAGAATTGAAAATCTTCGGCGCGCTTGGGGTTGATGTCTCTGCGTATCGTCAAGCCTTACAGTTATTGGAAAAAAACGCCTACCCCTTTGCGGACCTGCCCCGGCAAGTAGCCGGATTTGATGAAATTGAAGCCTTGATCCAGGTGATGGCCGGGGAACGCCAGGGCATACCCCCCTTACACGGGGTGTTTGCACCTGGTGCAACCAACTTGTTTGAGGAGAATAATGTCCCCTAAGTTTGAAGTATTCCATCAGGATTGGGTCGACAGAGTAGTTGGCCGGGTGCCTAAAAGAGGCATAGACGGATTTTTGCAGTTCAAAATAACCGCGGTTGAAGCGGGCCGTTTGGTATGTGAAATGCCGGTCACGGAAGACATTATTACCTTCATAGGTAATATGCACGGTGGATGTTTGTCCGCCTTGTGTGATCATGTCCTGGGCTCGGTGATGTACCCGGTCATGCCCGAAGGATATTGGGCAGCCACCACGGAATTTAAGATCAACCTGTTGGCACCGGTGTCCAAGGGTGTCTGTGTCGCCACTGCTGATATTGTGTCGATGAGCAAAAGGCTTGCTGTCGTGCAAATTCAGATTGAAAACGAAGGCCGCCTGGCCGCGGTTGCCCAGGGCACCTGCACCATCGTTGCACCCAAGAGTTGATCATTTACTCCAGATTAGTACACCTGCCAACTGTGCCGCCACACCCGCCACTGCCCCGCCTCTTTTAATAACACATCAAAATAACGGGCGGTGGTTTTGCCGGCGGTCAGGGCGCCGGGCTCGGTCACCCGGTTGGCAGCGTCCTTGAGCTGCAGATGGATCGTATATTGGTACTCGGCAACAGCCACATTGTCCCGAATGTGGATCTGGGGCATTTGCTGCACTTCGATTCTGTAGGTTGCGGTGGCGAAAACCGGCTGCAAAAACGCCTCATAATCGGCGGCTGAACTGATGGCTTGCGCTCCGGGAGGCAGAAGCCGGACGTCCGGGTGCAACAGGCTGACGTATTCAGGGATATCGCCGGTCTCAACAGCTTGGCGCCAGGTGGCATACAAAGCCTCAATAGCCTGTATGTCACCCTGTCTGTCCGTACTTACCGGTGTGGTTGCGGAAACCGGGGCGGTATTAAACAGCCCAAAACAGATTACGGTTACTAAGGTCATTTGCTGCATCATTAAAGGCCTCTTTTTTAAGCAATATTTTTCCGGCAATTCTCGGACAGCCCGGCTTTATTGGGGTAAGGGTGGGATAAAGTGATCAAATCATAAGCCAAGAATGTAATATTAGGTATTACCGGGTGCGCAAACATAAGGGGGGAATGTTTTGTCAAAACCGTACTTTACAAGAGCTATCCCGGGCACTGCCCCCGGGCGGTGCAGGCTGATCCGTTATTTTATGGGTGCCTGGCTTGGGGTGAGTCTGGCCGCGGGGGCTCCGGTTGGGGCTGAATTCAACGATATCGATTGGCCCGCCTACGGGGGAGCGCCCGGTGGAGGGCATTATTCAACCGCTGACCAGATCAACCGTGACAATGTTGCCCAACTGGTCCCGGCCTGGGTGCATCGTTCCGGGGATTATGTGGCGGGGGTGCAGTCGCTGACGGAATCTGTTTCCGCGGAACTTGTGGGTAACCGGCCCACTTCCTATATCGGTACACCCATCGTGACTCAGGGTGTGCTGTATTACTGCACACCCTTTAACCGGGTTTTTGCCCTGGACCCCGGCACCGGGGCACAGCTTTGGGTATACGATCCACAGGTGAACATGGCCAACGAGCCGCTCAGTAATTGTCGAGGGGTCAGCAGTTGGGTAGCGGCGGAACAAACCGGCGCGGTTTGTGAGCACCGGATTATCCTGGGCACCTTAGACTCCCGTCTGATTGCCCTGGATGGGGCGACCGGCCAACCCTGTGACGATTTTGGCGAAAACGGTCAGGTGGATCTAACAGTGGGTTTAACGGCCCATGAAGACAATGAATATGGCGTCACCAGCGCGCCCGCCATAATTGGTAACCTGGTGGTTACCGGTGCCTATGTAACCGATAGCATCCGCGCGGATACCGCGGCGGGTGTTGTGCGTGCGTATGATGTCCAGACCGGTGCCTTTGTCTGGGGCTGGAATCCAACCCACCCTGAGCGGGCCCAGGTTGATGGGGACGGCAATTACGTGCGCGCCACGACCAATGTCTGGTCCACCATATCTGTGGACGAGGAAAGGAACCTGGTTATTGTACCCACGGGGAATTCTTCCCCGGACTATTACGGTGGTGACCGGGACGGTCACCAGGACTATTATTCCAGCTCTGTAGTGGCCCTGAATGCCGCCACTGGTGAGGTGGAGTGGCATTATCAGACCGTGCACCATGACATCTGGGACTATGACGTACCCGCTCAGCCCACCCTGGTGGATGTCACCATCAACGGCGTCACCAAGGCGGCGGTTGTGCAGGTCACTAAAATGGGCCTGACATTTGTGCTGGATCGCGATACCGGCGAACCTCTGCACCCCGTCGAAGGACGCCCGGTGCCTCAGACCGGGGCGGTACCCGGGGAGTATCTCAGTGCCACCCAGCCCTTTCCG
>JANQMF010000136.1 GCA_028280225.1 Pseudomonadales bacterium | reverse complement strand
CGGGACTGCCTGATTCAGTTGCCGGTCAGACCATTGACCGACAGTGTTCGTCGGGGATGATGGCGATTGGCATGGCGGCCAAACAGATTATCAGTGATGGCATGGACGTTGCCATTGGTGGCGGGGTGGAGTCCATCTCCATGAACCAGACCCGTGAGATGTTTGCGACGCCAAGCCCCTGGGCTTTGCAAAACAAACCCGCGCTGTACATGGCCATGATTGAAACCGCAGAGGTGGTGGGGGAGCGCTACAAGGTCAGCCGGGAAGCCCAGGACGAATTGGCGGCAAATTCCCAGGCCCGCACCGCCCAAGCTCAAGCAGACGGCAAGTTTAGTGACGAAATTGTACCCCTTACCGCCACCATGAAATTCCATAACAAAGAAACGGGTGAAACCACAGATTCCGAGGTGACTTTAGAACAGGATGAAGGTAACCGGCCGGGTACCACCGCTGCCGCCTTAGCCGGGTTACAACCTGTTTTTTCCGGGGGGCAAGTGATCAAGACCGGTCAACATGTCACCGCCGGCAATGCATCCCAGCTTTCTGACGGGGCGTCTGCCTGTGTGCTGATGGAGGCTTCGGTTGCGGAAAAGCGCGGACTACAACCGTTGGGTGCGTATCGCGGCATGGCGGTGGCGGGGACCAATCCGGATGAAATGGGTATTGGGCCGGTTTTTGCGGTGCCTAAGCTGCTGCAGAAGAACGGTCTGACCGTGGATGACATTGGCTTGTGGGAGTTAAACGAGGCTTTTGCGGTGCAGGTACTGTACTGCCGTGATCAACTGGGTATTCCGGATGAGCTGCTTAACGTAAATGGTGGGGCCATATCCATCGGCCACCCCTACGGTATGTCCGGCTCACGGATGGTGGGCCATGCGCTTATCGAAGGGAAACGCCGCGGGGCCAAATACGTAGTGTGCACCATGTGTGTGGGCGGTGGCATGGGTGCAGCGGGACTGTTTGAGGTCTTATAAGAACAACAACGCCAGGCGCGGGGTGGCAGGTGGCGGATAAACACAAAAACGATACTTACGGCGATATCCAGGCGCGCAGCGAAAGCGACCCGGGGGTAAAACCCCCTATTCCTGCCGCCACGGTAGTGCTGGTCCGGGATTGTGCCGAAGCCGGGGCGCCTGCCGTGGAAGTCTTGATGCTGCGCAAAAATTCCAAAATCACCTTTGGTGGTATGTGGGTTTTTCCCGGTGGCAAAATTGATGCAGAAGACTTTGCCGGTGGTGATGATCTGGCGGCGGCGGCGCGTCGGGCCGCCGCGCGGGAGACCTTGGAAGAGGCCGGGGTGGCGGTAAGCGGGGATAGTTTTCAGCACTTTTCGCATTGGACACCACCCCCTGGACCGGCCAAACGTTTTGCCACCTGGTTTTATGCTGCCCGGCTTGAAGACGAGCAGCGTGTTGCCATTGATGATGGCGAGATTCAGGATCATGCCTGGATCAAACCCGGGCAAGCCCTGGCCCGACACGCGGCCGGGGAGATTGACCTGGCCCCGCCAACCTGGGTAACCCTGTACCACCTGTCCCGTTATGCGCCTGCCAGCCGTTTATTGACTCACTTGGCATCGACCCCGGTGAAAACCTACTCCACCCACGTGGCCAAACGCAGTGATGGCGTGCGGGTGGCCATGTGGCACGGCGATGCCGGTTATGAGGCCTGGGATGCGGACATCGCTGGGGAGCGGCACCGCCTGGCTATGACGCCGGACGGCTTTGTGTTCGAAAATACCGTCGAACCCTATTGAAGCCGGCGACGGTTCAGCCGACTGGGATTGCTCGCGCCGGTCAGGTGAGCTGCTCCCGGTAGATTTCTTCGTTAAATCCCACCAGCAGGGTTTTGCCACGAACGATGGTGGGCGCGCGCAGGTTGCCTGTGCTGCCGAGCATAGCCGTGATGGCTTCATCGGATGGGTCTTTGCCACCCTTAAAGGCCTGCACCTTCTTGCCCTTGGCCACGGTCATTTTGCTGGCCTTGGCGAGCAGTGCTTCGGCGTCTGCCCGTTGCAGCTTTTTGCTGGCAGATACCCGTTCTTTAATGTCGATATTGTTGGCTTCCAAAAACTTGGATGCTTTGGTACAGCTGGTTCAGCCGCTGCGAAAGTAGTACCAATCTACCTTTGTTGCCATGTGACGTCCTTGGAATTACACAAACGCTGATTTTACGCTGAAACGAGGCTCTGTCCAGAATACGGGGGATCCCCACTGGTCAGGCAAAGGGGTTTTCCGCACCCGGGGGCAGTTCCACGTCAAAAGTGTTCAGGGTCATGGAGACCAGACCGTAGAAGCCGCACAGGCCAATCAGTTCCGCCACCCCCATTTCGCCAAATTCAGCCACGGCGCGATCGTAGGTGGCTTGACTGACCTGATGGGTTTGATGAATTTCGCTGGCCAGTTGATAAGTCGCCTGATCACCGGCGTCGTCAAGTTCGGGCTTGGCGCCAACTTTGATGGCCTGAATGACCGCCTCGGGCACACCGGCGTCCCGGGCCATGGGCTCATGGGCATACCACTCAAACTGTGCCTGCCAATGCTGGCCGGTCACTAAAATGGCCAGCTCAATATACCGTCTGTCCACACTGGTCCTGAAGCGGAAGAAACCACCCAAGGCAACCAGGCGGTGGCCCATCTCCGGGCTGCGCAGCCAGATATCAAAGGGGCCGCCAATATGTCCATCTTTAGGCTTAACCGGCCGGTTGGCGACAATTTCTTCAAATACGGCCTGTTGGTCTTCGGTTAATTCACTGAGCTGTTTTCTGGTAAGCCGTCCCATGGAGTCTCCCCTGCAATGTCCGGAACGAAAGCTTAACACGGGTAGCCTGGGCTGGGGCTAAGGTCAATGGGCTGATTGTCCAGCCGGTCGGCGTGCCGAAGTTCACATCGCCGTGCCTAGCGGTTCTGCTCAAGGGTTTCAACTTTACGCATCAAGGCAGCCAGGTTGGCTTCCAGGGCCGTCACACGCGCGTTTAAGTCTTCGTTTGCCCCGGGTGGGGCGGGCGGCGGGGAGGATACTGTCTCAGCCGCGGTCTCTTGACCGCTGAACGTCTGCGTGGGTGTCTGTGCTGCCTCAGCGTCGCCGCTTATTTCACCGCTTAACAGGTGCATATATTCCGCATCACGCCGCCCGGGGGTGCGGGGTAATCGGGTTACCAGGGGTCCCG
>JANQMF010000073.1 GCA_028280225.1 Pseudomonadales bacterium | reverse complement strand
TTTGTCAAAACGTTTAATACGCGCACCATTCGCGCTGCACTGCCCTACCTGCGCCAGGCTGAGCATCCTCGAATTGTGAATATTGCTTCCACCGAGGGTCTGGGAGCAACAAAATTTGGCAGCCCCTATACGTCGGCCAAAACCGGGGTGATTGGTCTGACCCGGTCTTTGGCCGTGGAGTTGGGTACCGAGAATATTACGGTGAATTGTATTTGCCCGGGCCCCATCCGCACCGGCATGACCGAGGCGATTCCCGAAGAGAACAAACAGGAGTATGCCCGCCGGCGAGTGGCTCTGAAGCGTTACGCTGACCCGGAAGAAGTGGCCCACGGTACCCTTAATTTCTGTTTACCGGCATCGGGTTTTATGACCGGGGCGGTATTGCCGGTGGACGGCGGCTTAACCATAAAAAATGCCTGATTCCGCCCATTCCGCCCATTCCGCCGGGGCTGACCGGGTGCCCATGCGCACGGTCATTGCTTACGGTGCGCCGGCCATTGGGGCTGGGTACATGTATTTGTTACTCAGTCTTTATGTGATGAAATTTGCCACCGATATTCTCTTGATTGCCCCGGCATTAATGGGGGCGATTTATAGTTTATCCCGGTTGTGGGATGCGGTTTCCGACCCCCTGATTGGCTACATCAGCGATCGCACCACCGGTGGCCTGGGGCGCAGACGGACCTGGATTCTGGTCAGTTGTTTACCCATTGCCGCAGGGTTCTACATGGTATTTACCCCGCCGTTGTCCCTGTCCGAGGATGCGCTGGTCTGGTGGATGGGGGTGGCGGTGATCGGTTTTTATTCCGCCATGACCATTTTTTACGTCCCCCATCTTTCCCTGGGGGCGGAGTTGTCCGACAACTATCATGAACGCAGCCGCATGTTCGGCGCCCGGCATGCCGCCTATATCCTGGGTTGTATTCTTTCCCTGGTCAGCCTGCAATTTTTGCTTAACGAAGAGTACAGCGAAGGTGGAGATGTTCGGGGGCTGGCTGCGGAACTGGCCTTGCTGGCGGTGGGCATCATGGTGGTCCTGGTGATTTTTGCCGTGGTGCGCCTGCGGGAACGGCCGGAATTTCAAGGCCGGGTGGCGGCGGGTCCTTTTAAGGCTTTTCAGGACGTGTGGCAGAATCCCCACGCAAAATTATTGTTGGTGGTTACCTTTATTGAGCATGTCGGCTCTTCCGCCATTGCCGCCCTGACCCTGTATGTCACTCACTACGTGGTTGGCGCACCCACCATGGCACCGCTGATCATTTTGGCCTATATGGTGCCGTCCAGTGCGTCGGTGCCGCTGTGGGTTCCGCTGTCCCGGCGTTTCGGCAAAATTCGCGTCTGGATTGGAGGAATGCTGTTAACCGGGATTTCTTTTGGTGCCATGTTTCTGCTTGCCTTTATGGAAAGTGCCGAGCTGCGCCTGGGCTGGATCATCGCCATGGCGGTATTGGCCGGCTTGGCCAATGGTTGCGGGGGCACTATTGGGCCTTCCGTGCAGGGGGATGTTATAGACTACGACGAACATCTCACCGGCGAACGCAAAGAAGGTGCCTATTTTGCCGCCTGGAACTTTGTACAAAAAAGCGCCCTTGGCGTGATGTTGCTGTTGACGGGTTTTGTGTTGGAGTTTTCCGGCTTTGTGCCCAATGTTGAGCAAAGCCAGGGCGTTAAGCTGGCAATGGTGACTTTGTACGGATTGTTTCCGTTAGTTTGTTATCTTGTGGGCGCCTGGATGTTCACACATTTCAAGCTGGACGAGCAAGCCCACTCTAAAATCCGCACCGAGCTGGATGCCCGGTTGTCTGCACAACCGGGCGTAAGAGCTAACAGCTAGTATTAGCGGGCCTGGAAGTTTCCCGGGCGCCGTTCGGCAACCGCCCGAATCCCTTCCTTGTGGTCTTCGGTCTGTTGCAGACGAAATTGTTCTGCGTTTTCGTGATCCGTTTGCAGTTTCACCGCTTCGCTGAGTCCTTCGCGCATGGTTGCCCGCACCGACTTAACCGCAAGGGGGGCGTTCTCGGCAATTTCCGTTGCCAGTTTGTGTGCTTCGGCACGCAGGTTGTCCAAATCCGTTAAGACATCCGCCAGGCCAATGCGGTAGGCTTCTTCGCCGCCGATCCGCCGTCCGGTCATGAACATGAGATTTGCCTGTTGCTGGCCAATCAGTTTGGGCAGGGTGTGGGTGAGGGCAAATCCCGGATGAAAACCCAGTTTTACGAAGTTGGCGGTAAATCGCGCTTCTGGGGCAACCACGCGAAAATCCGGCATGACGGCAAGGCCAAAACCGCCGCCAACGGCAGCACCCTGAATGGCCCCTATCACCGGAGTTTTACAGGAAAATAAGTGGGTGGCCGCTGCGTAAAGGGGGTTGGGGTCACCGGCCTTACGCTGTTCCTGCTCGGCGTCGCGCGCGGCACTGCCAAAATTGGCACCGGCGCAAAAGTGTTTTCCGGCAGAGCACAAGACAATGGCCCGCACCTCGTCACCTTCATCCCATTGGGCAAAACACTGCGCCAGGTCTTTGATCAGCTGGGTGTCAAAAAAATTGTTGGGTGGGCGTTGGATCTCCACTTCCGCTACTTTGTTATTAATTGTGACGCCAAGATCTCCAAATGTTGCGTCGCTTCCCATTGTAGTCTCCTAAGGGTTATTGATTTTCCGGCACAAGATATTTGACCATGCGGTTTGAATTTGCAACTCTGGTCCGGGTTCGGACAAATTGATGAATGGGGTGGGTATGCTCAAGTGGCAGATTGGCAACGTCAAAATTACACAGCTGGTGGAGTTGACCACATCCTCCCTGGGTCCATACCTGTTACCTCAAGCGACCCCGGAGGTACTTGGCGCCATCAACTGGATGCAGCCCTTTGTTGACGAGGAGCATAAGCTCCTGCTGAGTATGCATTCGCTTATTGTGGAGTCCCAGGGCCAGGTCATCATGGTTGATACCTGTATTGGTAATGACAAGCAGCGCAACTATCCGCGCTGGAACATGATGCAGAGTGACTTTATGGACCGCTTTGCCCAGGCAGGCTTTGCCGCCGACAAGGTGGATACGGTGTTGTGTACGCATATGCACGTTGATCATGTGGGATGGAGTACCCGTTGGGCCGATAACCGGTGGGTGCCCACCTTCAGCGGTGCCGACTATTTATATGCTCAGGCGGAATGGGACCATTGGCGTACCGAAGAACAGGAGTACGGCCCGGTTATTGAAGACTCTGTGCAGCCGATTTTTGACGCCGGCAAGGCGGTGCTGGTGCAGACGGATCACGTGGTCACCGATGAGGTCAGGCTCATGTCCACCCCGGGACATACCCCGGGACACGTCAGCGTGCACATCGCCTCAGCGGGTGAAGAAGCCATCATTACCGGCGATATGATTCATCATCCCTGCCAGATTAAACACCCGGACTGGTCCAGTCTGGCGGATCATGATCCCCAGCGGGCGGCAACCACCCGGGGTGACTTTGTCCGTACCCATGCAGACCAGCCGGTGTTGATCATCGGTACCCACTTTGCCGGCCCAACCGCGGGAAAAATTGTCTCCGACGGCGGCAGCTACCGGCTGGACTATTAGTGCCTTAACCCGGCAGCGGCGGTGCCTGATTCAGATATTGGACAAAAGGGTCTGTATCCGCGTCGGTGTGCCATTGGTATTCGGTAAACCGGGCAACCTCCTCAGCCTTGTCCGGGCCAAACAACCGGGAAATTACCGCTAAAGACATATCCGTGCCCGCGGATACCCCCGAAGAGGTGACATACTGACCCGCATCCACCCAGCGCGCGGCCTCCTCCCATTGCACCTTGTCACTCTGGCTGGTGGCCAGGCTGAAGAACATTTTGTTGGATGTGGCCTTTAAGCCGTCCAGCAGCCCGGCTTTGGCAAACAGAGCGGATCCGGAGCAGACACTCATATTGATGCTGTGGGTGGGACAGCGGGTGCGCAGAAAATTCAGCAGGTGCTCGTTTTCCAACTCGGCAATGGTGCCCACACCACCGGGTAATAACAGCAGATCAAGTTGCGGTGCGGTGTCGAAGTTGTATTCCGCCAGGGTCTGGGGGCCTGCGGAAGACTTGGCCGGGCCGGCTTGCTCGCCGATCACCAGGATGTCCAGCTCCGGCCCAATACAGCCAAACATTTCCAACGGCCCGTAGGCGTCTAACAATTCAAAATCAGGATAAAGGACAACACCCAAACGCATGCTCACCTCCAGACAAAAAAACCATCATGCCATATCTTTGCGCGGTATCCCTGGTTAATGGCCCGTTTAAGAGGGAGGTGCCCGAATGTGTTATCATGTGCGGTTTTTGCATAACCAAACAGGATATCGTTTGGCTTCTCGAGACATCTGGCAGGCGCTTGCAGTACGCAACTTCATGTGGCTATGGATTGGCAGCCTGGGTTCGTCGTTTGCCATGAATATGCAGATTATTGCCCGGGGCTGGCTGGTTTACGAACTCACAGCTTCACCCCTGGACCTGGGTTGGGTAACCATGTCCTTTATGGTGCCCACGGTACTGTTTTCTCTGTATGGAGGCGTGCTGGCAGACAGATTGCCGAAAAAGAAGGTAATTGTCTCGGCGCAAGGGCTCAACTGCCTGGCAACAGTGGTTATGGCAGCTATTATCTTCTCCGGCTCAGTGACGTTCTGGGACTTTCTCTGGTTTGGCTTTTTTAACGGCACCATCTTGGCGCTGTCCATGCCCGCGCGGCAAGCTCTGGTCCCGGAACTTATTCCCGAGCGGCTGATCTTCAGCGCCATGGGCTTAAATACCACAAGCTGGAATTTGGCCAGAATTGTGGGCCCGGCCCTGGCGGGATTCCTGATTGCGGTCATAGCCGGAGGTGACAAAACCTCTACCTTTGGGGTGGGGGTGGTCTATGTGGTCATTGCCAGCCTGTATTTCATATCCGCGGTGACTATACTGCTTGTTGGTAAAACCCCCCGGGCAAACCCCCGGCGCAAGGCTGATGCGTTGCGCGACATGAAAGAGGCGTTGGTTTATATTCGGCAACGCCCGCCGGTATTTGGTTTGATTGTGCTGTCCATCATTCCCTTTCTGTTTGGCATGCCCTTAAATACCCTGTTACCCGCCTTTAACCACGATGTACTGGGGGGTGGGGCTGATGATTTGGGGTTTTTGGTATCCGCCATGGGGGCAGGGGCCATTGTCGGGTCGCTGATGATGGCCACCATGGGTGATCTGCGCCGCAAGGGCACATGGCTGATTGTCACCTGTCTGGCCTGGGGTGCGGCCACCGCATTGTTCGGCTTCAGCCATACGAGCCTGGTGGTGACCTCGGTCATTATTATCATCGGCTGGATCGGTAGCTGGAATATGTCGCTGAATCGCGGCATGTTGCAGGTGCAGGTCGACGACCACATGCGCGGGCGTATCATGAGCGTGGATATGATGTCCCATGGTTTGATGCCGCTTGGGGTATTTCCCATCACCTACATCGCGGAAGTTCATGGTGTCGATAGTGCCCTGGTGGCCAGCGGCCTGGCCTTTGTGGGTTTAACGTTGTTGTGTGTGTTATTTATACCGTCTGTGCGGCGCACGGATCAGTCCCACAGTGTTTAGCTCATGTGTGGGGACAAGCCAACGTGCCCCCGGCCGGTTATCATGGGATCGGTTATCATAGGGTAAAGTAGGGCACATCGGGAGGTTGATATGTCTTGGGATCTGATAGTCAAAAATGCGAAAGTCTTCGACGGTAGCGGCGGGCCCGGAAGACACTTGGACGTTGCCGTTCAAAATGGGCGGATTGCCGCCCTGGGTGAACACCTGCCGGAAGATTCTGCGGCCCAGGTGGAAGACGCCGGCGGACAGTGGATGCTGCCGGGGTTGCTGGACATTCACACCCACGAAGACTTGGAGGCTGAGCTGGACCCGGGATTGCCGGAGGTAGTTCGCCACGGCACAACCAGCGTGGTGGTGGGTAATTGCAGTATTGGCCTGGCGTTTGGCGCCCAGCGCAAGGCGGATCAGGATCCCATTGTGGATTGTTTTGCCCGGGTGGAGAATATCCCCAAACCGGTGCTGCGCAAGGCGGCGGATAAAGCCACCTGGGATAATCCCGCCGACTATATGCGCCATTTGGAATCCTTACCCTTAAGTGCCAATGTTGCTCCGTTTTTGCCGCATTCCATGTTGCGCATCGAGGTCATGGGTTTGCAGGACAGTATCACCCGGGACCCAACCCCGGCGGAAGTGGACCGCATGGCCGGTATTCTGGAAGAGTCTTTGCAAGAGGGATATCTGGGTATGTCCACAGATGGCTTGCCCCTGCACTTCCTGGCCAATCAGCCCAATGTAAAAAAACGTATTCCCACCCAGTATGCGCAATTTTCGGAATACAAATCCTTGACGGATGTGCTGCGCAAGTATGACCGGGTCTGGCAAATGACCCCGGCCACGGACAGGGGCAAGCTCACGGTGAAATTGTTTATGCTCACCAGTGGACTGTTGTACGGGAAAACCTTGAAGATCACTGCTTTGGCGGCGTTGGACTCGGCGAACAACCGCCAGGGTAAGCTGCGGGCGCTGTTTTTTGCGCATCTGCTCAACACACCGCTGCTTAAGGGTAACTTCAAGATGCAGTGTTTGAGCGCACCCTTTCGGATCTATTCCGAAGGCATTGTCAGCCCCCTGGCTGAAGCAAGCCCCCTGTTGCGGCGCCTGATCGAAACGGAATTGGACGATGTGGAAGCCCGCCGTCGGATTTTGTCGGAGCCTCAATTTGTCGAAGAGTTTCGCCAGATGTGGCAGCGCGGCAAGTCCGGTTTTAACATCCGTCACCTGCGCCGGCGCCTGCGCATGGAACGGGAGTTTCTGAGCAGAGATCTCAACGATATGCACCTGTTCCGGGTGCCGGTAGAGGGGTGGGTGGGTGAATCGCTGTATTTCGCCTATCAGCGTTATTTGTCCTGGGTTGAACAGCCGGAGCGGATAACGGATCCTGAAGAAAGGCAGGTTTTTGAAGCGCTGGGCCGGAACGTCCGTGATGATGCGGAATTTTTCCTCAAGTTGCTGCATCACTATGACCGGGAGTTGTACTGGCACTATGTTAACGCTAACAAGAACCCAAACGTCGTTAAAAAGCTGTTGTTGCATCCCAAACTGATGCCCGGCTTTAACGATAGTGGTGCCCACGTTACCAATATGGCCTTTTTTGACGGCAACTTGCGCGCCTTAAAAATAGCGCTGGAGGAAGATGAGGCTACCTTCAGTTATATGGTCAAGCGGCTGACCCGGGAACCGGCGGAATTTTTTGGTTTGGATGTGGGCGCCATTGAAGTGGGCGCCCGGGCGGACCTTGCCCTGGTTGATCCTGAAGTATTGCGTACCTATGACGGCGAAGCCTCTGTGCAATATATCTATCGTGATCTATTTGAATGCCATCAACTGGTTAACCGGTCGCAAGGGGTGGTCACCGGCGTCTATGTGGGAGGGCACAAGGTCTGGGACGGTCAGCAGTTCACCGAACACCATGGTAATCAACCCTTGGGTCAGGCACTGCGTGTAGGCTGAGTTTTAGTGACTGGTGTTGCGCGCGCCTAAGGGGCCAATGTGCCGACAAAAATAGGATTGATATCGGATACCCATATCCCGGAAGCCCGGTCGAGTTTGTGGCCGCAGATTGCGCAAGCCTTCGACGGCGTGGATATGATTTTTCACGCCGGTGATATTCACGAGCTTTTTGTCCTGGATGAACTGGAAAAGGTGGCGCCGGTGTGGGCGGCGAGGGGCAACGGTGAAGACGGCAGCGGGGGCCGCCCGGTGCAACCCGAGGACCCGCGGGTAAGATACGCCTGGCTGCTGGATATTGAGGGCCTGTGGGTTGGCCTGACCCACTATGTTCCTGTTCCGGAGCGCCCGCCCCATTTCACCATGGCGAAGTGGGTGGAGCGTTTTTTCCCGGAGAAAAAACCCGATGTTATTGTATCCGGTGATACCCACCGCGAAGCCATTGAATGGGTGGATGGTATCTACTGTGTTAATCCGGGTTCGCCAACCTATCCCCACAATTATGATACCCAATACGGGACATTGGGCTTTTTGGAGTTGGATAACGGCAAGGCTGAGGGGAGCGTGTGGCAGATTGTCGACGACGGTATTATCCCCTTTGACTGGGATGCTATTCCACCCTGGAAGCTGCGCCCTTAGCCGTCTGCTTATTCAACGCACTGGCCGGGTCACGGCGTTGACCACCTCCCGATAACTGCGCAAAGAAGCCTTGGCATAACGCAGATTCCAGGCCTGGGCCTGTTCGTTGATCTGGGCCCGCACCCGGGTTAAGCCGGCTCTGGCCGCAGCCAGGGTATGCAGGGCGGCATCATGCTGGTCGGTGCCCCGGTGGGCCTGCTCTTCAGCGGCTAAGTACTCAACCCGGGCAAGGCGCTGGGACAGGTTGCGGCCGGCAGCCACAGCCGGATGTTCGCTAGCCGATTCAGCAGCAAAAAATTGGCTGCGGATAAGCCAGGCGGCAAGGTCCAGCAGACTTGCCCGATCTGCGGCACCGCTGTGCCAGGCCTGTTCCACCAGCGCCTTGAATGTAAACAGGCTGGTGTCGCTGCCGTGACTGCGGCGGTTGGCCAGTACCCGAGCAAATGCGGCGGGGTTTACACCGGCAGGCAACCGGTCTACCCGGGCAATGGTCATAATGGCTTGAAAATTGTTTTGCGGGTAGGCCACGTCAATACGCCGGCGCGGCGCAACCGGGTCGTTTTTTGGGTACTGTCCCCGCTGGGCGTCGATGGCGTCGATAAGTTCCGCTGAAACCGGCCGGCGCCGGGCTACTTTGCGGTAGAAAATTTTGCCTGCGGGGTCGACGATATAGACCGCGTGCAGGGCAAGTTCCCGGGTATCCGGATTTTGCACGCCAAAGGCTTTGACCACTTTTTGCTCCGGGTCGCTGGCCAGGGCAAAGGTCAGCCCCAGGCGTTTGATCATTGCCAACGAATCTGCTGGGCTGTCTACAGAGATGGCGACAATTGAGCTGTTGCGCCGGTTGAAGCGGTCCAGCTGGTTCTGCAACTCGCCGAGTTGCACATTACATGCCGGTCACCAATGCCCGCGGTAAAAGATAATGGCCACGGGCCCGGCTGCCCGCAACTGTTTAAGTGCAATGGTTTGACCACCTGAACCGGGCAGGACAAAGTTGGGGGCAATGTCTCCTATGGCCAGGGCGTTAGGCGCCGTGCTGCTGTAGCCGTAACTGTTCCGGGTAATATCCAGGGCCTGGGGGCTTACTGAAGAGGGTTTGTAACGAGGGGTATCTGCCTGCGCAA
This sequence comes from Pseudomonadales bacterium, assembly GCA_028280225.1. GTDB lineage: Bacteria > Pseudomonadota > Gammaproteobacteria > Pseudomonadales > Azotimanducaceae > UBA4421. The sequence goes on along the minus strand of JANQMF010000073.1, from coordinate 12,542 downwards.
GCAGAATTGGCAGAAACCCGAGCAAGGCTGTTAGCATTTTCCACATGGACTATTGATAGTCTTTCTTGTGTCCCGATGCAATACCCGGGTGAAACTGTCTGACAATGCACTGGCCGTAGGAAGAAAAGGCCAGGATGGTTATATGAACGGAGCCGGGTAGTTGCTATCCGGAACATCGCTGGTGAGTTCGAGCGCAGGAGCGCGAGTCATTTTCCGCAGGAAAATGGGAGGTTCCCGTCAGGGAACCGTAGGAAGAAAAGGCCAGGATGGATTGATGAACGAAGCCGCAGACTCATTATCTGGAACACTGCGGGTGAGTTCGAGCGCAGGGAAGCGCGAGTCATTTTCCGCAGGAAAATGGGAGGTTCCCGTTAGGGAACCGTAGGAAGAAAAGGCCAGGATGGCCTTTTCTGACCTATAAAAGAACCAGTTGAGTCTGGGTCACCATACCCACTGTTTTACCTGCCTCGGTGGTCATCTTTGTTTGCCACACCGAGGTGCGCCGGCCGATGTGCACCGGTGTACAAACGCCAACCACCACCTCACCCTTGGGGGCACCACCCAGAAAATTGGTTTTGCTTTCCAGGGTGGTGGTTGCCTTGGCCCCTTCCGGCAGGTTCATAAAGGCGCCCACCGCACCCAGGGTGTCGGCAAATGCCATCACCGCGCCACCGTGCATAATGCCGCCGGTGGTACATACCGCTTCGGTGACGGTCATTTCGGCAACAATTTCCTCCGGGGTGGCACTGCGCAGGGTAATGCCCAGGGTATCTGCAAAGGGAATGTGCTCAATCAGATTGACTTTCATAAGGTGTCCTTGCTGAAAAGGTGGCGGCTGTTCCAGAATTTTGAGCTCTGTGACTGACCGCCGGCCGACATGGCGGGGCTTATCCGCGTCTGGGATTGATGGGCGGCCAGTGCTCTTTGCTGGCGGCAATTTGCTCCCCGATTTCCGCCACCTCCCAGACGCCTTCAGCAAGATCTCGTTTGGCAATTGGGGTGAGTTGCCAGGAGAGCAGGCTGACACTGTTGCCTCCTACTAAGAACTGTCGGCCCGATATATCTTTTGCCTCGTCGGTACACAGCCACACAACGGGTGGAGAAACCGCTTCCGGCGGAAAGTTGTCCTGCACATCTTCCGGCAGAATATCCGTGGTCATGCGGGAGGTTGCCGTGGGTGCCAGGACATTCACGGTAATGCCGTATTTCACCCCTTCCAGCCACAGACAGCGCATCAGACCGGCAATGCCCGCCTTGGCGGCACCGTAGTTGGTTTGGCCGAAGTTGCCTAACAATCCCGAGGTGGAACTGGTGACGATAATGCGCCCGCCATGACCCTGCGCCAACATGGTGTCATACACCACCTTGGTGGTGAGGTAGGTGCCGCGCAGATGCACGTCAACGACCACGTCCCACATATCATCGTCCATGTTCTTGAATGATTTATCCCGCAGAATGCCGGCGTTGGCAATACAAATGTCGATCTTGCCAAAGTGGTCGGTACAGGTTTTGACCATAGCCTCCACGTCCGCCCGGTCGGTAACTGATCCGTAGTTGGCCACCGCTTCACCCCCGGCCGCCTTAATTTCTTCAACTACGGTATCAGCCATGGAACTGGAAGCACCGGTACCGTCCCGGGCGCCACCCAGATCGTTAACCACAACCTTGGCCCCTTCTTTGGCCAGCAGCAATGCGTGTGCACGGCCCAGGCCGCCCCCCGCGCCGGTAACCAAGGCAACTTTTCCGTCTAACATTCCCATAAATATGTCTCCATTCAGGTCTTCATCGACTTAAAACACTCCGCACAGAATCACCAGGGTCCGCTTGCCCGCCCTAAATAACCGGGACAAGCCGGCCGGGCGAGCTAATAGTCCGCCGGCTAAATAGAACCCGCTGGTCTGTTTGAAGGTTGTTATTATTTTTCCAATCCAGCAGTGTAACACTTGGTGTATTTAACTTGACCAGCAATGGCATCAAATTTAGGGAGAGGTATGGACAAATTGCTCGACTTCAGCGGCCAGGTTGCCCTGGTGACAGGCGGCAGCAGAGGCATGGGCCGGGAAATGGCCCTGGCCCTGGCCGCCCGGGGTGCTGATGTGATCATCACCAGCCGCAAGGCGCAAGCTTGCGAGGGGGTTGCCAAAGAAGTGCAAGCCCTGGGCCGGCAGGCTCTGGCTTATGGCTGCCATGTGGGCAAGTGGGAGGAAATAGACGGCCTGGTCAACGCCGCATATGAACGTTTTGGCAAGATAGATATCCTTATCAACAATGCCGGCATGTCACCCCTGTATCCCAAACTGTCCGAGGTGAGTGAAGAACTCTTCGACAAAGTGGTGGGGGTTAATCTGAAAGGCCCTTTCCGGCTGATGGCCTTAGTGGGTGAGCGTATGGCCGAGGCGGGCGGGGGCAGCATCATCAACATCAGCAGCACCGCGTCTTTGAACCCATCCCCCACGTCTGAACCCTATGGTGCGGCAAAGTCTGGTTTAAATGCGCTGACCCGCTCCTTCGCCTTTGCCTATGGACCTCAGGTGAGGGTCAATTGTATTGTGGCAGGCCCCTTCCTGACGGATATTTCCAAAGCCTGGGATATGGAAGCCTTTACTGCCAATGCCGAGCAGAATCTGGCGCTGCAGCGGGGTGGAGAGCCTGATGAAATAGTTGGCGCGGCCTTGTACCTGGCCAGCCCCACCAGCAAATTTACCACCGCAACCACTGTGCGAGTGGATGGTGGCACCCCATAAGTGTTCAGCGGATGATCCGCCGCCCGAAGGCGGCAGCACCAACGTGCCTGAACCTGCGGCGGATGATGACTTAAATAAATCATTGGATGATGTTCTGCTGCTGATGAGTGACGAGGTGGACCGGCTGAAGGCTTCGTTGGAGTTTCTGCGCAACTCAAATCACCAGCCCGAGGCGGAAAAAGGTGCGCTGATCCGTTGGCACGTGCAGCAGATTGATCATCGCCAGGACCGTATTGAAGAACTCAAGCGGTTGATTCTGGCCAGTCGAGGTGGTGTCGAGCACTGACCGCGTTGACCACATCCCGGGTAAAATCCCGCTGATACAGACGGCTTAAGGTCTCCAGCCCGCCGGGATTGGCAATATTGGTTTCAATCAAATAGCCGCCGGCAGTATCTATGGCAGCAAAACCAATACCGTATTGGATAAGCTGCTGATGAACCTGCTGAACCAACCTGCGGTCCGTTGCGGTCAGCGTGGTGGTTTCAGCCCGGCCACCCGCGGACAGGTTGGTGATGCCTTGCGCGTTGGGCAGCCGTAGATAGCTGCCGATCACGGCTGTCCCGCAGATCAAGGTGCGGGTTTCACCCTGTTCAATTTCCGGCACATAGTGCTGTAACAGCCAGTATTGGGGGGTTGCCTGGCCGATAATCTGCCTGACCTGGCTGGCTTTGCGTACCCGGTGCACCGACCGGCCCAGGCTCCCGGCGTTGGGTTTAAGAACCCATGTGCCGGGATGATCAGCCATGACAGTGGTCAGATGCCCGGCATCCATGCTGATATGAGTCTGGGGTGCCTGCTTCAGCCAGGCGGCTTTGCCGTGGAGTAACAAAGGCGCGTGGGCCGGTAACATCAACTTCTCCTGGGGCAGCAGACTTAAAAGCTGCATGCGATCCACAAATGAACACATCCGGCCCAACCCGATGGACCAGATCACATCATAATCAGCAATATATTTGCTTTTAATGGTGACTAAATCTTGAGAAAGCGTTAGCTCTTCATGATTATGACAATGTACCTTCCAATGTGCGTCACGAAATCCTTGGGGAATCCGCTGGTGGTTATCGTTGTGGGGCGCTTCAGGGCCGGTGAGAAATAATATAGAGGGTGGCATATCGGGGGATTAGCAATTGTTGATGAATCTCTCTACCATCAATTCCCCCCTACGGGCAGACCGGGATAGCGGTTGGATTTAGGCATAGTGGAACTATATAGAGTGAAACTACATAAAGAATTGGTTTTCGACATATTTGCGAGGTCTATATGAGTGCGGTGAGCCTACCAGATTACACCCTGGCGGCAGAAGAAATTCCCATCGTCGAAGCTTGTCCCCTGGACGGGCCGGAGCGGGACGCGCTGAAAAGATCCATTGCGGAAAACCTTGAGGCCTTGGACGCCACCCTGGTGGCCCACTACTACGTGGATGGAGACATTCAGGACCTGGCGGAAGCCACCGGGGGATTTGTTTCCGACTCGCTGGAAATGGCGCGTTTTGGCCGGGATTGTCCCAGTCAGCAGTTAATTGTTTCCGGCGTGCGTTTTATGGGGGAGACCGCCAAGATATTGTCTCCGGAAAAAAGGGTGTTCATGCCCACATTGGCGGCTGAATGTTCCCTGGACCTGGGTTGCCCGCCGGAAGATTTTGCCCAATTTATTGCCCAGCACCCGGACCGCACGGTGGTGGTTTATGCCAATACTTCTGCCCAGGTCAAGGCGATGTCGGACTGGGTGGTCACCAGCAGTTGTGCCCTGGAGATTGTCAGCCATCTGCGCGACCGGGGGGAGAAGGTCCTCTGGGCGCCGGATAAACATCTTGGCCAGTATATTGCGGATCAAACCGGCGCGGACATGTTGCTGTGGAGCGGCGCCTGTGTGGTGCACGAGGAGTTTAAAGCCAAGGCCCTGATCGACATGACCCGGGTTTACCCGGATGCGGCGGTACTGGTGCATCCGGAATCTCCCGCCAAGGTCATTAGTATGGCGGATGCGGTAGGTTCAACCAGCGCCATCATCAAGGCGGCTGGGGAGTTGCCTAACAAAACATTTATTGTGGCAACAGACCGCGGCATCTTTCACAAACTGCGCAAGCTCAATCCGGACAAACGATTTATCGAAGCCCCAACCGCCGGAGATGGTGCTACCTGCCGCAGCTGTGCCCATTGTCCCTGGATGGCCATGAACGAACTGCAGGCGCTGGACAAGCTGTTAAAGGATGAAACCTATCGTCTGGCCAACGAAATTTATGTGGACCCGGCCTTGGGGCAGCGTGCCAAGGCACCGCTGGACCGGATGCTGGCTTTTCAGCAGGCCCGGGCATAACACACTGTTGAACAACAGATGCCTAGCTCTGCTGGGCGGCGCGGATTTCCGTGCGCAGGTCCTGAATGCGCTGGCTGAGCTTAGTCTGAAGTTGCGGGTTAGTGCGGCTGACTAGTCGTTGAGCATATTCCAGATGTTGAATCGCCCGGTGATACGCACCGTGTAAGTAGAAGTAGTCTGCCCGTGCCAGGTGCACGCCGGTAATATTACCGGCCAGGCCGGCGGTTTCCGCCAGTTCATACCACACGTCAACATCGTTGGGGCGAATTCGCGACTGCCGGGTTAATACCTGCTCCGCTTCGGTAAATTGTTCCGCCTGATTCAGAGCTTGGGCATACAGCATCGATAGTGGTGCGTTGTCGGGGTTCAGGACCAGTTGATGACTCAGTAAGCGTAAGGCTTGACGGGTGTTTTTAGCTTCGATAAGCAATTCAGCATACGCTGCGTTGTAGAGGATACTCTGGGGATTAATCCCGACAAGTTTCTCCACCCGCGTTAAAGCCTCCTCATGTTCCCCGTTGCGGCTCAGAGAAAGGGCCAGGCCGTAGTTTGCGGCGGTGTTGGTGGGGTCTTCCTGCAGGGTTTTGCGGTACACCTTAACACCCTGAGCGTGGTTTTTGCGGTAGTGAACCTCAGCCCGAATGCGCATAAGCTGGTAATCCAACGAATCGCTATAGTTGCGCCGGGGGGCATCCAGGGCCTGGTTGCGGGCATCTGCAATGCGGGTTTCGGACAACGGGTGGGTGAGCAGAAATTCCGGGGGACGGCGGGTGAAACGATAAGCCCGTTGCATGCGCTCAAACATGCGGGCCATGGCATTGGGGTCTAAGTTGGCCCGCACCAGGGTATTCATGCCAATACGGTCAGCCTCCTGTTCACGGTCGCGGCTGAAGCGCAGCTGATTCGCCACCCCGGCAGCCTGGGCGGTGCTGATGGCGGCTATGGCCGCGTCTCCACCACCGGCGGCGCCAATAATCAGGGCGGTGATCAGGGAGGCGATGGTGGGTAAGGTTTGTGCCCGCTGTTCTTCCACTCCGCGGGCGAAGTGACGCTGGCTCAAGTGGGCTAATTCGTGGGCCATAACCGAAGAATATTCGTGTACATCCTCAGCTTTGAGCAGCAAACCCAGATTTACCCCAATCACACCGCCGGGTGCCGCAAAGGCGTTGATATCCGGATTGTCGATGACCACCACACTCATAATGGCTTCGCGCAAGTCCGAATATTGCGCAAGTTGGTTGAGCTGACCGGCAACATAGTACTTCATTAACGGGTCGCTGAAGGTGGGCAGACTGGCATGGAGTTGCTTAAGGAAAGACTCGCCAATTTCCTTTTCCAATTGTGGAGAGATGATACTTGAGGAGGCATCACCCAAACTGGGCAGGCTCTGTTCAGCCCGGGTTAAGGTTGGGCTTGTGGTCAGCAGGAGGATGCAGATCACCAATTGGCGCAAAAACATCTGTTTCCCCAGATCACGAAGGTTGTACTTACGCATTGTTGGATCATACCCTGCTGTTTCACGCGCTGCTATGTCATACTTCGAACCCTTATGGAAGAAGAAGTTCGTATTCTCGACGTTAAGGGGCAGAGCTGCCCCATGCCCCTGTTGAAGGCAAAAAAGGCCCTCAACGAGATGGATGCCGGTGCCCGGCTTAAGGTCTTTGCTACGGATCCCGGCTCCGTGCGGGACTTTGAAGTATTTTCCCGCCAGAGCGGTCATGCACTGTTGGCATCCGGTGAAGATCAGGGTACCTACTATTACCTGCTGCAGAAAAAGACATGAAATTTCTGCAGGTCATTGGAGAATGGATAAATACCCACTTCTCCAACGAAGACGCCATTTATTTGATTCTTCTGTTGGGTGTCACCGTACTGGTATTGGTGACCTTGGGCGGGTACCTGGCACCGGTGCTGACAGGGCTGGTGGTGGCCTTTCTGCTGCAGGGTCTGGTGGCCTTTCTGGAAAACCGGCACGTGCCCCGGGGGCTTGCCGTGTCCGGCTCCTTTATGCTGTTTGTTGGTGGTGTGCTGGCCCTGGTATTTATTGTGGTGCCGCTGTTGTGGCAGCAGGTTCAGAGTTTAATTGAGCTATTACCCAGAATTGCGGCATTGCTGCAAACCGGACTACAGGACCTGGCGGCACGATTTCCGGAACATGTCACCCCGGAACAAATCTCCGCCCTGCTCGATCAGGGGGCGCGGGAAATCGGCAACCTCAGTGCCTCGGTGGTTGAGACGGCATTTTCCCAGGTTTTTTCGGTATTTGGCCTGCTGATCTACCTGGTGCTGACGCCAATTGCGGTATTTTTCTTTTTGAAGGATAAAGATCAGCTCCTGGCCTGGGTGCGCTCCCTGGTTCCCTTCGAACGGCCCATGCTCTCCGCGGTGGCGGTGGAAATGAACGAGCAGTTGGGTAACTACGTGCGCGGTAAATTTATCGAGATTCTGATTGTGGGGGCCACCACCTTTGTCAGTTTTACCTTGCTGGGCTTAAATTACGCCGCCTTGCTGGGTGTGCTGGTGGGTATTTCGGTGCTGATCCCCTTTGTCGGCGCTGCCCTGGTCACCCTCCCGGTATTTGCTGTGGCGGTGATTCAATTTGGCTGGTCCTGGGATCTGGGGATTGTGATGATCGTCTATGCGGTGATTCAGTTTTTGGACGGTAATGTGCTGGTACCCTTGTTATTCTCCGAGGTGGTGGATCTGCATCCGATCACCATCATCGTTGCGGTGTTGGCCTTCGGCGGTCTTTGGGGCGTATGGGGTGTCTTCTTTGCCATTCCGCTGGCTACCTTGATTAAGGCCATTTACAAAGCCTGGCCCCGCTCCCCGGGACCGGCTGCCCAGGGCCGTGAGGCGGATGGTGTTGATGCCGGCGAAGAGCAGCCTGCCGCTTAAGTTGGATAAACGTGCCCGGGGTTAGTGTCTGGGTTGGGTACTGTGGGCGATGGCGGCGGCCAGATCGTGTCGCCGGAAAGGTTTGGCCAGGAAGCTGGCCTGCTGCTCACCGGCGTCCCTGCTGGCGGAATCTTGTTCGGTATAGCCGCTGATCATCACAATGGCCAGGTCGGGCAGGTAGTTGCGAATTTCCTTCAGGGTTTCCCAGCCGTTCAAACCCGGCATTGACACGTCGATAAAGGCCAGTGAGAAATTTGCCCCTTCAGATACCAGGTCAATCGCAGCCTGGCCTGAATCACAGGCTTGCACCTCGTAGTCCAGGCTTTCCAGCAGCTTGGTGGTGATCAGCCGGACATCCTGTTCGTCATCTACCACCAGAATGGGCGTTGTCTTATTAAGATTCAACAAGCCGCTGTCCTGGTGGGCGGGGTGCTCCGGTTTGGCATGATGGACCGCCGGTTGCAGAAAAACCCGTATGGTAGTCCCTTCTCCCGGCGCGGAGATCACTTCGATGCCGCTGTGGTAGGCGTTGGCAAAACCCTGTAAGGCGGCCATTCCCAACCCTCTGCCTGTTGCCTTGCTGGTGAAGAAAGGATCAAACATGCGGGATAATATTTCTGCATTCATGCCCACGCCGTTGTCGCTGACTTCCAACACCACATATCGCCCGGGTTCGATGTCTTTGCCTCTCAGCAATCTGCGAATTTGCTTGGTGGTGAGTTTTGTCTGGTAGGTGTTGATAATAATATCACCGGCATTGTCTTCCAGTGCTTCCAGGGCGTTAAGCACCAGGTTGATAATAATCTGTTGCAGTTGGGCATGGTCGGCCTGGGTTGGAGGCAGGCCGGGTTTGAGGTTGTAACGGAGGTTCGCATTGGGGTGTTTGGACAGCTCAAGGAGGTTCTGAGTGTCTCTAACAGTATCATTCAGGTCCAGGACGGTCAGATCACCTTGTCGCTCTCCGGCATAGGTGAGCAACTGTTTAACAATATCGCCCGCCCTCAATCCGGCCTGTTCCAGGGCGGCAAGGTACGCTTTGCCGGATTCGCCGGTATGATCCAGGGCTAAATTGGCGTTGCCGATGATGGTCACCAACAAATTGTTAAAGTCGTGGGCAATGGCTCCGGCCATTAAGCCCAAACTTTCCAGTTTGTGTTTGACCAGCAGGGCATCAGCCATGGTGGCGCGTTCCCGGTCCGCACGCATGCGGTTAATTTCCGCGGATGCCCGGTTGCGGAACACTTGCGCGGCGCTTTCTTCCTCCAGGGCCGGATGCATGGTGCCGCTGTGGACCCAGCCGATATGACCAATTTTTCGGCCTTGGGGACCCGACAGGGCATAGGCTAAGTAGCTGTCGGGTGGGTCCGGGAAAATTGAGGCCAGAAAACCTGATGGCGCGTGTTGTTGTCTAAGGTTGTGGCCCACAAAGACACGGTGAGTATCGCGCAGCCGGGCACAGGGCATGCCGGTAAAAGGCTGGGCCGGGAGGCCTTTGACGTCAATGGTCTCTCCTGCTTCCACCGCGCAGACGATGTGATATTCATCCGGATTATCCTCATCCCACTCGGCAATAAATCCTCCGGAAACTTGCAGTGCCCGGGTGGACAGCAGCATCATCTCCCGAAACAAGTCCCCGGGTTCGGAATGGGTAGCCCATTCCACCGACCAAAGAAGGAATTCGGTCATGCGCAGGTGGGCCAGTTCAGCCGAAATCCGGGGTGCAATCCATGTCAGGACGCTGATGAATTCCCTGCTGGAGAGAATAGGCGAGGTGTCAAAGGCGCACAGTACACCGATGGGACGCCCGTTTTCGTTTTGCAAAGGGACACCTACATAGCTGCTGATACCCAGATCGCTGAAGATCTCATCGTTTGGATAGTTGTGGGTAACCTGTTGGGCCACACACAGGGGTTCGTTGTGGGTGATCACATCCAGGCAAGGGGCCCCAAGCAGGGGATACTCCACGGACGTGACACCCGGGTCCGCACAATCGAAACAGCGGACATTGACCATCTCCGCCCGGTTGCCGGTGATATCGCCGATGGACAGGGCGTAGATATTCAGGATGCGGCGCAGCCAGGGCACAATTGCCTCCAGATAGGGCTGACCACTGAGCAGGTTAATCTGGGTCAGCTCGGCAAAGAACCCGGTATCTTCCCGGGCATGGATATCAATATAGTCTGGTATCTGGGTTTGGCTCATGAATGGTGGCGTCCATCTCCCGGGTTCAAGGTACCCCCGCCCAAGGCCGCAGTCTAGTATTCCGCCTGATTAATTCGTTGCACTATTTACATAGCGCTACATAGTGGCATCACCCTGCCGGTGGGCGTACCATCTGCGCTTGTTTTTTTAAGCCTAAGGCGAAGCGTTATGCTCAAGGGGAGTATTGTTGCCCTGGTTACGCCAATGCATGCCAATGGGGATGTCGATTGGTCCGCGCTGGAATCGCTCATTCAGTGGCATCTGGATGCGGGAACCCACGGCATTGTGCCCATGGGTACCACCGGTGAGTCCGCCACCCTGGATACCGATGAACATCTGGCGGTGATTAAACGGACCATTGAAGTGGTTGCCGGACAAGTCCCGGTGGTGGCTGGTACCGGCAGCAACTCAACCGCTGAAGCGATCCACCAGACCCGGGAGGCCCAGGCTGCCGGAGCGGATGCCTGTCTATTGGTTACCCCTTATTACAACAAACCCACCCAGGAGGGTTTGATTCGTCATTATGAGAGTATTGCGGCAGCCACCGACGGTCCCCTGGTCCTGTACAACGTGCCGCCCCGTACAGCCTGTGACATGCTGCCGCAGACGGTGGGTGCGCTGGCATCAAATCCAAGCATTATCGGTATTAAGGAAGCCTGCGGAGACATCGAGCGGGTCAGCCGGATACGTGAACAAACCGGGACGGACTTTGTCATATTGTCCGGGGAGGATGCACAAACGTTGCAGATGCTGGATCGCAGTGCAGTGGGCACAATTTCGGTGACTGCCAACGTTCTGCCGGAATTGATGGCGGCTTTTTGTGATAATTATTTGCAAGGGGACAAATCCGGGGCTCAGGCCCTCGACGCGCAACTGCAACCCGTACATGAAATACTGTTTATTGAACCTTCGCCAACAGCCAGCAAGTGGGCCCTGCACATGATGGGTAAAATAGAGACCGGCATTCGTCTTCCGCTGCTGCCGCTGTCGGCTGGCCATCATGATGAGTTACGCAGGCGGCTGGAAGCGGTGGGGGCACTTTAATGGTTCAGGTGTATCAGGCCGTGGTCGGGGTTCGATCCTTATTCCGGGTTTTGTGTTGCACCCTGATCGCGACTCTGGCGGTGCCCGGCTGCGGCTGGATGCGAGGTGATCAGGACGGTTTTTTTATTAACCCCAAGGACGACTACCTGGAGTCGAGTCAGGATAATGCCCTGGTGGTGCCGGGGGATCTGGTGGATCTGTCGGATACTGATCCTTTCCCTATTCCAGCCACCCCGGAACCGCAAAATCCGGTGTTTTATCCGGACAAACCGCCTTTGCCGGATGCCATTTATGCCAATGACAATCGGGATGAAGTCAGGTTGCAGCGCCTTGGCGAACGACGCTGGCTGGTCATCCCCGAACCGCCCACAACCGCCTGGCCAAAACTTAAACAGTTTCTCGCCGAAAACGGTGTCAGCCTGGACTATGACAACCCGGGTACCGGGCGGTTGAATACCCAATGGATCTTAGTTGAACAGACCAGCTACCGGGATGTGGTGCGGACGATTCTGCAAGATGCCAAGACCGCTGCCCAGCTCAATCTGGGGCAAGACCGGTTTCTGCTGAAAGTAGAGCAGGGCCTGCGGCCAAGGACCACGGAAATTCATTTGCGCCACGAAAACGACAGTGCAACCCTGCCTCTGCGCAACGACATTGTGGCTCTAAACGGCGTGCGCTCGCACATCGAGCAGGCTGAGACGGACCTGCTGAACGAAATAGGGGCCTACATTGCCGCCAAGGTAGCCCAGCAGACGGTTTCAAAAGTGGCGTTGCAGATTGGCAGCGTGCAGAAGGCGGAGCTGACACGCACGTCGGCAGGATATCCGGTACTGAAACTGAATCTGGACTACGAGCGCGCCTGGGCAACTCTGGGCCAGGCGCTTAATAATGCTGCGGTAGAGGTGATCAACATGGATCGGGGAAGCGGGGAGTACCAGGTGAATATTCCGCCCGCGGTGTTTGGCGATGATGAGGGCAAAGGCTTTTTTTGCCGCATTACGTTCTCCTGTGGCAGGAAAGGCGAAACGTTAGATCTGCGCCTGCTCCTGTCCGGTGAAGGAGAAAGTTATACGGTTTCTGTCCTGGATGCCCAGGGTAACGACACGGTGGCCGCAGATCTGTCCCAACAGGTCCTGGTGTTGATTCGAGAATACGCCGCCTGATGGGATTTGCCTCGCTGGGTAGCGGGTCGAAGGGTAATGGCACCCTGGTGGCCCTGGCGGACCAGATCTTTCTGGTGGATTGTGGCTTCACGCTGAAACAGGTAGAAAATCGCCTGGCGCGTCTGGGGCTGAGCGGGGGGGATTTAAGCGCCCTATTTGTTACCCACGAACACT
>JANQMF010000040.1 GCA_028280225.1 Pseudomonadales bacterium | reverse complement strand
GACCAGGGCAATGGATGCCACCGGCAGTTGATCCAGTTTGGCAAAAACCCCCTGCCCAAGCTGGGCGCCATTTTTCTGTTCAAGCAAACTCCGGTTACGCAGCTCCTTGATATCCGCCCCGGCACAAAACGCCTTCTCTCCGGCGCCGGTCACCAACAGTGCCCGGATACCGGGGGTGCGGGCAACTTCGTCCAGTTGTTCACCAATCTCGCGCAAGATGTCAAACGACAGGGCATTCAGCGCCTCCGGCCGGTCCAGGGTCAAAACCGCAATCTCCTCCGACACATTTAACCGCACGCTCATGCGGAAGCCTCCTCTAACCTGACATGGTGCCGGACTCGCACCGGCAGCAGTCTGTGTTGTGATACTTGTTCCACCAGGCTGCGCTTGAGGACCTTACCACTTGCCGTGAGGGGCAGTGTATCCAGCTGAATAAACCATTCCGGCATATCAAATTTAGATAAACCCTGGTTGGCCATATGTTCCAGCACGCTTTGCGCATCAACCTCGCCGCCGAGCACCGCCAGGCAGACACGCTCACCCAGGCGCTCATCCGCGACGCCAAATACCGCCGCTTTGTCCACCAGGGGGTGGCTCAGTGCTGCCGCTTCGATATGGGCGGGGTAAATGTTGTGGCCACCCCGGATGATCGTATCCTTAACCCGCCCGACAATACTCAAGTTCCCGGCGGCATCCAGGCACCCCAGGTCGCCGGAGAGAAAATAGCCCTGGGCATTAAAACTCTGCTCCGTTGCGGTTTGATTATCAAAATAGCCCAACATCAGTGTCGCTCCGCGTCCGCCAATTTGACCGGTCACACCAACATCAACCTTTCGTTCCGCGTCCTCGGTGGCAAATATCTGCACCTGATAAGCACTGCCTCCCCGGCCACAGGTGTTGATGGCCACATCAACACGATCTGACGGGTGGGTATATTGGTGAGAAGAATTTTCCGTCATCCCGTATACATTCTGCGGTTTGATGTCCATGGCCACAAAAGCCTCGCATACGCTGGCCGGAATAGGCGCCCCCGCCAGATAGAACTTACGCACCGCACCCATATGCTTAAGCCCACGCTGCTTAAGGGCGGCAATCAGATCAATAGCATGGGTGGGCACACCCATCAAATAGGTGGCCTCGGTTTGCAGAATCCAATCCAGGGTTTGCTGGCCCCCGGATGAGCTATGCGGCGGGTCATTAGTGACCAGACGACAGCCGCACAGCAGCCACTGGGCAACCGCCACCCAGGCGATATGATGGGATAACGGACTCAGGGACAGAATCACTTCATCCCGGCCAATGGCCCAATCGCGAATCAGATCTCTGGCATTGGCCAGCAGCGTATTGCTCGAATGCATGACACATTTTGGCTCACCGGTGGTACCCGAAGTAAAAGCCAGATAAGCCACCGCATCCGGATCATCAAATGTGGGCCGGTCGTGAATCAGGATATGTGAAGGATAGCTCTGGGGTTCGTAGACTTTCTTTAGCGTGGGCACCTGTTTAAGGGCCGCCGCAAAATCCACCCGGTCCCGGTCTGCCCCCCAACCCGCCTCGGTGACCAGCACCTTAGCACTCAGGCGATTCAGCAGCTGGACAATCTCCGCGCAGGTGAAGGTTTTGTGCAATGACGGATTACAGGCAAAACCCTCCCGGTTGCAGGCCAAAAAGGCAATCACAGCCTCAACCCGGTTCCCCAGCCACAAACACACTCGATCCCCGGGTTCCAGCCCCAGGCTGACAAAGTTGTCCGCCAGGGCATCAACCCGGGCTTTCAGCGCCAGCCAGGTCAGCTGTTTTGATCCGTCCTGTATGGCTATCCCGTCGGGTGCTGACACCACCTGTCCGGCCAGCAGCGTATAAAAGGTATCGTTAGCCCACAAGCCGGTATCGTAGTACCGGCGCGCTGCCTTTGGGTGATGTAAGGTGAGGAAGGGTCGCATGGTGATCAGCTGCCGATAGTTTTCGGGTCTGGCTTGCGTCGCTCATCAAAGCTGGCTTTAAGCTCCTTGGCTTCCGGTGTGCCGAGGTACTGAGGCAGCAGCAGGTCGTGGGACACTCTGGACAGCCCGGCAACCCCGCCGTGGCGGGCATTAAACGCACCCTTGATCGAAGCCAGGGCAAAAGCCCCCCGATCAGCCACTTCCAGGGCAAACTCTTTGGTCTTTTCCGCAAGCTCAGCATCGGGTACCACCCGGTTGACAAGGCCAATGTCCAGGGCTTGTGCCGCTGAAAGTTTCTGGTTGGTATACCACATCTCTTTGGCCTTCTTCTTACCCACCAGATCTTCAAGATACCAGGTGCCGTAGCCTGCATCGAAGGATCCCATCATGGGCCCAACCTGCCTGAATACGGCAGTCTCCTTGGCGATGGTCAGGTCACAAACGACCTGCAATACATTTCCACCACCCACGGCAAAACCGTTGACACTGGCAATCACCGGCTTTTGCAAACGGTCTATGGACTCGTACATTTCCAGGGTCGGCAGCACCCCGGGGTAAAGCTTGGTGTCTTCCATGCCGGTCTTATCACCGCCAATACAGAAAAAACGATCACCCGCTCCGGTAAGGATAATGACACGGGTACGGGTTTCCCGCCGGATGTTGTTAATACAGTCCCGGATTTCATGACACATGGTCTCCGTGAACATATTTCCATTCTCCGGCCGATTTAATGTAATCGTGCCAACGACCCCATCTTCTTCATAAATAATCTCGCTATAGCTCATGCGATATCCTATTTTCTTGCATACAATCATGTTTGAGAGCAATTCTTGTGCCAACGGCAGTGCGCCAAAGTGCGCACAAAAGTCCTCTCTTTTCCCACTTTAACTCAACACGGTGTATGTATTGCAGCCAGCGGGATGGCCTACCGTCCTTGGTGAAGACACTGACAGTCCCTGCACGCCGGGGTCTGGCGTGGTACGTTTCTTGCTGTGTGGTACATTCTCCATACTCGCCAGCAACGACCACAAGGAGCCAACGTTGGGCAACGACGCACGAGTTAAAGATCTATTTAAATCCATCGGCAAAGATACGCCCCGCGCGGATGCCGTTGATAAAGTAAAAGGCACCGCAAGGTTCGGCGCGGATATCCACCAGGCCGGCATGCTGCACGCCCGGCTGTTGGGCAGCGAACACGCGCATGCACAAATTGTCAGCATCGACTATGCAGAGGCTGAACAACTGCCCGGGGTTAAAGCCATTGTCACCGGTGAGGACTTTCCCAAAGCGGATATGTCAGGCATCGGCCCGTGGATCAACGACAACATGGCCCGGGGCAAAGTCCTTTACCACGGTCAAACCGTTGCAGCGGTTGCCGCAACCAGCGTTGCCGTGGCCGAAGCTGCACTGGCCCTGATTAAGGTCGAGTATAAACCACTGCCGGTGCTCACCACTGCCGAGGCCGCCATGGCCGACGATGCCCCCCTGCTGCACGACCACTTGGAGAAACCCCCTGCCTCCAATGTTTATGCCACCGAGAATATCAGCGAAGGTGACATAGCTGCGGGTTTTGCGGAAGCGGATATTATCCTTGAAGAGGACTTTTCCGCCCCCACCGCACACCAGGGCTATATCGAACCCCCTGCCTGCCTGGCGGAATTTCAACAGGACAACGTATCGACAATCTGGACCACCACTCAGGGCCACTTTATCGTTCGGGCCAACGTGGCGCGAACCCTGGGTCTGGAGCTGTCCCAGCTTAAGGTCATCCCATCGGAAATCGGCGGCGGTTTTGGCGGCAAGGGCAGCCCCTATATCGAAGCCATTACCCTGTTGCTGGCAAAAAAATCCGGGCAACCGGTGAAATGTGTCATGCGCCGTGAAGAAGTTTTTCGCCGCACCGGTCCCGGATCCGCTTTTCAGGGTCACTACAAGATTGGCGCCAAAAATGACGGCACCCTGACCGCATTTCAAGCAGATTTCAGTTTTGATTCCGGTGCCTTCCCGGGCGCGCCCCTGCATGGCGGTATGGATACGATCTTCCGTTGCTACCGGATCCCCAATGTTGAAGTCAACGGGGCTGCGGTACTGACCAACAAACCCATGGTCCGTGCTTACCGGGGGCCAGGCGGCCCCCAGGTCACCCTGGGTACCGAAGTCCTCATGAACGAACTGGCAAAAAAGCTGAACATGGATCCCATTGCGCTGCGTCAGCAGAACGCTGTCACCAAGGGAGATCCAGGCTCGGTTGGGGAATTCAGGGAAATTGGCTTTGAAGCCTGTTTAGAAGCGGCCCGGGAGTCCGAACATTACCGCAGCGAGGTAAAACCCGGACAGGCTCGCGCTGTTGCCGCTGCATACTGGCATAACGGCGGTGGGCCATCCAGCGTGGCTGTCCACATGAACTCCGACGGCACGGCAAATTTACTGACCGGGGCTGTTGACCTCAGCGGCACCCGGACCACCCTGGCCATGATTGCCGCTGAACGCATGGGCGTCAGTGTGGACCGGATACACGCCTCCGTGGGTGATACCGAGTCTACCGGATACAACTTTGTCACCGGCGGCAGCCGTACCGTGAACGTCGGCGGTCAAGCGGTGACCATGGCCGTGGACGATGTGCTGCGGCAATTGGCCGAGCGGGCAGCATCGGGCTGGAATATCACCCCCGACCGCATTGTCTGGGACCAGGGAGAAGCGGTAAATCCGGACAATGAAGAGCGGCTTTCCATCGCCGCAATCTGCCGCAAAGCCCCCTATACCGGAGGCACCATCAGTAGCACCGCATCCCTTTCCGTGCCGTCGGATATCTCCCCCAGTTTTGCTGTGCACATTTGTGATATTGAGGTTGATAAAGAGACCGGCCGCTCCCAAGTCACCCGTTATACCGTGGTACAAGACGCCGGCTGTGCCGTACATCCCAAAATGGTTGAAGGTCAATTTCAGGGTGGTGCGGTACAGGGGATTGGTTGGGCGTTAAACGAAGAATACGTCTACAACAACAACGGTGTGCTGGAAAATCCCGCCTTTCTCGATTATCGGATCCCGCTGGCTTCGGATCTGCCCATGATCGAGACCATCATTGTCGAGGTGGCCAACCCCTTGCACCCATACGGCGTGCGGGGTGTCGGCGAAGCCGGGGTCATCCCTCCGCTGGCGGCGGTGGCATCAGCCATTACCAACGCCACCGGCGCACTGATGACCAATCTGCCCTGCTCACCATCCAATGTTTGGCAGGCGATCCAAAATCAATCACAAAATTAGACCAAGTTAGGAGTAGAGCATGGGTCCACTAAACGGTTTTACTGTCATCGAGCTGTCAGGCATTGGGCCTGGGCCATTTTGCGGCATGATGCTGGCGGACATGGGCGCCCGGGTAATCAGAGTCGACCGGGTCGGCGCTGATGCCAGAACCCGCAAAGAGGTGGCGGCACGGGGCAAAGAATCCATTGCCGTTAACTTAAAGGACAAGCAGGGGATTCAGGTTATCCTGGATCTGTGTAAACAGGCGGATGCTCTGATCGAAGGCTTTCGGCCCGGTGTGACCGAGCGCCTGGGGGTTGGCCCCCAAGAGTGTATGGCCGCAAATCCCAAACTGGTCTACGGCCGTATGACGGGTTGGGGCCAGGACGGGCCGCTGGCCATGGCCGCCGGCCACGATATCAATTACATCTCCATTGCCGGTGCACTCAACGCCATTGGCCCCAAGGGGGGCAAACCCGTACCACCGTTAAATCTGGTGGGCGATTTTGGCGGCGGTGGGATGCTGCTTGCTTTTGGCCTGCTGGCCGGCATGCTGGAAGCTCAGAAATCCGGCCAGGGGCAGGTGGTTGATGCCGCCATGGTTGACGGCACTGCTGCGCTTATGGGCATGTTCTTTACCATCCTGGGCAACAACACTTGGGTGGATGAACGCGGCTCCAACGGACTGGACGGAGGTGCTCACTATTACGACACCTACGAAACCGCCGACGGCAAGTACGTCTCCGTGGGCGCCATAGAACCACAATTTTACGCTGAGCTGCTGGCCAGGACCGGCCTGCAAGATGACGAAGGTTTTAAGGATCAACGCAACGCCGAACGCTGGGAAGACCTTACCGAAAGACTGGCTGCGGTATTCCGTGCCAAGACCCGGGACGAATGGTGCGGCATTATGGAGGGTACCGACGTCTGCTTTGCCCCCATCCTGTCGATTACCGAGGTGCAGAATCACCCCCACAATCAGGCGCGTAATGCCTATCAGGAACTGGATGGTTTTCTACAACCCGCACCCGCCCCCAGGTTTTCCCGCACTACGCCGGAATTGACCACCGGCACACCCGCGCCGGGGCAAAATACCGGTGTTGTACTGGAATCGTTAGGCTACGACAGCAACCGCATCAACGACCTGGTCCAGGCCGGCGTGGTTGGGCTTGGCAGCGGCTAAGTCCGTCCCGGCGAAATCCCGTTTGGCCAGATGACCCGCCATCCGGTTGCCCACATGAACCGGCCCGGCAAGCAACTGGCCCCAATGTTGCCCTTAGATACAGGCACACCCGTCTGTGTCCATTGAAAAGACAATCCACAACTGGATATAAGCCTTTTCACCAATCAACGCCTGGCACATGATTTGCTATGTAAATCCTGCTACAGAAATTATGCTAGCGTGTTTACAAAAGTTAGCCGTGAGCGTTGGCTGTAGAAGAACCAATAAACACTGAGTGGGAACCGCATGTCAGTATCTGCCTATATTCTGGGACAAGCCCAGGAAAGTTATCACAACGTTGAGGCGGTTGATCATCCGCTGGAACTTATGAAGCACATTGCCGTGGACGCCCTTGCGGATGCCGGTGTCCTGGTGGGTTATGTTGATGCCGTTGCGTGTATCGACCCTTTTTCATGGACCTACGCAGACCTGGCAAAATCCGTTGCCGGCGCCATCGGCTGCAAACCCGATATCCGCGAATACTGGCTGCCCGCTGGTGGCACAACACCCCAGGATTTGCTCCACGAAATTGCCATAGACATGAGTCGCAACGAGCTTGATGTGGTGTTGTTGTTTGGTGCTGAAGCCATGCGCACCCGGCGTAAAGCCAGCCGAGCCGGTCAGGAACTCCCCTGGCCGCCCCGGGACAAGAGTGTCAACCCCATGCGGGGTCAACAGCCGATGACCTCGGAGTGGGAGACCCAGCATGGCTTGCGGCTGCCGATACAAGCCTATCCGATACTCGAAAATGCCTTACGCCACGCCCACGGCAGAACGGCTGAGGAACAGATTGAGATTGCCGCGGGTATCCTGCACAAAAATGCCAAAGTTGCTGCAACAAACCCCAATGCATGGTTCCAGGATGCGCCCAGCGCTGACTTGATCGGTACCGTCACCACGGACAACCGCATGATTTCTTATCCCTACACCAAACGCATGAACGCCATTATGGATGTCGATCAGGCGGCCGCCATTGTTGTGGTTTCGGACCGTTTTATTGAAGAGCATGGCGGCCGGGACCGGGCGGCAGGAG
>JANQMF010000030.1 GCA_028280225.1 Pseudomonadales bacterium | reverse complement strand
CACCGGGGCGCGGCGGAAGTTTACACACGTATGGCGGAACTTAAGGATCAGCCCGCCAGCGATCTGGCTAAGGTGTTGGAGCATCTGCTAAAGTCTACCTGACCAACTACCCCCAAGGGAGGTGACTGATGGTCAAAGGGTCTTGTTTGTGCAAGGGTGTGCAGTATGCGGTGGACGGCAAGGTCAGTGATATCGGGCACTGTCATTGTTCCAAATGCCGTAAAATTTCCGGGGTTAATTCCAACGGCGTGGTGCTGGCTGCCGCCAGACGTTTTCAATGGATTTGCGGCGAAGATCTGGTCCGGCACTACAGCATGGAAGATGGCTGGACATCTGCGTTTTGCAGCACCTGCGGTTGCCCCGCACCCATGCCCATGCCGGATGGCAAGCTATTCTGGTTGCCCATTGGTTCGCTGGATGAATACCCGGAAATCAACGTGGTGCAACACATTTATGTGGGCAGCAAAGCCCGGTGGGAAATTATTGGTGACGATGCCCCGCAATATGATACCGAGGTGGAGGAGGCTTAGATGACCCCAGATTACCGGGGCGAGTGCATGTGTGGGGCTGTGCAATTTTCTTTTACCGGCCAACCCCGTTTTGTCGCGGACTGCACCTGCGCGTCCTGCCGCAAAGCCCATGGTGCATCCGCGGTGGGCTGGGTGGGAGTGCAGAACCCACAGTTTTCCTTGGATGCGGGAGACGAGGTGCTGGCCTGGTATCAATCCAGCCCGGCATCCCGGCGGGGCTTTTGCCGCTCATGCGGTACCCGCTTGTTATTTCAATCTCAAAAGTGGCCGGGCGAAACCCATATGGCGCTGGCGTGTATGACGGAACCCCATGACCTGGTGTCTACCAAGGTTTCTTTTCTGGAGGAGTTACCGGAGTGGGTGGGGGTGGTGGCGAAGGGGTGACGCATCTACACAGCGATATAACGTTGTAAGTTGCCTTCGCGTTAACGAAGTTGGTGCGCTAGTCCGCCTTTGCATCTACGAATCTACCCGCCTCCTCCAACCCCCCAACATTCACCACATGCTTATACCCCACCTTTAGCAAGCTCTCCCGGGCAATGCCCGAGCGTCTGCCGGAGCGGCAATACAGGTGTATTGGGGTGTCCTTTCTTATATCTGGGTACTTAAGTATGCCGTCAGTGATTTCTTCGTGATCGATATTCAGCGCGCCCTTAACATGCCAGGATTGAAATTCCTCGGCGGTGCGGACGTCGATAATCGCCGCAGCGTTTGCTTCAACCAGGCTCACCAGGCCCAGCCATAGGCTGGCCGCCACAAGAACCTTATGTATTGCAAATGCCATTGACTGCTGCCGTGGCCAGGTCAGCGGGTAGACTGCCCTTGTTGGGGGGTCAGGCCAATATCCCGTCAGGTCAGCGCCCGGTCGGTTCATGCCCGGTCAGGTCAAAGCCCCGCTGCCATCGTGCAGGGTGTCCAGCAGATGAGCAGCGTCGTTGAAGCGGCGCACCTTAATCTGGTCTTGCAACATGACAATATGGGTAATGGATCCGTTGTCCGCGCCGTTAAAGGCAAAAGGTTCGGCGCCGGTAGCGTGTGCCACCACGTGAGCCACAATGCCGCCGTGGACCACCGCCACCACTAACTGATCCGGATGGTTGTTCTTTATATTGTTTAAGCCGCGCATCACCCGGTGGTTTAAGTCCGCCCAGCTTTCAGCATTGGGAATGGCATCCCAGCGTTGCTCAGCCTGTACCTGCAAGTACACCGGATCCTGTTCCGCAGCCTTAATGCGCAGCACGCCGCCTTCCCAGTCGCCTAAAAAAACTTCCCGCAAATCCGCTTCCACCATCGGGGTTAACCCTAAGACGCTGGCCAGGGGAGCGGCGGTTTGGGCGGTACGCTGCAGGTTGGTGACATAGATGGCGTGGATGTCTTCCTCCTGTAAACGCCGGGCCACCCTTTCAGCCTGGCGGTGGCCGTTGTCGTGTAACTCGGGATCACCATGCCCATCCACCAGGGGGAAGGGATTGCTTGCGCTGGCGGCGCGGGATTCGCCGTGCCGCACCAGCAGAATTTCGGTGGCTCCGGGTGGGCGCTGGAAGGTGTGTTGTCTATATTCGGTTTTGGAATTGGCCAACGCTGGCGCCTCCCTGGTGGTTGTGGTGGTGGTTATTGTGGTGGTTGTGCTACTCGCCGGACTGATCGGGCACTTCAAGGCCGGGTGGCGGGTTGATCACCTCGTCCAACGAGGTTGGTTCTTCTGTGGGACTTGCCGCGGAAGTACTCAGCTTGTCACAGCGCCAGCCCAACGTTTCCAGTTTGGTGAGAAATTCCGTAGCTCTGGCTTCGCAATAACCCGCTTCATGCTCCGCCCGCCACAGGGTCAGGGTGGTAAAACGGGGTTCGCTTAACGGTTGGCTGGCCGCATCGTGACTGGCAGCCAGCTTGGTATAACGCACCTTGCAGGGGGTGGCTTGCCCTGGGTTGGTGTATTCCACATTTACTTCCCGTTCCGCTCCGTTGTTGTAGCAGGTAGCGGCATGGGTTGAGGTGGCAAGGGCCAATAACCCCGCCAGGATGATAATCTGGGTGTGCATCATTATTGTCCTAGTACTTGCAGTCCGAATACGTACAGTCCTGGTGAAATTCTTGCCTCAGGGCCGATACCAAAAAGTGGGTGGGGTCGGACGCGAGGCGGCTCTGGCAAGTTTAGCCCATTGGCATAAATAGTTGCGGGTTTTGCTGGGGTCTATGATCTCTTCAATTTCAAAATACTCCGCGGACCGGAACGGAGAGCGCAGCCGGTTGAGCCGGGCCTTTATCTTGTTCAAGTGGGCGTCATAGTCGTCTACCTCCGCCAATTCCGCCTTGTACGCGACTTCAATTCCCCCCTCAATGGGTAAGGAACCCCAGTCGCCGGAGGGCCAGGCGGCCCGCAGATGATGGGCGCCGGGTTTGTGGTTGGCGGCACCGGCGACGCCAAAAGCTTTGCGAATAACCACACAGCAAAAGGGGACATTGGCTTGTCCCAGAGCAGCCAGGGCGGCAGAGCCATAGCGGATGGTGGCTTCCTCTTCAGACTGTTTGCCGATTAAAAAGCCGGGGCAGTCTTCCAGGTGGACCAGGGGCAGGTGGAACGTGGCAGCCAGATCACACAGGCGAATCAACTTGCGCGAAGCATCCGCGGTCCAGGCGCCGCCATAAACCCGGGGGTTTTCCGCAAATATTGCCACGGGAATTCCGTTTAACCGGGCCAAGCCGGTAATCATGGAGCGGCCCCACTTTTTGCCAATCTCAAAAAAGGAGCCCTGGTCGCAAACCGATTCCACCACGGTGTGCATCTTATAAACCTTGCGCGGGTCCTTGGGCACAATCTCCAGCAGCGCCGGGTCTTCCCTGTTGGGGTCGTCGTCACACTCGGTCAGGGGTGGCAGTTCATCCACGCTGCTGGGCAGATAAGACAAAAACCGTTTAGCCATGGCAAACGCTTCCGCTTCGCTGCCGGCTTCGTCGTCGATGGCGCCGTTGCGTGTATGAATCTTTGAAGCGCCCAGCTCTTCCTTGGTCACCTCTCCCAGGCTGGCCCAATCCACCAGGGCGGGCCCGGCAATCATCATTTGAGCCGTATCTTTGACAATAACCGAATAGTGGGCGGTGGCCACTCGGGCTGCACCAATACCTGCAACGGAACCCAGGGCTAAAGAGACTGACGGAGCCACCCCCAGGTGGGTCACCACGGTTTCCCAGCCCCGGACCTCGGGAATATAGGTGCGCCCGGCCATTTCAATGGTCTTCACCGAACCACCACCACCCATGCCGTCCACCAGGCGGATATGGGGCAGCCGCAGTTCCACAGCCAGGCCTTCGGCCCGCAGCCGTTTGCCGGCAATGGAGGCATCCGCGGAGCCACCGCGTACCGTAAAGTCATCACCGGATAAGATCACCGGACGCTCATCTATTTCCGCGGTACCAAAAACGAAGTTGGAGGGAGTAAAGGCTTGCAACTCACCCTGTTCGTCATATTCCCCCACGCCGGCCAGGGTGCCAATCTCGTGGAACGAAGCCGGGTCGCTGATGGCATCAATCCGCTCACGAATGGTCAGTTTGTTAAATTCATGCTGACGGGCCACCTTCTCTTCACCACCCATGGCAAAGGCCAGGGCTTCGCGGGCCCGCATTTCATCAATTTCGTCTTGCCAGCTCATATCAATGTCTTGATTGGTTGATAGTCATGCCTGGTTGCCTTCCTGCCGCCGCCGGCACCAGGCAAGGGTAACCTGCTGTCCGCAAGTTATCCCGGTGGGTTCCGACGGTGGCTCAGGCCCGGGTACCGGAAAAGGTGGCGTCGCCGAAGGCACCCAGTTTAACGCTGCCAGAAATGGCATCACCGTCAACCTGGGCGCTAAATTCCAGGGTCATGGCCATGGGTGAGGTAATGTCCGCCTTCCAGGTCAGGGTGTCTCCGTCGATGGCGCCGTCCTGAATGTCCATCTCACCGGTGGGTCCAACCATGCTGCCGGTCAAATTGCCGCCTTCGGTGGACAAAGTCAGGGTACCGTTCTGGGCGCCCATTGGGGTGTTGATGGTGGTATTCCAAGTGCCGTCTGCGCTCATTGTGCCTCCTCAGGATTTTGGTACTTTTAAACAGATTCGGAGTATCGCATACCGCTGGTGTGAGGCAAGCCCGGTCGTGCTAGTGTAAGGTCCCGGCGCTGCGGCAGCATCCTCATGTGGTGTCCGCAGGGTGCCGGGGGTATATGGGAGAAAGCTGTTTACATTAATGGGTATTGGTGAACTTAACGAAGGCCCGCTGCACGCGGCATTAAAGGCATCATACGCCGCCAACGGCGGGCAGGCGGAGGTCGCCGTCGACAGCTTTGTTGCAGACGCGGTGCGCAACGGCATTATTTACGAGATTCAAACCGGCAGTTTCAGCGGTTTAACCCGCAAACTGAAAACCCTGGTGGAAACCACCCCGGTGGTCCTGGTCCACCCCATTGCCCAAAGTTCGGTTATTGTTAAGGTCCCGGATGATCCCAAGGCCAAGGTACAACGCCGCAAGTCTCCCCGGCGGGGTAAGCTCATCCATATTGTTAGTGAGCTGGTCTACATCCCGGGTCTGCTCAGTCATCCGAATTTTTCCGTGGAGGTTGTGCTGACTCAGGAAGAAGATATTCGCCGTTACGATCCCAACAAGAACCGCCGCAGAGGGGGCTGGCGCACCCGGGAGCGGCGCCTGCTGGAGGTGGTTGAGGGCATGCGCCTGCAGGATATGCGGGACCTGTTTCTTTTCCTCAAAGGGGACCTGCCTGAACCATTCAGCACCCGGGAGTTGGCCCAAGTGTTGGACGAACCCCTGGATATTGCGCAAAAAATGGCTTACTGCCTGCGCCATGCCGGGGTCACGGAAATCACCGGCAAACGGGGTAACGCCTTACTCTATCGCACACTATAGTTTTGGCACATAATGCCAGGCCCTCCAGGTTGTACCACGACTTACCACAAGGACACAGCATGACAGTCAGCGGACCCCATTGGGATTTAAGTGACGAATATCACAGTGTAGAAGACAAAAAACTTCAGGCAGACCTGACTGCGCTGGAAGAGATTCTCGACGCCATGGCGCCGCATAACCAGGTGTTGGCAGAAGCGTCAGACGAAGCTCAGCAGATCGCTGCGGCCCAAACCCTGGCCAAACAGATTGAAGACGCGCGCCGTCTGCTGTCCAACGTGGCCACCTATGCGAATTGTCTGTTGTCGGTGGATTCGCAACACGAGGGTGCCCAAAGGTTGAGCGGGCGTCTGCAAAACTACTACAAACGTTGTGGCGATCTGTTTGAACCCCTGTCTCAGTTTATCGACCAGGCAGATGCCGCGACCATCCAGGCTTATCTGGCTGACCCGGAAGTTAAGCCTTCAGCGTTCCTGGTTGAACACAGCCGTGCCCGCCGCCACGAGAATCTGACGTTGGCGGAGGAAGGGCTGGTCAACGGCCTCTCCCAGGACGGCATTCATGCCTGGGGAAAACTCTACGATCAATTGTCCGGCACCTTACAGTGTGAAGTGCAGGTGGGTAACGAGTTGCAGACTATGGGTATCGCACAAGCCGGCGGCCTGTTGTCCTCCGCGGACGACAGCCAGCGCAGACACGCCTGGCAGGCCATTAACCAGGCCTGGACCGGCCACGAAGAATCGTGTGCCGCCGCCATTAACGCCATAGCCGGCTGGCGGCTGGAAATGTGTAAACAGCGCAGCCGGCAGCAGCCGGTCCACTTTCTGGATGCGCCGGTACATATGAATCGCATCAGCCGCGATACCCTGGATTGCTTGTTGGAGGTGGCGGCAGCCGCCCGGCCTCTGGCCCAGCGTGCGGCCGGTCTACAGGCCCGGGCGTATAACAAGTCCGGCTACGGGCCCTGGGATGTGCGCGCGCCGGCGCCGGTATTGCATCAAAGCGAGAAAGAAAACGAAGAAGAGGTGGTGCCCTTCGATCAGGCGGTGGAACTGATCGCCTCCGCCTATGGTGAGGTGCACGGGGACATGCACAATTTTGTCCACATGATGCGGGACAACCAGTGGATTGAGGGGAGCACGGGGCCAAACAAACGTCCCGGTGCGTACTGCACCAACTTTACCAAGTCCAGGCACCCCCGGGTTTACATGACCTATACCGGCGCACAGAGTGACATCATTACCCTGGCCCATGAATTGGGGCATGCCTTTCACTCCTGGGTGATGCGGGACTTGCCGGACAGTCAGTTGAGCTACGGTATGTCGTTGGCGGAAACCGCCAGCACCTTTGGCGAAACCCTGGTGCGCGACAGCCTGCTGGCCAAGTCTTCTTCAGCACAACAGCAGATGAACATCCTGTGGGAGGAGATGAGCGCTTTCACGGCCTTTTTGCTCAATATTCCCGCGCGTTTTGAGTTTGAGCAGAACCTTTATAACCGGCGGGCGGAACGCCCGTTGCGGCCCGAAGAACTTAAAGAGCTGATGAGTGAAGCCTGGTGCAACTGGTATGGTGATGCCCTGGCGGAACCGGACCCCATGTTCTGGGCCAGCAAGCTGCACTTTTATATTTCCGGGCTCAGCTTTTATAACTTCCCCTACTTATTTGGCTATCTATTCAGTCTGGGTGTGTATGCCCAACGCCAGACTTATGGTGATGCTTTTTATCCCCGCTATGTGGGTCTGCTTAGAGATACCGGACGCATGAATGCGGAAAAGCTGGCGCAAACGCATCTGGAGGCCAAGTTAGACCAGGTGGATTTCTGGCAACAAACCATCAATACCCTGGCGCTTAGAGTGGATGCTTTTGAAAACTTTTTGGACAGTCAGGCGGCTTAGCCGCCGGAAGCCGGAACGTGATGAATGCGGTCGGGATTTGCTGGAGCGATCCTCAAATACGGCGTATTCCGGGCAGAGACTAGCTACAGGCCACCAGGGCGGTTAACACAAAATAGGTCATGGCGGTGCCGTAGATGGCTTTGGCCAGGGTTAACTCGCCAACGCGCAGTATCAGGCGCACAAAGAGCCAGGCGGCAATGGCGGTCATCAACAATGTGGGTGGGCTCATGGCGCCTTCCCCGGCCAGGTAAGGGAGGTTGCCCAGGCTTTCGGCAATCAGGGCGGCGCGCAGGGCGCCGTAAAGGCTGGTGCTTTCCATGGTGATATAGGTGATCACCCAGAACAAAAAGCCGAATACCAGACCCTCCAGCAACACGCCAAGCAGATAGTTGCCGATGTAGCCGATCATGTGTTCAGCTCCGGCATGGCGGATTGCAGAACATCCCGCAACGTTTCCGCCAGGGTGAAGGTGAGTTCTTCGCGTACCGCCTGGGGGAGTTTATCCAAGTCCGCACTGTTGTCCTGGGGCAGAATGATGTGGCGAAATCCCGCCCGGTGGGCAGCTAACACTTTTTCTTTAATACCCCCCACCGGCAGCACCAGGCCGGTCAGGGTCAGTTCCCCGGTCATGGCCACATCGGTGCGGGTGGCAACGCCGCTGTAGGCGGAGACCATGGCGGTGGCCATGGTCACCCCGGCGGAAGGTCCGTCCTTGGGCACCGCCCCGGCGGGGACATGAATATGAATGCCGTTATTTTCAAACTGCTCCACAGAAATATTCAGCGCTTCAGCCAGCGACCACACACAGCTGCGGGCGGCCCGGGCAGATTCCTGCATAACCTGGCCCAGGTGGCCGGTCAGCGTGACTTTTTCTTCCTTGGGCAGCAGGGTGGCTTCGATATACAGCACATCCCCGCCAACCTGGGTCCAGGCCAATCCCGCAGCCACACCCGGGTGAGCGGTTTCCCGGTTGGCATCCCGGCGGAATTTTTCCGGCCCTAACAGTTCGGTTAATTCAGCAGCGTCAATCGGGGAGATCTCCGCGCTCTTTTCCAGCACCTGGCGGGCCCGTTTACGGCACAGGCTGGCGATGACCCGCTCCAGCTCCCTGACACCGGCTTCCCGGGTATAACGCCGCAGGATGTAGGCCAGGGCATCATCGGTAATATCCATCTGTGCCTCGGTCAGCCCGGCTTCGCTGCGTTGTCTGGGGATCAGATAGTTACGCGCAATGGCGGTTTTTTCCAGGTCGGAATAGCCGCTGACCTCCATAATCTCCATACGGTCCAGCAGGGGCCTGGGAATGTCATCCAGGGTATTTGCGGTGGTGATGAACATTACTTTGGACAGGTCGTAAGGCAGGTTCAGGTAATTGTCGCGAAATTCCTTGTTTTGTGCGGGATCAAGAATTTCCATCAGGGCGGCGGAGGGGTCACCGCGAAAATCCCGGCCCAGCTTGTCCACCTCGTCCAGCATAATTATGGGGTTGGTGACCTCCGCGCGGCGCAGCGCCTGTAAAATACGTCCGGGCATGGCGCCAATATAGGTGCGCCGGTGCCCCCGCAGTTCAGCTTCGTCGTGCAGCCCACCAAGGCTCAGGCGCTCAAATTTCCGGTCCATGGCCCGGGCTATAGATTGTCCAAGGGATGTTTTGCCCACCCCGGGAGGTCCAACAAAACAGATAATGGGCGCCTTGGAATCCGGATTAAGCTGCATTACCGCCAGAGATTCCAGAATTCTTTCCTTAACGTCTTCCAGGCCAAAATGATCCTCGTCCAGTACTTCCTGAGCATGGGCCAGATCCAGATTATCCTTGGTCTGCTGATGCCAGGGTAATTCCGCCACCAGTTCCAGATAGGCCCGGGCAACCTGATAGTCAGCAGCATTGGCGGACATCCGGGACAGCCGTTTCAGCTCCCGGTCTACTTCGCTCTGGACATTGTCCGGAAGATTGGCCTCCTTAAGCTGTTGGCGGATTTCAGCAATTTCCTCGTCGTCGCCGTCTTCTCCCAGGGCTTGTTCAATGGCTTGTTTTTGCTGGCGCAGAACATGTTCGCGCTGTTGTTTTTCTATGTCGTCCCGGGCCTGTTCGGCTATCTCCCGGCGCAGCTCGGTGACCCGAAGCTCGTGGGTGAGGACACCGTTCACCGTCTGCATCAGCGCAATGGCGGTATCACATTCCAGCACTTCCTGTTCCTGATCAACACTCAGATTCGCCAGAGAGGCAATACGATACATTTGAATGACCGGATCGCTGATGTGTCCAACCAGTTGCTGGTAGATCTGCCCGCCATTGTCCGAATCGTACAAGCTGGCGATACGCTGGGCCAGTTCCTGATTAACCCGGATCAGCGCTTCCACTTCGGTGTGGTCCGGGCCGCTTTCAGCCAGCGTCAGATCAATCATTGGTGCAAAGGCACAGCGCAGATGGTCGTCGCCGGCGGCAGGATCACCCAGACGCACCCGGCGGTCCCCCTGCACAATGACCTGAGCACCCCCGTCGCGTTTTTCCACCCGGTTGATTTTGACCACAGTGCCCACCGGATGCAGATCGTGCAGAGCAGGTGTGGCCTGGCTGGGATCTTTCTGGGCAACCGCGATAAATTCCCGGCTCTCCTGCATGGCCGCTTCTACCGCGGCCATCGATTGTGCCCGGCCCACTGCCAGGGGCACCACTATTTTGGGGAAGACAACGGTATCTTTTAGAGGTAAAACCGGCAGGGTGCTCATTGGCCTAATCCTTGTAAGCGGGCTGCCTGCTCGCGGATTAATTCGGGACTGCCCAGCCATTGACGATTGGCGCCGATACGCTTGAACCAATAGTGTAATCCCAGTAGATCGGTAAAACCCATACCTCCATGTACTTCGGTGGCGGTTTTTGCAACAAATTTACCTACCTCAGCCACATGAGCCTTGGTATGACAAGCGGTAACACGGGCCTCGTCCGGCAGTTCAGCCAGGGCATGGGCGGCAAACCAGACCATGGCACGGCAGGGCTCCAGTTCCGCTGCCATTTCCGCACACATGTGCTTAACGGCCTGGAAGCTGGCAATGGGACGGTTAAACTGTTGCCGCTGTTTGGCATAAGCTACCGCCTGGTCCAGCATTGCCTGAGCGGCACCCAGGGTGTCCGCTGCAAGGATCACCCGGCCAATGTCCACGGCCTTGGCAAAAACTTCCGCATTGTCCGATACCGGTTTTGCCGGGGTGTTGTCATAGGCCAGGGCAACTACACGTCTGCTCTTGTCCACGGTGGTTAACTTTTCAGTTTGCACATCCCCGGCATCCACCCAGTAGATCTGTTGGCTTGCATCCGCCACCAGATAGGCGTCCGCGGCGTCATCAAAGGCAAACAGTGACTTACCGTTGATCACCCCGTCCACCACGCTGATGCCGCCGTCTGCCCGGGCACCCAGCGCTTCGCTGAAGGCAATGCCCACGCGTAATTCCCCAGCGGCAAGCTGGGCCAATGGCTGGGCATAGTCAGCGGCGGCTTCAGCCAGAATGGTGGGGACCATTACCGCGCTGGCCAGGTACGGCCCCGGGGTGACATGATAACCGAGGCTTTCCGCCACCAGGGCGGCATCCAGGGGGGTAAGGCCAATGCCTCCGTGGTCTTCCGGCACCAGCAGGGCACTCACCCCCAATTCTGCCAGCCCCTGCCATACCTGCGCATCGTCTCCACCGTCCGCGTACGTCCTGACCTGTTGCAGATCCACCTGGTCAGACAAAAAGCGGTTGATATTGTCGGTAAGCAGAACCTGTTCTTCTGATAATCCAAAACGCATGTGGGTTTCCTAAGATTTTTGTGGGGCGGGGTATTTGGGTTCCTTGGGCATGTCCAGGCCCCGCTCGCTGATGATGTTCTTCTGAATCTGGGAAGTGCCCCCGCCGATAATCAAGCCTAAGAAAAACATGTATTGATTTTGCCAGCTGCCGCCGTTGCGGGTGTAGGGATTGTCTTCGTAAGACAGGCCAACCTCCCCCATGATGTCGATAGCCATGCCCTCCAGGTCGTGGCGTAATTCGGTGCCCTGCAGCTTTACGATCATGCGTGCAAGGCTTGCGTCCTGACCTTTGTTAATTCGCGAGGACAGGACACGCAGGTCGTTAAAGCGCATGGCCATAACCCGGCCCTGCAGGCGCATCAGACGATCCCGGTAGACCGGATTGTCGATCATCCGCTCACCGTTAACGGTCTCGGTATGCATCAGCTCAATCAGGGCGTTCAGGCGGGTGAGGGTGGCATTTGGATTACCCAGCGAATCACGTTCGTGGCCCAGAATGGCATTGGCAACCTGCCAACCCTGGCCCCGGGCACCCACAATCTGGTCCTTGGGCACCCGCACGTCGGTAAAAAAGGTCTCGTTAAAATTGGCCACCCCGGTCATATCCACCAGGGGTTTGACTTCTATTCCCGGGGTATCCATCTTAAACAATAGAAATGAAATACCCTGATGCTTGGGGGCATCGGGCTCCGTACGCACCAGGCAGAAGATCCAGTCCGCCAGATGGGCGGTGCTGGTCCAGATTTTTTGTCCGTTCACCACCCATTCGTCACCATCCAAAACGGCAGAGGTGGTCAGGCTGGCCAGATCCGAGCCGGCGCCGGGTTCGGAGTAACCCTGGCACCAGACCATTTCACCGCGGATGGTGGGTGGGATAAAGGTCTGTTTTTGTTCTTCGCTGCCCATTTCCAGCAGGGTGGGGACCAGCATGGAGATACCCTGACCGCCCAGGCCGGGATTTGCCCGGGCCTGGGCAAACTCTTCGGCAATAATGCGGGACTGAATAATGTCCGGCTGTGCGCCAAAACCACCGTAAGCTTGGGGAATGGTACGGGCGGTATAGCCGTGTTCGATCAACAGTTTTTGCCAGTCCAGGGCTTCGGGGCTGCGCATGCGGGCATTGTGCGGGGACTTGTCGATATTTTTACGCAGGAATTGGCGCACTTCCTGCCGAAAGTCTTCGTATTCCGGGCCAAAAGAAAGGTCCATGTTTACTCCTTAGTGTCAGCCCTTGTTTGTGGCGGGAATGAGCGGTAAATATGCGCTCCCTATCCGGAACGGCCGCCTCAGGCCAAACGGGCCAAATGTTCTCGTTTAACTTGAAACTTTAACACTTGGCCGCGCTGATAGCGCTCTAGTTCTTGAATGATGTAGTCCGTCAACCGTTGCGCCTCGTCACCCAAAGATCCGGCAATGTGGGGGGTGAGAAACACATTGTGCAGAGTAAACAGGGGATCGCCGCTGGGCAGAACCTCCGGGTCCGTGGTGTCCAGTACTGCATACAAACGGCCGCTGCGCAATTCGGACACCAGGGCGGATTGATCCACAATGGCCCCCCGGGCGGTATTGATCAGGGTGGTGCCATCAGCCATCAGCGCCAATTCCCGGGCGCCGATCATGCCCCGGGTGTCCGGCAACAGCGGGGCGTGAATACTCACGGTATCAGATTGGCTGAGCAGCTCGGTTAACCCCACCTTATGTGCACCCATTTTGCGGGCATCCAATGGGGTCATGAAGGGATCGTACAGCAGAATACGCAGGTCAAAGTGCTGCAGATGATCAATCACCAGGCGGCCCACATTGGAGGCGCCGATAATGCCCACGGTTTTGCCATAGTTGCCCACGTTGGGTGCTTCCCGGGTCCAGGGGGAGCGGTTTTCCTGGAACTTCAGATAAGCCTGATTGAGCTGGAAAACACGCTTGTTGGCAAATAGCACCGCCGCCACGGTGTATTCCGCCACCGGAACGGCATTGGCGGCGACCGCGTTGACCACCTGCAGACCCCGCCGCCACACGGCATCGTCAATAAAGCCTTTTACGCTGCCGGCCAGATGCGCAATGATGCGCAGGCGCGGGGCCTGGTCAATCAGGCTTTCGTCGATGCGGGGACAACCCCAACTGGTGATCAGGACTTCGATGCGGCCCAAATAGTCAGCAATGGCATCCCTATCCCGGAAAGGTACTTCTGAGACAAGGTTGCAAACGCGACCTAATGCATCCATGTGGTCTTGGCGGAACAGCTCATCCTTAACCACCGGGTGCATCAGCATGGCAGTAATTGGCTTCTTGGCCATGGGCTAAAGAATACCCCATAATTCCCTCCCAAAGCACCAGGTGCTTAAAGACCCCGGGGGACTGCCCGCGGATCTGAGCAATTCATAAAGTCGAGAGATACATCGAGAGACAATGACACAGGACACAGACAACGCTGCGGTGGCGATGTTGCATAACATGGCGCACATGCAGGTAGAACACAACGCCCAGGTACACCCGGACTGGCGGCAACAGGGTTATGAATATTATCGCGCCATCTGGGTGGAGTGTGCGGAAATGCTCGACCATTTCGGTTGGAAGTGGTGGAAAAAGCAGGCGGCGGACATTGACCAGGTTAAATTGGAACTGGTGGATATCTGGCACTTTGCCCTGAGTGAGCTTATCCGGGCGGACCGTTTGGAGGACAACATTGGGCCCCGTCTTGCGGGTTTAACCCTGGCCGCGGAGCCCCAACCGGAAGCTTTCCGCCAGGCCATTGAGAAATTGGCGCTGAGTACTTTGCGCACCCGGTCGTTTGAATTGGAGCCATTTGCCGCTGCCATGCAAAATCTGCCCATGAGTTATGGCGAATTGCACGACCTGTACATTGGCAAAAACGTCCTGAATCGCTTCCGCCAGGATCATGGCTACAAAACCGGCACTTATCAGAAAAGTTGGCAGGGAAGGGAGGATAATGAACACTTGGTTGAATTGTTGGGGGTGGTGCGCGGGGATTCTTCGATCCCCCTGGCCGAGGTGCCTCAACAACTCTACCAGGCCCTTAAGGGCCGGTACGAAAAACTCACCGCCGCCTGACGGCGGCTCAGGCCCGGTTCAGGGTGTGCAGATATATTTCTTCGGTGCTGCTGTCAAAGCAGCAAAAAATCACCCGGATCGGCGCTGTGCAAGCTTTGACGGTAACCACCGCAATCTCGGTGGCCTGGGTCAGGGGATAGCCATAGACCCCGGTGCTGATGGCTGGGAAGGCGATGGACGGCAACCGGTACTCTGCGGCAATGGCCAGACTGCGGCTATAACATGACGCCAGCAGTTGTGGTTCACCTTCGGCTCCCCCCTGCCAGACCGGCCCCACCGTGTGAATGACATAGTCAGCAGGCAACAAAAACCCCGGGGTAATTTTGGCATCTCCCGTTGCACAGCCATCCAGACCCTTGCAGGTTTGCAGTAACTGCGGACCGGCCGCGCGATGTATCGCGCCGTCCACCCCGCCTCCGCCTAACAAGCTATTGTTGGCGGCGTTGACGATGGCGTCCACCTGCAATTGAGTAATGTCGGCAACAAGGACCTCAATATCCGGCATGAATACGCCTCCATTTTGCGCCTGAGCCTCCTATAATAGCGCTGTTTTTATCAGGTCATCTTTTATCGTGGTCGGTATTTACGATATTTCTTTGCAAACCCCCTGGCAGGCGGACTGGCAGCCCGAGTTGATTGGTACCTTGATGTATATCAAGCGCCGGCGAAACAGCGGGCAAGAGGTTTTGCTGATTCATAAAAAAACCGGCCTTGGCGCCGGTAAAATAAATGCCCCCGGGGGCAAGCTGCAGGCTGGGGAAAACCTGCTGGAATGTGCCTGCCGGGAGGCTTATGAAGAGGTCGGGGTGCAACCCCTGTCGCCGCGATGCGCAGCCGAAATGCGCTTTGTGGAACAAAAAGGCCAACAGTGGATGGGTTTTGCCTTTGTGGCCGAAGATTTTCAGGGGGAGCCCCGGGAATCTGCGGAGGCCCGGCCGTTCTGGTGTGATGTGGATGACATACCCTATGCGCGCATGTGGCCGGATGACGTATTGTGGTTGCCCCAGGTGTTGCGGGGTGGGCCGTTTCTGGTGGGTAATTTTCTGTTTACGGATGGGGTGCTGCTGGCCCACGAGTTTGTTGATACCGGGTCCATCTGGGAGACAATTCAAAGCGGCTAACGGCTGTGGTAGCCTCACCGGCTGATTGAAATTTGATGGGAGACAACTGATGCGTATAGGAATTTCCGTATGCTCCAATTATCCGGTGCGTGACCCGCGTCTGGGGGCGCGTTATATGGTGGAGCGGGCCCGGGCAGCGCGTCAGGCGGACTTGGACAGCCTGTTTGTAGGGGATCACCACGTTGTCCCCACACCCTATTATCAAAACAATGCCATTCTCGGCCGCATGCTGGCGGAATGGCATAACAAACCCGCGGGTGCCCTGTATCTGCTGCCCTTGTGGCATCCGGTGTTGCTGGCTGAGCAGATTGGCACACTGGCTGCGGTGATGGAGGGGCGTTTTATCATGCAGTGTGGCCTGGGCGGGGATCCCAGGCAGAGTGCGGGTATGGGGGTGGACATGAAGCACCGGGTGGCCATGTTTACCGACGCGCTGCATATCATGCGTTCGCTGTGGGCGGGTGAAACGGTGACCCACCAGCGGTTCTGGAATATTGAGAATGCCCGCATCAACCCGGTTCCGGACCACGAAATTGAAGTTTGGGTGGGGGCTTCGGTACCCGCGGCCATTCAGCGTACCGCCAAGCTGGCTGAGGGCTGGCTGGCGGCCCCCAATCTGGATTTGCGCGGTGCGGCGGAACAACTGAATCGTTACCAGCAAGCGCTTGCGGAACATAACAAACAGCCCACCGCGGTTGGCTTGCGGCGCGATATCTATATTGGCGCAACGTCTCAAGAGGCGGCCAAGTTAAAACAGCAGTATCTGCAAAAGGGTTACCGGGGATTTAGCGAAGATGCGCTGATGGTCGGCTCGGTGCAGGAAGTGG
Source organism: Pseudomonadales bacterium (assembly GCA_028280225.1). GTDB lineage: Bacteria > Pseudomonadota > Gammaproteobacteria > Pseudomonadales > Azotimanducaceae > UBA4421. The sequence continues at coordinate 16,780 of JANQMF010000030.1, read as the reverse complement.
CGGCGCAAATGGCTGAATTTGGCCAGCTCGGTTATACCGACGTCATTGTCCGTAACATCAGTTCGGATCAAGGGGAAGCCCTGGCTACCATAGAACGTCTGGCAGAGGTTGCCCAACAACTGTCTTAAGAAAAGACCCCAGGGCCGGTGGCGCATAAAACCATGAAAAAAATATTAATCGCAAATCGCGGTGAAATTGCACTGCGCATCATCCGTGCAGCCCAGGATCTGGATATGCAGACGGTGGCCGTCTACCCAGGAGACGATGCTGATGCTCTGCATGTCAGCAAGGCAGACCACCAGGCGCCCCTGACGGGCACCGGGGCCGGGGCTTATCTGGACATTAAGCAAATTGTGGCGGCGGCCAGGGCGCACGAGGTGGACGCTGTACACCCCGGTTATGGTTTTTTGAGCGAAAACCCCAAATTTGCGGAAGCCGTGGAAGCGGCGGGTTTAATCTTTGTTGGGCCCACGGTGGACACCCTGGCCGCCTTTGGCGACAAAGCCGCGGCCCGGCGCCTGGCGGAAAAAGTAGGTTTGCCGGTGATGGCGGGTACGTCCGGGGCGGTCAGCCTCAGCCAGGCTGAGGCTTTTTTTGCGGAACATGCCGCCCAAGGGATTATGTTAAAAGCGGTTGCCGGTGGCGGTGGCCGGGGCATGCGGGTGGTCACCGATGCGGCCCGGTTGGGGGAAGCTTATGCCCGATGCGCTTCAGAAGCCGAGGGGGCGTTTGGTGAAGCAGCCGTTTATGCTGAGCAGTACATTGCCAGGGCCAGGCATATTGAGGTGCAGATTATCGGCGACGGTACCGGGGCGGTCAGCCATGTCTGGGAACGGGATTGTAGTGTGCAACGGCGTCACCAGAAAATTATTGAAATTGCGCCCAGCCCGGCCCTAGCGGAAGCGACCCGGGATGCCATGTGTGCCGCGGCGTTGGAACTGGCGCGAGCGGTCCGTTACCGTGGGCTTGGGACCATTGAGTTTCTGTTGGATGTAGACACCCAACAGTTTTATTTTATGGAAGCCAACGCCCGTTTGCAGCTTGAACATACGGTTACCGAAGAAGTGACGGGTATTGATCTGGTGCAAGCGCAAATTGCTGTTGCCGGCGGCGCAAGTCTTGTCGATTTACAATTACAACAGGAACACATTGCCGCGCCAAAGGGATTTGCCGTGCAGTTACGGATTAATATGGAAACGGTGGCTGCTGACGGTTCGTTTACCCCATCGGGTGGTCGGTTACAGACCTTTGCGCCGCCCACGGGACCCGGGGTTCGGGTAGACACCTACGGTTATGCCGGTTACACCACCAGCCCGCACTATGACTCGCTGTTGGCCAAGCTGATTGTCTCTGACAAGCGTTCTGACTTTGCTTACGTTCTTCAGCGTTGCCGCCGGGCGCTGACGGACTTTGATATTGCGGGGGTGGCCACTAACAAGGTATTTCTGCAAAACCTGCTGGCCCATCCTGCCCTGGCTGAGCAAACGGTCACAACCGGTTTTGTCGACAATCATGGCGCGCAATTGGCGGCTCCCCTTGAGGGTAATACACCGATAGCCGCCGGGGATGAACAGGCGGGTGTGATTGCCGGGGTTAAGGTGGATCCGTCAGATCCCCTGGCGGTCCTGGAGCACGGTAAGTCCGGCGGTTTGGCCAGCGCTGATGCCGTGCAGACCCTGGCGCTGGTTGATGAAAACCTCCCCGAGGGCTCTGTTGCCATTCGCGCACCCATGCAGGGCACGGTGGTGAGTTTTGAGGTGGCGCCGGGTGATGAGGTTTATGCGGGTAAGCTGGTGCTGGTGATGGAGGCCATGAAAATGGAGCACGAGGTGCGTGCCCCGGTCAGTGGCACTGTGCAACGCCTGGGGGTGGCGCCGGGGGATGCTGTCTTTGCCGGCCATCCGTTGATTGTTCTAAAAGAAGAAGCGGTGGATGCTGCCCGGGAGGATCAGGCGCAAGCCTTCGATCTGGACTATATCCGCCCGGACTTGCGGGAGGTTTTTGACCGGCAGGCGGCGGGCCTGGATGAAAACCGGCCGGCGGCGGTGGCCAAGCGGCGTAAAACAGGTCATCGCACCGCCCGGGAAAACGTGGCTGACCTGTGTGATGCGGACACCTTTGTGGAATACGGTTCGGTGGTCCTGGCGGGACAAAGACGCCGCCGGTCCATTGATGACCTGATTAAAAATACCACCGGTGACGGCATGGTTTGCGGCCTGGGGCAAATTAACGGTGACTTGTTTGGTGAACAAAAATCCCGGGCCATGATCATGTCTTATGACTACATGGTCCTGGCGGGCACCCAGGGGATGAAAAACCATGCCAAAAAAGACCGGCTGTTTGAGGTGGCGGAACGTTTCCGGCTGCCCACGGTATTGTTTGCGGAAGGGGGTGGTGGCCGCCCGGGAGATACCGACGGCAGCGGTGTTGCGGGACTGGATTGCTGGGCCTTTACCTACTTTGCACAATTGTCGGGCCTGGTGCCCATTGTCGGTATTACCACCGGACGCTGTTTTGCCGGCAATGCGGTTTTGTTGGGCTGTTGTGATGTGATTATTGCAACGGCAGGGTCAAATATCGGTATTGGCGGGCCCGCCATGATCGAGGGCGGTGGCCTGGGGGTCTTTCGGCCGGAAGAAGTAGGGCCCATGGATGTGCAGGTCCCCAACGGGGTGGTGGACATTGCGGTTAAGGACGAGGCGGAGGCGGTGGCCGCGGCGCGTCAGTATTTGTCTTACTTCCAGGGGGCGGTGCAGGAATGGGAGGCCCCCGACCCGCGCAAGTTGAGGTTTGTGGTGCCGGAAAACCGCCTGCGTTACTACGACATGCGCGAAGTGATTGAAGGTATCGCGGATGTGGATTCTGTACTGGAATTGCGCAAAGACTGGGGTGTTGGGATTATCACCTGTTTTATTCGGGTGGAAGGCCGCCCGCTGGGACTGATTGCCAACAACCCTGCTCACCTGTCCGGAGCCATTGACGCTCCCGGTGCGGACAAAGGGACTCGCTTTATGCAACTGTGTGACGCCTTTGATATCCCTATTTTATCGCTGTGTGATTGTCCCGGCATTATGGTGGGTCCGGAGGTGGAAAAAACAGCGGTGGTCAGGCATGCCGCGCGTATGTTTGTTACCTCTGCCAATATTGATGTGCCGTTGATGACCATTGTTACGCGCAAGGGTTATGGCCTGGGCGCCCAAGCCATGGCCGGAGGAAGTTTTAAGGCGCCGTTGTTTACCGTGACCTGGCCCACCGGGGAGTTTGGCGGCATGGGCTTGGAGGGTGCGGTAAAACTGGGATACCGCAAAGAGCTGCAGGCCATCGAAGACCCGAAGGAGCGGGCTGAAGCTTACGAAAAGATGGTGGCGGATATGTATCAACGGGGCAAGGCGGTGAACATGGCTTCGCATTTTGAACTGGACGATGTGATTGATCCGGCGGACAGCCGCAAGTGGATTGCGCGTGGGCTTCAGTCTATTCCACCGGTGCCGCCCCGCGCCGGTAAAAAGCGGCCCAACGTTGATACCTGGTAGTTAATTGGTGAGGGAGATTTAGAAGTGCTGATATTACAGCAGTGGCGAGAGCGCTATTCGCTGGTGTTTCTTTGTTTTTGCGCGGTTTTTGTGTGTTATATCGACCGTGTCAATATCTCCATTGCCATTATTCCCATGGCCGAGGAATACGGTTGGGACGCGGCTATGCAGGGTATCATCCTGTCCTGTTTTTACTTTGGTTATCTGCTTACACAATTTTTGGGCGGTTACCTGGCGGATCGCTACGGCGGCAAGGTGGTATTGGGCATTGGTGTCATCTGGTGGTCGCTGTTCACCCTGGTCACCCCCTGGGCGGCCGCCCTGGGCCTTGCGGCGCTGGTCAGTGCTCGGGTGCTGATGGGCATGGGTGAGGGTGTCACTTTCCCCTCAATATATGCGTTGTATGCAAAGTGGATTCCGGTGGCGGAGCGGGCCCGGTCCATGGCCTTGTCGAACAGCGGTATCCCCATTGGCCAGGTGGCGGCTTTGCTGGTGGCGCCGATCATTGCCATCCATCTGGGCTGGGAGTGGATATTTTATCTATTTGGTGCGGTGGGTTTTGTCTGGTATGTCGCCTGGTACTTTATGGTCGCCAGGTCTCCGGAAGACCACCCGAACGTATCTGCGGCGGAACGGCAGGAAATATCCCAAGGCATGCCGGAGCAGGTGGACAATCCGGATCCCACCACGGTTCTGCAACTGCTCCGCTCGAAGCCGGTATGGGCGATTATCGTGGCTCACTTCTGTAACAACTGGTCGGTCTACGTACTGCTCTCCTGGCTGCCCACCTTTGTTACCCAGGGATTGGGGTTCACCTTTGCAAACTCCGGTCTGGTCAGTATGTTGCCGCACTTTGTATCCTTTGTGTTTTTAAACGTTGCCGGTCAGGTGGCGGACCGTATGGTGAAACAGGGCGTGGCGGTGACCCGGGTGCGCAAGATATGCCAAACCATCGGCTTTGGCGGGCTGGCGGCGGCGTTGTTTGTGGTGGGTGAGATGGACTCAGCGTGGCTTGCCATTACCGTTATGTGTATCGGTACCGGCCTGGGTGCCTTTGTCACCGGCGGTTTTGCCATTAACCATATGGACATTGCCCCCAACCAGGCCGGACGGCTGATGGGGATTACCAATACCTTTGGCACCATCCCGGGCATTATCGGCGTCACTGTGAGCGGATTTATCCTGCAACAGACCGGGTCCTGGGCCCTGGTATTTCAGGTCGCGGGTGGGATTACCCTTGTTGGTCTGATTGTTTATCTAATATTTGCCAGCGGGGAAAAGCAATTCGACTAGGCGTCTGCGGTAAGCAGACTGCCGGGGCCTGAGATTAGTTCTGGACTGTAGAAATGCGGGTGATACTATCCGGGCAAAACAGAAGATACGGGGATTCATATGATAACACTGCGCGTTAACGGGCAAACTCATCAGCTTGATGTGGATCCCAATATGCCGTTGTTATGGGCTATCCGGGAAAACCTGCACCTGTCCGGCACTAAGTTCGGCTGCGGCATGGCCCAGTGCGGGGCCTGCACGGTACATCTGAACGGCAGCCCAATCCGGTCGTGCGTAACACCGGTGAGTGCGGTTGCCGGTGGCGAGATCACCACCATAGAAGGTATTGGCGGTGGGGATGATCTGCATGTGGTGCAACAGGCCTGGATTGCCGAACAGGTGCCTCAGTGCGGCTATTGTCAGTCTGGACAGATTATGTCGGCGGTGGCTTTGTTGGAGAATAACCCCAACCCGGATGACGAGGCCATCGACCAGGCCATGGCAGGCAATATTTGCCGATGTGGCATGTACGGCCGCATTCGCAAGGCCATTAAGGTAGCGGCGGGGGGTGACGTGCAGATGTTCGACCCGGCTGATCTGCAAGAGGAGGTGCAACATGGCTGAACCAACAGCGGACAATGTTGAGCAGGGTGAAAAAGTGAGTGGCAAAAAAGGTAAATGGACACGCCGGGGATTTATCACCGCCGGTGTTTTGGCCGGCGGTGGGCTGGCGATTGGCGTTGCCTTGCGTCCGGGGCACCGGGCGCCGGATCTGGCGGGTCTGGTCACCGCTGACGATGAACATCTGGTTAACGTTTGGGTTAAGGTGGGAGCGGACAATCAGATTACCGCAATTATACCCCACAGCGAGATGGGCCAGGGGGCTCAGACCGTCTTAGCGCAAATGTTGGCTGACGAGATGGGTGCCCGCTGGCAAGATGTGGGTTTTGAAGAAGCTCCGGCGGAAGACGAATATGCCAACTGGGCCATGGGCAAGGGTTACATTCTGGGAGACATGCAGATTCCCAAAGCCTTGGTCCCCACTGTGGACGGTCTGTTTTTGCAGATTACCAAGGCCATGCGCATGCAGGTGACCGGCGGCAGTTCCAGTGTGCGCACCACCGGGGTACATGGTATGCGGGTGGCCGGGGCAGCAGCACGGGAATCTTTGGCAGCGGCGGCAGCGGATGCCTGGGGTGTGCCCAAGGCGGAAATTATTGCGCAAAATTCGGAACTGCTTCATCCGCCCACCAAACAACGCGCCGAATTTGCGGAGTTTGCTGAAGCGGCCGGACAAATCTCACCCTCCCGTTCGCCCAAACTAAAATCCGCGGATGAATTCAAGCTGATGGGCCGGAGTTTGCCGCGCCTGGATATTCCCGGCAAGGTGGATGGCAGCACCCGCTTTGCCATCGACGCTGAGGTTGAGGGAATGAAGTATGCCGCCATTTTCGCCGCACCGGTATTTGGTGCCACCCTTGCAGGTATTAATGGGGAACAAAAGGCCCAGGCTGAAGCCCTGCCGGGTGTGGTTGGGGTATTTACCCTGGACGATGCGGTGGCGGTTGTGGCGGATGGGTACTGGCAGGCCAGCCAGGCCTTGGGCAAGATCCAGCCCCAGTGGACTGAAACCGCGAACGACAGTCTGGACAGCGACAAGCTGTACCAGCAGTTTAATGCGGATATGCAGGCTGCCCGGGAGACGGGTGAAAGTGACGCTGATGTTCAGGTGGGTGACGTGAATGGCGCTTTCGCCGCTGCCGAGTCTGGTGGCAAGATAGTGCAAGCCACCTATCAGGTTCCGTTCCTGGCCCATGCGTGCATGGAACCCATGAATGCCACCGCCCATGTGCACAACGGCCGTTGTGAGATGTGGGTAGGTTCGCAAAACCCACTGGGCTTCCGGCATGAAGTGGCGGATGCGCTGGGTTTTGACGTTCAGCAGGTTAACGTGAATCAACATGTTATGGGCGGCGGTTTTGGCCGGCGCATTAACGCTGATGTGGCGATTCAGGCAGCCAGGCTGTCCGCTGCTGCGGGTGTGCCGGTGAAGCTGATCTGGTCACGGGAAGAAGATGTGCGGCACGATCACTATCGGCCGGCGGTGGCTTCACAATTTCGGGCGGCGGTTTCCACCCAGGGGGAGGTTGTGGCCTGGGATAACCTTTATCACGAAAAGCATGAGCCGGTGGAAGCACCCACCATACCCTATGCGGTGGCCAACCAGCACATCCACTACACGGACAGTCCCACCCATGTGCCCTTTGGTCCCTGGCGCAGTGTAGATCACTCCCAACACGGATTTTTCACGGAGGCGTTTTTTGACGAAGTGGCGGAGGCTGCGGACAAAGATCCGTACCTGCTGCGCCGGGAGTTGCTGGCGGATAAACCCCGGCACCTGCAGGTGCTGGATGTGGCAGCCCGCAAGGCGGGCTGGGATACCCCCATGGCTAAGGGCCGGGGGCGGGGTATTTCTCTGCAGGAGTCTTTTGGATCGCTGGTGGCTCAAGTGGTTGAGGTGACCGTGGACAATGGTAACGTTAAGGTAGATCGTGTGGTTTGTGCGGTGGATCCGGGTTTTGCCGTCTCTCCGGACGGATTAACCGCGCAAATGGAATCCGGCATTATTTACGGGTTATCTGCTGCCCTGTATGGGGATGTGCAGATCAAAGCCGGTGCGGTTGTGCAAGGTAACTTTCACGATTATCCAATGGTGCGTATGCCACAGGCGCCGGTGATTGAGACTCACATTATAAACAGTGGGGAAACCTGGGGTGGTGCCGGGGAACCCGGGACACCGGGTATTGCGCCGGCGTTGGCCAACGCCATTTATCAGGCAACGGGTACCCGGGTGCGCCAGCTACCGGTGTCGAACTACAACCTGAATTTCACCATTGTTGAACCCGAAGAGGTGATTTAGCCCAGAGCTGCTTTTCGGATAACCGATAGTGTCATCCACAAGGTGGTGGATTTTGGCCGGCTTGTGGCTGTTGTATGCCAGCTTTGGCCTGGTCGCCGCCAGTCTGGCACCTCTGGTGCTGCCCATTCAAAACGATCTGGCGATGTCTTATGCCGCCATGGGTAGTGTCATGGGGGCCTGGCAGTTGGTATACATTTTTTCCGCGGTCCCCTGCGGCATTCTGATCGACCGTTTGGGGCCGCGCCCGGCCCTGTTCATTGGTGCCCTGCTGATTGGGTTGTCTGCCCTGGGCCGGAGTGTGGCGGTGGACTATTGGAGTTTTCTGGCAGCGGTGATGTTGTTTGGGCTGGGTGGTCCCATTGTTTCCAGCGGTGCACCCAAGGTAGTGGCGGAACTGTTCAGCGGCAGCCAGCGCGGTCTGGCCATGGGCATTTATATGACAGGGCCTGCCATTGGCGGTGTGGTTTGCCTGACCCTGACCAATTCCTGGCTGCTGCCGCTGCTACATGGGGATTGGCGCGGGGTGATGGTGCTGTGGGCGTTGATCACCTTGTTGGCCGGCGGCTTGTGGTGGCTTGTGGCCGGACACTTGTTAAACAAGGGGCAAACGGACCAGATTCCCAAACCCCAACTGCACATTATGCGTGAACTGCTGGCTTCACCAGCGGTGAAAGTTGTGTTGTTGATGAGCGTAGGGGTGTTTATGTACAACCACGGTCTGAGCAACTGGCTGCCGGAAATATTACGCAGCGGCGGCATGACCCCAACCCGGGCAGGGTATTGGGCGGCCATACCCACCCTGGTGGGTATTCTGGGTTCGTTGTTGATTCCACGCCTGGCCACACCTCAGCGCCGCTACTATATATTGTTGGGTTTGTGCGCGGCGGCTCTGGGGGCCAGTCTGTTGTTGCTGTGCCATGAAGGCTTGCCCCTGGTGAGTGGCCTGATCCTGCAGGGGATTGCCCGCTCAAGCATGATGACGGTGCTGATTCTCACCCTGGTTGAGTTGCCGGGGATAGGTGACCAGCGTGCCGGCGTGGCCAGTGGACTATTCTTTTCAGCCGCGGAAGTTGGCGGCGTATTGGGTCCCCTGGGAATGGGTTTGATTTATGATCAAAGTGGAGGTTTTGAAATGTCTTTAGCCGGCCTGAGTGTGGTGACTGTGCTGATGATGCTGGGCACGGTGTATCTGGCACGCTTAACACGCCGGGATACACCCAGGCCGGGTGTGGACTGATCCGGGTCAGATCAGGGTAAAGGTCACTCCGGCGTTGCCTGGCAGGCGTTCCAGCAGTTGGTCTCCCATGGCACTGGCGGGTGTCCAGAAGCCCCCACCTACGGTCAGATCATCCTGGGCCAGGCATACCGCGCTTTCGGCTAACATTTTTGCGGTGGAACCGTAACCCGGGTCTTTGTCACCTTTGACGACGGCGCGTACATCTTTGCTGCTGTCTGTGGGGTGTTTTGCCACCAGTTCAATTTCAAAAAAGCCATTGTCGATTTGTTCCTGGCTTGGGCCTTCACCGGGTTTGGGCAAAAAGTTTTGCATGAGTTTGCGCGCCGGCTCCAGGGCGGCCAGAGAATTCATGGCAGATGAGCCCATGCCCAGGGCTGCAGCACCCATCAGCCCGCCGAAGCCATCCTGGGTGAGGGTACCCTCGTTGTAGGAAAAGCCCTGGCCATAGGCCATGTTGAGCAGTTCGTTACTGCGCCGGACAACCCGGGTATTGATGGCTGCCATAACAAAGGGGCCCACCCAGGACTTAAAATCGTTGTCGTAGTAGTGGCGGTTGTGGTCCAGGCCGTCCGGGCCACGGTATTTTTCGTTGAGGGCATAAGGATCTGCGATGATGTCCTTGATGGCCGGGTCTGTCTTGGCCTGCTCCATCATGGCCATCATGCTGTCGATGGTGCCGCCGCTGAAACCGCCTTTAAAAGCCTTGGCTCGATATTTAACCTCACGGGCCGGGGTGTTGTAGGTCTGCTGCATATGTTTCTGCAGGAAGAAGACCCCCAGGTCTGAAGGAATGCTGTCAAAGCCACAGGTGTGCACGATGCGGGCGCCGGACTCCCGGGCTTGTTCCTGGTGGGTGTGGATCATCTTGTGCATCCAGTGAACTTCGCCGGTGAGATCACAGTAGTGGGTGCCGTGGGCAGCACAGGCAGCCACCAGCTCTGAACCATAGCGCGCATAGGGCCCCACGGTGGTGAGGATCACCTTGGTTTTTGCCACCAGTTCGCCCAGGGCTTGCGGGTCGAGGGCATTTGCCTCAAGGAGGGGCACGTTGGTGCCGTAAAGGTCTCTTACCCCGGTGAGTTTGCTGATATTGCGGCCGGCCATTGCCCAGGTGAGGTTGCCGCCGCCGTAGTTGCGTTGCATGTATTCAACAACCAGCTTGCCGGTGAAGCCCGTTGCCCCCCAAATGATGATGTCGAATTCCCGCTGCATAGTTTTTCTACCGCCAAAAGAGGCAGTTTATCACCGCTTTGTGAAATTTAGGTGCTGCGCTGGGAGCAGCCAAAGGCGCTTGTTGCCGGGGGCGTAGCCCCCGGCACTCAATTCAAGGTGATTCCAGGCGCTTCAGGGCATTGTCGATGGTTCTGCTGACAGCGGTACAGTTTTTGATCATTTCTATTTTTGGCCAGGTCGCGCGCTCACCGTCGCTGATTAAACCGTTGGTCTCCTCGGTTGAGAGCCTGGCCACCAGTTTTGCGGGGTTATACCAGCGTTGCCGCGGCAGTATATTGATGTCTGCGGTGTACTCCTGGGTGATCAGTCCAAACCAGGTGCGTGTCATGATGTTGATAGGATAAAAGTTGCGCACAAGATTCATGGTGAAGGGATAGACGGCTTTTGATACATCCCGGGCAGCAGCCTGGTAGACACCAAAGATCTGGGCAAACATATTGTCCTGGTTGGGATCCGGGATCATCCATAACACTGCTGGATTGGCCTGACTGCTGATGAAATGGTTAACGCCGTACAACCGGGTGAGGCGCTTAGCCGGCAAGTCGTCGCTGATTGAGCCGTCGACCCATTTGCGTGAGGCGATGTAGGGTTTGCGTTCCCCGTTGGCGCTTTTGGCCGCCAGGGTGACGGGTGGAAAAATGCCGGGAATGGCGCAGGATGCCATCACTGCTTCCCGGATACAGGCATTGGGTGAGGTGATGGCGTTCAGCAGGCGCGACCGCTGATTAATCTGGGTAGGGGCAACGGATATGTTGATATAGTGACCGGTTTTCTGGAAAGCCTCTTCGAAGGTAAGGTCCGGGATGAGGTTTTCAACCATTCCAGCCAAGTCGTTTTTACTTAACTGTCCGCCGGCCTCACCGTTCTCACCGGTGTTCATTGCCACTTTGGACTCGTCACTCAAGGTGGCCAGCAGTTCTTCCCGGTGGTGGGTGCCGACAATGGCGGCCATCACCGACCCGGCACTGGCACCGCTGATCACTTGGGGCAACAGGTCCTGTTCCGCAAGAGCTTTCAACACTCCGATGTGGAACGGGCCCAGTGAACCGGCGCCGCTGAGCATTAGGGCGGTACGCCCAAAACAGCTGGAGGCCCGGCGGAAAAAGGCAAGCTTCTCCTGGGGGGATATCTCATCCGCGGAAGCTTGTTCCAATTGTTCCAGGGCAGCCACCATTTCGTAGATGTAGTTGCTGATCAGTTCCTTGGTACCCGCCTTGGCCCGGGAGTAGAGGGTTGGCGAACCCATTCCCGCCATGTTGCCGTGGAAACCCTCGTGCATGTAGAAGAGAAGGGCTTTTATGTCACCGGATTCGCGGATGCTGCGCAGTTCATTGTAGCGACGACGAATAACCCGGTAGTCGTAGAGTGTGCTGGCATCCCGGCGGCGCCAGAGGTCGGCGCCGGTGCGGCTGTCGTCTTCGACAGCTTGCGCGTGCCATTCGTGGTATGTGGATGATTTCTTTGCTTGAGTGGCCAAGATTTGTCCCTATTTGTTATTTCTTATTTTGGCGGATATGCAACCCAATTTACGGTAAATGGAAAGACAAAAATTATCAATTCACTTTCTTTGGAGCCCGCTGGCGTCCATGGATTCTGAGTGTAACGCGTTGTCCCTGGCCAAAGGTAAGCAATTTTTTGGGAGTTTTCTCACGCTTGTGCGGCAATTGCGAATGGGACACACACGCGCAATACATTCAGGCACGAGACACACACGCGCACATTCACATTCAGACGCGGGACACACGCGCGCACATTCACATTCAGACACGGGACACACGCGCGCAGAAATCCGGCGGTAAAGATACGCGTAGGACACACACGTGCAAACATAGAATACACAAACAGGTCCGCGAAAACGCTGACGTCATAAAGATGCACCAACAAAGTGCGCTATGTGTGTTCCTGCAAGGATTTGACGTCATGATTGATGCGATGCATCAAAATAGTGCCACCAATTACAGCAATTGGGGCAACCAGAAAGTTCAACACGGGAATGCCCATTGTAAGGGACACACACATGCCAAATCCCAGAGCTGCGCCACGTTGCTCCCTCAGCTGAGATAAAGTTTGGCGAAATGGTTGGTCAGCGTTTTCGCTGAAATAGTCGCAGAATTGGACACTCATCATCCAGGCGCCAAACATCAGCCAGACAATTGGCGACAGTGTGTTTAAAACCGGAATGATGCTAAGGATCACAACAAGCATTAGGCGTGGGATGTGATAGCCCAGCTTACGTAGTTCCCTGAGTAACGAAGGGGCGATTTCTTGCCACCACGGACGGTCGTTGATGACTTGCCGGTCTGAAATTGTCTTGGTGGTATGAGCAGCAAGATCACCCAAAAACGGAGAACCAATTATTGCGGCCACCAAGCCAAACAGCCATGCTCCGATCAGTATGCCCAGCAAATACAGTAAGGGTGCAACCACAAGGTGCAGGAAATCTAACCAATCCGGAAGAAGATCCTGCAAATATGTTGACAGGTCATCAACGTAGCTAAAGCCCAAACCTAATCCAGCGCCTATGATGAGCACACTTACCAATGCCGGCGCAGCAATATAGGGGAGAGCTTCACGGGAGCGGGCAAGAGTGATGCCTTGACGGAAACACGCAATACCGGTGGCAAAGTTCATATGGCCTCAATAACTTCATCAACAGATTGTCGAAGGACAGAGACAATTTGATCACATTGTGATTCTGACACGATAAAGGGTGGGCCCATGCAGACGATATCCCTGACTTCGCCGGTGCCGCCGCCGTAGTAAAATACCCCGTGCTTTAAGCCACTTGCGACCACACGGCCAGACACCTGCAGATCAATATCAAATTTTTCCAGGCTTTCCCGGTCGGCCACTATCTCTATCGCGGCAAACAGCCCCTTACCGCGAACCTCGGCAACGTTAGGATGTTGGTCAAAAGCGGCGTGAAGTTGTTGATGAAGATAGTCACCCATACTTGCTGATCGCTGCACCAGTTGTTCCTCCACCATAATCGACAGCACTTCTGCAGCCGCAGCACAAGCAGCCGGGTGGGCACCAAAAGTATTAAACATGACAGGATAATTTGCTTCTTCGATGGCCAGACCAATTTTTTCAGAAGCGAAAACACCGCCCAACGGAGCATAGCCTCCTGCCAACCCCTTGCCGCTCACGAGGATATCGGGCTCAATTTGCCAATGTTGATGACCAAACTTTTTACCGGTCCTTCCAAAACCGGTCATAACCTCGTCCATAATCAGCAACACGCCATAGCGTGAGCACAAGTCGGTCACGGCCGGCCAGTAGTCATCTGGTGGTGTGATCGCTCCGCCTGATGATCCGATAATCGGCTCAGCTAAAAAACCGGCGATACTCTGCGGACCTTCACTAACGATAATGTCCTCAAGTAGATCTACATAGTATTGCCCTGCATTTGGGTGGTAACTGCCTAACGGACAACGCAGGGGGTACGGGCTTGCGACTTCGGGAAATTTTGGTAGCGCACCCAGCAGGCCGTGTTTGCGGTTGGGGTGTCCGCTGATAGACGCGGTGGCCAGTGTGGTGCCGTGGTAGCTGATTGACCGACCGATAATTTTCGTCCGGTTGGCTTCTCCAATGGCTTGTTGATAGTGAAGGGCAATTTTCATTGCCGCTTCGTTGGCCTCTGTGCCACCGGATGTGCAATGTACCCGGGTCAGATGGTCCGGGAGCCAGTGCTCACCCAGTACATCCAGCATGGCTTGGCGGCTGGGTGTTAACCAGGGAGGCACTACATAACTGTGCTGGCGGGTAGCCTCTGCAACGGCTTCAACAACGCGATCGCGCCCATGGCCAACGTTGGCAACAATGGCGCCGCCTGCAGCGTCAATAATTTCTCTGCCGCGATCATCGTACAGATACACGCCATCGGCTTTGTTAATGGTGATGTTGCGACCGGCAAGGAAGGGCCAACCAAGTTTTTGCATGTTAACTTTCCTATCGATTGGTCATGTGCTGATCAAGGTATGTGTCTTGATCAAGGTATGTGTCTAGTGTGAGGTGAAATTGGCGAATTCTCGCCTCTTGGTAGTTGCCTAGGGTTTGTCCCTCTTTTTGTGCAGCCTTAATTCCGGCACGTTGGCGGTGAAAATTTTCTGTGTCCTGGTCGAGGACAAAGGCTAAGCCGGTGGCGGCAAAATCTGCGACGGTAGTGTAGGAGTCTTCTATTCCTAATTTAATGACACTGGCGGGTGCCGGCGGTGTTTTCTCCTTTGGGTAAGGTTTAAGCATCATGATCTCGTGAATACAGTGGTCCACGTCCAAGGGTCGAAATCGATAGATAAGCGGTATGGTTACGCCCGGGAAGAAACATGCATTGGGAAACAGGAAATACTCAATAGAGTCGAGCATCTCTGAATTGCTTAAACCGGTCAGATCTACACCAAACTCGGATCCCAATTTCTCGCGTTGCAGGCTCGCGTGTTGTTGGCGAGCGCCCACACCTTCCGGTAGTGACTTTGGGTCGTGTCCCAAGGCTGCAAATAGTTCTTCTTCACTTAATTGCTTTGGCAGATGCGGACTAGGGTAACCCACGGTGTGTACAAAACGGGATACGTTGTGACCAAAGATATCGTATTGAGCATTTGCATCGCCAGCTGTGTACAAACCTTCAGGGTGTGTGGCCAAAACATGATAAGCCTCCAAAAACGCTTCCAGGCACATTTTCCAGTTTCCTGGAAGGATTTTTTCCATATGCAGGGCAACATATCTGTCTTCAAGAGGCCAGCTTTCGAAATGTCGAGGTAGCACTTCGAGATAGTCGGCGAGGGGGCTGGCGTTGCGATCAAAATTGACGAACACAAAACCACCCCAGGTGTCACTGGGGATTTCAATGAGATTAAAATTCTCTTCGTCTACGTGAGGGAAGTCCCAGCGGCATGGGATTTCACGCAAGTTGCCATCAAGATGCCAACTCATGCCGTGAAATGGACATCGGACAAATTGTTTAGCGTGTCCTTGTTCACCTGCGCCAGTGAATTGCATACCCCGGTGAGGACAAGAATTGATATAGGCTCGAATCCGAGCGGTATGGTCACGTAGCACAAGGCACGAATAAGGCCCAACATCGTAAGTATAATAGTCGCCGGGTTTTGATATATGTTCTTCTCGACAAGCCCATTGCCAGGTACGGGACCACATATTGCGAATTTCGTTGTCGTAGTGACGTTTTGACGTATAGCGACTAAACGGAATGTCTGTGTCACCTAAGAACTGGTAAGACTCTTCGGTCAACACCTCCGGCGCCCCGTCAGCATCCGCGATGATAATGTCCCGGGTACTTGGACCAGGGCATCGAGCTTCGCCAGGGTTTGTCTTGTTTAAGGCCACGTTTGATCCTCCTAACCCTTTGTCCTCACCCTATTGGCCGTATTGGGAGGCCGTACTAGGAAGGCCGTACTAGGACACACGCCTGGGCCGTATTAGGACACACACCTGACTTTAATAGAAATTGACGCGTCTGTGCCAGTATCCTTCGGTGTCTTGCAAGTCGAACACACCCGCAAACACTGGACACTCATTCACGTACAAGCGACACACGGTCGGATATCGGCTGCTGTGGCGGTCGGTTCGGGAGGCAGGTATGGGATGCACAGATCGCTGGTTGGATATCACGTGCCGTGTTAAGTTTCGGACCCAACCTGCTGGAGACACTGGTAATGCCATCTCAAAAGCAAGCTAATAACAAGACGCGCCCGCGCTCAGGTAATGTTGTTGAATATATTCATTCCTTGGAACATAAGGGTCGCAAAGAAGATGCGCTCACCTTGTTATTGATGATGTCTGAGATAACTGGTGAAGAGGCGCAAATGTGGAGGCCTTCTATCGTTGGATTTGGCCAATATCATTATGTTTACGAAAGCGGTAGGGAGGGGGATAGCTTCTTGACCGGATTTGCTCCACGAAAGGCCAACATGGTGGTTTACATCATGCCTGGGTTTTCCAGCTATAAGCAGGATTTAAGCAAACTCGGAAAACACAAGTTGGGGCGTTCTTGTTTGTACCTTGGTCGATTGCAATCAATAGATCTGTCGGTATTGCGTAATCTGGTCGAAAAGTCAGTTGACGATATGAAATGCAAATGGGGTTAGACACATCTTGGTTGAAGTCGGTTAGCGGAACCACTTCTTCAGCTCACCTTGTTGTCCAGCTTGTTCTTGCACAGCAGCTATTTACTTTGTCTTACCATGGATTGGCTGTACAATCCGCGCCCTTCGTTAGGGCATTACATGACAAAAAATCTCCGTTTTTACCGTATTCTTAGTGACTGGCCTGAGACAGAGGCGGATTTAAACAAAAAACTTGAAACTGCTTCGTTTAAACCCTGCTCTCCTCAAGGTGAACGCAGCTTCGGGTTTGAACCACCTGTCAGTGAGGTTGGCGAACTATTGTGTCGTAGTCTGGCTGGATCTGATTTGATGCAGCTGAGGTTGCAAAGTCGGGTTTTGCCTTCAGCGGTGGTAAATGAATCACTGGGCGAGCGGGAGCAAGCGTTTGAGGCCCGCACTGGACGCACACCAACAAGGAAAGAAAGACGAGAGCTCAAAGATGAAGTCTACGCGCAGCTCATTC
>JANQMF010000207.1 GCA_028280225.1 Pseudomonadales bacterium | reverse complement strand
TTTCCGGGGTACATACGCTGAACCACTGCCGGGTGATGGCTCGCTTGTCCTTGCGGCCGGCAAAACCCACGTCTAATTCAGGGACCCCGTAGGCCCCGGCAATCTCCCGCACCACATCCTGGGTATTGCGTTCAACCTTTTGCACAAAAAAGTAGGCATGCTCACCGGTGCCGGTAAAGGAGAGATCAAGTACTTCCTCCACCACAAAGTCATCCGCTGTTTTCTTGATCACCCCGCTGGGGCGTTTGCGCAGGGGCTCACTCAGGTTGAGTGGGATTTGGGACATTTAGGGGGACGATTCCGGAATCAAGTAAAATATTTCTCCGGCTTTAACCATCCCCAGATCTCTTCTTGCCCGTGCCTCGAGGACGCTGTTGTCTTCTTTGAGCGCCATGACCTCAGCCATGAGAATTTTATTGCGCTGGCGAAGGACATCTGCTTTTTGCAGTTGCTGATCGAGCTGGCTGTGCAAACGCTGTTGGGCAAAATAGCCGGATTGGCCAAACCACAGGCCATATTGCAGCCAGCAAAGGATGGCAATACATACCACAACTAACCATTTCATCGTCTTATCATGCCTGGTTTTTTATGGCGGCGCGACCGGGGTAAACAGCGTTGTCGCCCAATAAACTCTCAATGCGTAACAACTGATTGTATTTGGCAACCCGGTCGCTGCGGCACAATGACCCTGTTTTGATTTGCCCGGCTCCGGTGCCCACCGCCAGGTCGGCAATGGTGGTATCTTCAGTTTCGCCGGAACGGTGGGAAATCACACTGGTGTATCCGGCTTGCGCAGCCATGTTAATCGCCTGCAGGGTTTCGGTCAGGGTGCCGATTTGATTGAACTTTATCAAAATGGAATTGGCAACCTCGGCATCAATACCACGCTTTAAGATGGCCGTATTGGTGACAAACAGGTCATCACCCACCAGCTGCACCTTGCCACCAATCTTGTCGGTCAGCTGCTTCCAGCCGTCCCAGTCTCCTTCATCCATACCATCTTCAATGGACACGATGGGGTGTTTGTCCGCAAGTTCTGCCAGATAGTCAACAAAGGCTGCGGGTGTATAGTTTTTGCCCTCACCGGCCAGCCGGTACTCCTGGTCTACGTAAAATTCTGACGCGGCACAGTCCAGGGCCAGGGTGATGTCCCTGCCCAGTGCATACCCGGCATCGTGCACCGCTTCTGCAATCACCTCCAGAGCCTGGGCATTGGAGTCGAGATTGGGGGCAAATCCCCCCTCGTCCCCCACCGCAGTGGCCAGGCCGCGCCCCTGCAGCACTTTCTTCAAGTGATGAAAAATCTCAGCACCGGCACGCAAGCCTTCGCTGAATGAATCCGCCCCGACCGGTTGGATCATAAATTCCTGGATGTCTACGTTGTTGTCCGCGTGTTCACCGCCGTTGAGAATATTCATCATGGGCACCGGCATACACATCCGGGGTTGTCCGGCCAGGTTGTTGATATGCACAAACAGCGGAATACCCTGGACTTCACCCGCCGCTTTTGCTGCAGCCAGGGAAACCGCCAACATGGCATTGGCACCCAGATTAGATTTGTTATCCGTGGCATCCAGGGCCAGCATCTTTTCGTCTAAGGCGGATTGTTCGAGGACAGACATGCCTTTTAGGGCCTCGGCAATCTGCCCGTTAACATGACCCACCGCGGTGGTGACCCCCTTGCCCAGATAACGCCGGGCATTACCGTCCCGCAGTTCCAATGCCTCCCGGCTGCCGGTTGAAGCCCCACTGGGGGCAACCGCCCTGCCCATATGTCCGCTATCGGTATGCACATCCGCCTCGACGGTGGGGTTGCCGCGACTGTCTAATATTTCCCTTGCGGTTATGGAGGTGATTTTAGCCATAGCAGTTTTTGATGTTTCCTGTACTTAAGATGGATCAGTTTAATCGTTTATCGCAGATTGTTCCCGGACCGGCTCCACCGGCGACAGAGACACATCATGAATGCCCGCGTGCGCCAATCCCGCCCGGACAAAACCACTGAACAGGGGGTGGCCCTTGCGTGGCGAGGAGGTGAATTCCGGATGAAACTGGCAAGCCAGGAACCACGGGTGGTCACTCAGCTCGATCATTTCCACCAGTTCACCATCTTCCGAGCGCCCACCCACAACCAGGCCTTCTTTTTCCAGGGTCGGGATGTAGTGGTTGTTAACCTCGTAGCGGTGCCGGTGGCGTTCGCGCACCACGGACTGACCATAAACGCGTTCAGCCAGGGTGCCCTGGTTGAGGACGCAGGACTGTTCACCCAGGCGCATGGTCCCGCCCAGATCCCCTTCTGCATGACGGCGTTCGAGATGGCCGTCAGCATCCATCCACTCTGTGATCAGGCCCACTACGGCATGTTCTGCCTTGGCATCTACCTCTGTGGTGTGGGCACCGGTTAAACCGGCACGGTGCCGGGCCAGGTCGATAATGGCCGCATGCAGTCCATAACAAATGCCCAGATAGGGCACCTGGTGCTCCCGGGCATATCGCGCGGCGAGGATTTTGCCCTCAAATCCGCGCCCGCCAAATCCACCCGGGACCAAGATGGCCTGGGCATTGGACAGCCGCCCAGGCCCGTCCCGCTCCAGTTCTTCCGCGTCGATGTACTGCACGTTGATTTTTGTCCGGGTCTGAATACCCGCGTGTTTAATCGCCTCGATCAGGGACTTGTAGGCATCCAGCAGATCCAGGTACTTGCCGACAAAGGCAAGTTCCAACTGGAACTCAGGGTGCCGCTCAGCATCCACAACGGCCTGCCATTCGGACAGGTCTACCGGGTCACATTCGAGGCTCAACAGATCCACCACAATGTCATCCAGCCCCTCCTGATGCAGGATCAGCGGGGCTTCGTAGATAGAATCCACATCCCAGTTAGAAATAACCGCGCGTTCTTCAACGTTGGTGAACAAAGCAATTTTACTGCAGGCCGAACGAGGCAGGGGTTTTTCCGAACGGCAAATCAGAATGTCCGGCTGCAAGCCAACGGAACGGAATTCTTTTACGGAGTGTTGGGTGGGCTTGGTTTTGATTTCTCCGGCCTTTTGCAGGTAAGGCACATAGGTCAAGTGCACAAACAAGGTATGGGCCCGGCCCACCTCTAAACGCAACTGGCGAATGGCTTCAAGAAAGGGCTGGGATTCAATGTCCCCAACAGTCCCGCCAATTTCCACGATAAGGACATCAAAGCCTTTGGTGACCAGGCGGATGCGACGCTTAATCTCATCGGTGACATGAGGAATAACCTGCACCGTGCCACCCAGGTAGTCACCCCTGCGTTCCCGCCGCAACACTTCCGCATAAACCGACCCGGTGGTGAAGTTGTTGGCCTTGGTCATGCGCGCATTGGAAAAGCGTTCATAGTTGCCCAGGTCCAAGTCGGTTTCCGCCCCATCCTGGGTCACAAAAACCTCACCGTGTTGAATGGGGCTCATCGTGCCGGGATCCACATTGATATAAGGATCCATCTTGAGCACGTTAACGTGTAGGTTGCGGGCCTCTAACTGCGCGGCTAGTGAGGAGGTGATAATGCCCTTGCCCAGGGAAGAAACCACACCGCCACTCACGAAAATATATTTTGTCATGCAAACCCATCGTCAACATCCATACTGCATTGTGTATTTACGAACGTTGCGTAACTACTGCCTTGGGATGTGTTGGTTGAAGCCGTGCGGCTCATCGAGATGGGATTGCACAATAGCAAAAGCCCCGGTCAACCTCAAACCACTTAACCACTTTTAACGCCTTTTCTTAGCCCGCGGGTTCGTTAAAACCGCAATCAATCACCTCCAGCCGGCCCGGATGATTGCCGCACAGACCACCGGGCAACACATCCCCTGGCCCCGGGCCGGCCGGCTGAGCCCTGGGCCTGCCCGGTAACCGCTATCCCGGGTACACAGATCAGCTGTTCACCCTGATAAAGCAGCGGGTAGTATGCCCGTTGCCACGGCGGTATTCCGGCCTGATTGAGCAGGGCCTTAACCGCTACCCGGCCACCCTCCCGCCGTTCAAGGTACTCTCCGCCCCGGCGTGGGCGCACCACCAGAGGCTCGGTATAGACAAAGGCCAGCCCCTGCTCGCCAGGCGCCGGTTGCAGGCTGAGTTGGCCGTAGCCGCAATCCATGGCATCCCCCAAAACAATCTGTTGTGGCTCCCACATCCGCGGGGGTTGGTTTTCAAAATAGATATACCCCCGGTAAACCCGGAGCATGGCCTGTCCCGGAGGTTGTTGGGTTGCCAGGACAAGCAGACTGTGTTTCGCCTGGGCTGCCTGATGCAGAAATTCCACCAGCGCTTTGTCCGTTACGGCATAACATCCCCGCAGGTGCAGGTAGGTGCGCAACCAGGCCATTCGGGCGTCAGCCTCCGGCGGTAATAGACTGACGGGGAACCGGTTGGTCACCGAACTTAAGCTGTGCGCCAAGGCAGCTTGTACACCATCCTGCATGCGGGCCAGGCGCAGCAGCCCTGAAGTCATGGAGGGCCAGGCTTGTTTCACCATGGGCAGAATACGTTGGCGCAATAAGTTGCGCTGAAAGCGCGTGTTTGTGTTGCTCTGGTCCTCAATCCACTCCAGGCCATGGTCTTGGGCATAAGCCCGCAGCACATCGTGTTCCAGCGCCAACAATGGCCGCAGCACCGTACCCTCTGCCAGTTTTTTCCGGGCCGGCATGGGCAGAATGCCCCGCCCGCTGAACAGACGCTGAAGGATGGTTTCTTCCTGATCCTGCTGATGATGGGCCATCAACAGGCATTCATGGGTTTTCAGGTTGTTACGAAAGGCGGCATAACGAGCTTCCCGGGCGCGACCCTCCAGATTACCCGGCCTAAGTGTGACGGTTAACACATCGCAGGGCACCGTCAATTCCGCGCAGACCCGTTGACAATGGGTCACCCAGGCCGATGCTTCGGGTTGAAGCCCATGGTTGATATGAATTGCGCGCAGCGGTCCCAGGGATGTAGTGGCGTCACGCTGTAACACCCGGGCGCAAGCTGCCAGCAAAACCGTTGAATCCAACCCTCCGCTGAACGCCACGCAAAAGCCGCTGACAGGCTGTTGGGCGGATAAACTGCAAAGCTGGTGATACAGGTGGGCTTCTAAAAAAGACTGCCCGGGTTCATTATCCGGTTGCATATTCCAAGTGCACACAGTTGCCGAACTCATCACGCAAGGATCGCAACAGATCATCGCTGGCTTGCACCTGCCAATCCTGACCCAGGCTGATCCGCGCGGCTGCGGCTTCACCGGCATACAGCACGGAAATGCCACACCCTTCCCGGGGCATTCGATGTGGGCTGATCACATCTTTTAAACGCTCACCAAAGTCCTCGGGCATACAGGTGTCGCTTAAATCGATGACAAATCCGCGGCTGAATTTCTGGCGGGCCTCAGCGATGGTATAGACTTTCTCCGCCCGCAGCGCCATGCCGCCACTGAACTCATCAGCCTGTACTTCACCTTCCAGCACCAGCAATTCATCTTTGACGACCTTGCGCCCATAGTGTTCAAAACACTCGGGGAACATAGACACTTCCAGGCGGGCGCTGCGGTCGTCGAGTACCAGAAAACACATGGGCGCACCGCGGCGGGATTTCATGATACGTGTGCTGACCACCATGCCCGCAGCCCACTGGGTGCGTTTTTCCGGTCGCAGCTTGACGATCTTTCGTTTACAGATATGTTGTAACTCGTCTTCGTACTCTTCAATAGGGTGGCCTGTCAGGAACAGTCCAAGCGCTTCTTTTTCTCCTTGTAGACGTTCCCGGGTGGTCAACTGGCGGGCTGAGGCCGGCTCGGCGCAAACAGCAATAGGCGGGGCCTCAACCCCGCCGAACAGGTCAGTGATGCCTGCCGCCGCATTGTGCGCTTGCTGCTCAGCGCTTTGCATCGCCTGGGGCAGTTGACCGTGCAACCTGGCCCGGGTGGCATTGACATCCTCACCGGGTAAGGCAAATTCATCAAAGGCACCCGCGGCAATCAGCGCTTCGTTAACCCGCTTGTTAACTTTTTTTGCATCAACCCGGCAACAAAAATCCACCAGATCTTTAAAGACACCCTGGGTGCGTGCCTCCACAATATTCGCCACCGGACCCTCACCCACGCCGCGCACCGCACCCAAGCCATAGATGATACTGTTGTCCTGTGCACTGAATCTAAATTCACTGAGGTTGACCGAGGGCGGCAGAAAAGGCACCTGCATGCGTCTGACCTCGTCAATCAAGACCACAATGCGATCAATATTATGCATTTCAGCGGACAGGTTAGCCGCCATAAACTCCGCCGGATAGTGGGCTTTCAACCAAGCGGTTTGAAAGCTGACCACCGCATATGTCGCCGAATGGGACTTGTTAAATGCGTAACCGGCAAACTTCTCCATCAGGTCAAATATTTCGTTAGAAAGCTTCTCATCAACCTGGTTGGCTGACGTACCCTGCAAAAATTGCTCGCGCACCCGGGCCATTTCTTCGGGTTTTTTCTTGCCCATCGCCCGGCGCAGCAGATCCGCCTGGCCAAGGCTGAAACCGGCCAGTTCCTGGGCAATTTGCATGACTTGTTCCTGATACAGGACCACCCCATAGGTGCCTTCCAGGACCGGTTCAAGTTTTTCGTGGGGGTAAACAACCGGCTCTTTGTTGTGCTTGCGGTTGATATAGTCCGTGTCGGCGCCGGATTGCAGGGGACCGGGACGGAAGATGGCCACCAGGGCGATGATGTCGTCGATACAATCCGGTTTTAGTTTGGCAATCAGTTCTTTCATGCCGCGGGATTCAAGCTGGAACACCCCCGTGGTTTCAGCCCGGCGCAGCAAATCGTAAGCCGCCGGATCATCCAGGGGAATCGCGTCGATATTCAGCTCGGGTTGGTCTTGTTCCAACCCTCCGTTGATATCATGCACGGTCCAATCAATGATGGTCAGGGTTTTTAAGCCCAGAAAGTCGAACTTAACCAGACCCGCACGCTCTACATCGTCCTTGTCGTATTGGGAAACCAGACTGCCGCCGGTGTCTTCCGTGTACAGTGGTACGAAGTCAGTCAAGTTGCTGGGGGCAATGACCACCCCCCCGGCATGTTTACCCACGTTGCGGACAATACCCTCAAGCTTGTACGCCATCTCCATGATTTCGCTGACTTCGTCGTTCTGCTCGACAAATTCCTTGAGCTCGCTGCTGTCGTTCATGGCCTTGTTCAAGGTCATGCCCACCTCAAAGGGAATCAATTTAGACAGCTTATCCGCCAGTCCATATGGCTTACCCTGCACCCTTGCAACATCGCGGACCACCGCTTTGGCGGCCATGGTGCCAAAGGTGATAATCTGGCTGACCGCACTGTGGCCATACAGTTCACTGACATGTTGAATGACACGGTCCCGGCCCTCCATGCAGAAATCCACATCAAAGTCCGGCATGGAGACTCTTTCCGGGTTCAGGAAACGCTCAAACAGCAGGTCGTATTCCAACGGATCCAGATCAGTGATACCCAGAGCATAAGCCACCAGGGAGCCGGCACCCGACCCGCGCCCCGGCCCTACCGGGATGGCGTTGGCCTTTGCCCAGGCAATAAATTCCATGACAATAAGAAAGTAGCCCGCAAAACCCATCTGGTTAATCACACCCAGTTCAAAGTCCAGGCGCGCCTTATAATCCGCCAGACTGACGTTGTCCGCGCGCAACCCCCGGGTGTCGATTCTTTTTTGCAGACCCTCGTGGGCGGTTTGGTTCAAAAAGCTCTCTAAGGTGGCCTCTTGCGGAATGGGGTAGTCCGGCAAGTAGTAGGTCCCCAGTTCCACCCGCACGCTGCAACGGCGGGCAATTTCCACGGCATTGGTCAGAGCTTCGGGAATGTCGGCAAAGAGTGCAGCCATTTCTTGGCTGCTTTTCAGATATTGCTGGTCAGAATACCGCCGCTCCCGGCGCGGATCGTCCAGGGTTCGTCCCTCATGAATACAAACTCTGGTTTCATGGGCCTCATAGTCGTCTGCTTGTGCAAAACAAACGTCATTTGTCGCCACCACACCAACCCGCAGTTTGCCGGCCACAGTGATCAATACATCGTTGGCATTTTCTTCACCACCGCGGTTGGTGCGGGTAAGCTCAAGATAGTAGCGGTTACCAAAACAGTCCTGCCAGCGTTTGGCTTTGTCTTCCACCCCGGCAATATCCCCGGCAACCGCACTGGCCCATAAATGACCGTGTACCCCTCCGGACAAAACAATTAAGCCTTCATGGCGGTCAAAGACCTGCGTCTCGGTTAATACCCCCCGCCTGGATGAATCCGTATAACCGGCGGATACCAGGTAGATCAGGTTGGCATACCCCGCCGCATTCATCGCCAGCAGGACCACCCGCTCAGGGCTGCCGTCCGGCGGCACCTGTACGCTGACTTCCGCACCCAGAATGGGTTTGACCCCGCTACGGCAAGCGGTTTCGAAAAATTTCACCAGACCAAATAAATTCCCCACATCGGTCAGGGCCACCGCAGGCATGGCATTTTCCACCACCCGGCCAACCAGACCCTTAACTTTCAGCAGCCCGTCCTTCAGCGAAAATTCGCTGTGGACGTGGAGATGAACAAAGGCTTCATCACCGGTAGTCATAGGGCTGCCTCGTCAGGTTGGCCTGCCAGCACCGCCCGTACCGGTGCAAAACTGCGCCGGTGTACCGGGCTGGCACCCAGATCCTGTAAGGCTTGAAAATGCTGTTTGGTGGGATAACCCATGTGTTTGCCAAACCCGTAACCCGGATATTGTTCCTCCAGGCGTGCCATGTGGGTATCCCGGCTGACCTTGGCCAAAATCGATGCGGCGCTGACCTGGGGAATACGCGCATCACCCCGGACCACGGCCACACAGGGACAGGTAAATTTTGGTGTTTTGTTGCCGTCAACAAATACCACCTCCGGGGCAAGGTCTAACTGCGCCACCGCACGCTGCATGGCAACATGGCTTGCCTGTAGAATGTTCAGGTTATCCACTTCCTGCTCGCTTGCCCATCCGATTGCCCACGCCAGGGCGGAGGTTTTGATTTCTTCCGCCAGGCTTGTACGCTTGCCCGGTGGTACTTTTTTTGAATCGGCCAGCCCCTCAACAAAGCGGTTGGGACTAAGAATCACCGCCGCGGCAACCACCGGACCGGCCAGGGGGCCAACACCCACCTCATCCACGCCGGCC
>JANQMF010000034.1 GCA_028280225.1 Pseudomonadales bacterium | reverse complement strand
TAACGTCAAGACTCAAAGGTATTAACTTTAAGCTTTTCTTCGCGACTGAAAGTGCTTTACAACCCTAGGGCCTTCTTCGCACACGCGGCATGGCTGGGTCAGGCTTGCGCCCATTGCCCAAGATTCCCCACTGCTGCCTCCCGTAGGAGTCTGGACCGTGTCTCAGTTCCAGTGTGGCTAATCGTCCTCTCAGACCAGCTATAGATCGTAGCCTTGGTGAGCCTTTACCTCACCAACAAGCTAATCCAACGCAGGCTCCTCTAATAGCGCAAGGTCTGCCCATTTAATCGGTCTCAGAATGATTCAAAACCGATTAAATGGGCCGATCCCCTGCTTTCCTCTTATCCTCCGTAGATTCAAAGAGCGTATGCGGTATTAGCTCGAGTTTCCCCGAGTTGTCCCCCACTACTAGGTAGATTCCTACGCGTTACTCACCCGTCCGCCACTGTACTCACACCCGAAGGTGCTTTCTCGTTCGACTTGCATGTGTTAGGCCTGCCGCCAACGTTCAATCTGAGCCATGATCAAACTCTTCAGTTTAATTTCTACTTAATCGCATAAATGCGAACAGTAAAATATGAAGGTTGTCGGTTTAATGATCCGACAAAATCATTACTCTCAAAACGAATTACGTGTTCCCACACGAATGGCTTGTCGTACTAGTTACTTCCGGTTGTTTTCCCCGCCAGTTTACTCCCGGTACATCATCGCTGCATTGTGATGACTAACCGGGCAAGCTAAAGGAACCAGAGGTTCTAGTACTCACTTTTTATTGTTAAAGAGCAGCCATCGGGGTCAGTGCCCCGTGGCAAGGGAGGCGTATTATACGGAGGAAGGTGCACTGTGCAACTGATTATGAAATTATTTTTAAGGTTTTTTTGCCGCTGATCATATGCCCTGACTTATCCGGCTTTGACCAGTAAATGATAGACCTTCTTGCCCTTTCTCAAGACGTGATATCGACCATATAACCCTGCGGAAAAATCTATGCTTTGGCGGGGATCCTTCACCACTTCACCACTCAGCCGCACCCCGCCACCCTGAACCAGTTTGCGCGCTTCACCGGTGGACTTGGCGACCCCGGCGGTGACCATGGCGGTCAACAACCCTTCACCTTCAGCCACCGGTGAACTTTCCAGACCATCCTGCTGAAGTTGAGACAGGTCGTCGGCTTGCAGGGCTTGCAGTTCACCACCGAATAACGCCTCACTGATTCTTTGTGCCGAGCGCACCGCGTCCGCACCATGCACCAGGGTAGTCACCTGTTCCGCCAGACTGATCTGTGCCTGTCGTTGTTCCGGGTGCTCCGTCGTTTGTTGCGCCAGGGCTTCAATTTCATCCGCCGTCATAAAGGTGAACAATTTAAGGTACTTATCCACGTCAGCATCCGCAGTGTTTAACCAGAACTGGTAAAAGGTATAAGGGGACGTTTTCCCGGCATCCAGCCAAACCGTGCCACTGGCGGTTTTTCCAAACTTTGTACCATCCGCCTTGGTCACCAACGGCAGGGTCAGCGCATACACCTCCCGGCCTAAGTGCCGCCGGACCAGATCTACCCCAGAGACAATATTGCCCCACTGATCCTGCCCGCCAATTTGCAGGGTACAATTTTCCGTCCTGGCCAATTCCAGATAGTCCATCCCCTGCAAAAGCATATAGCTGAACTCGGTATAAGAAATCCCCTGATCCACCCGCTCCAGCCGATTGCGCACCGAATCCCGCTGGATCATGGCGTTTACCGAAAAGTGTTTGCCAATGTCGCGCAGGAAGGACACCACACTCATCTTGGCCGTCCAGTCCAGATTATTGGCGATCAGCGCCCCATGTTCACCATCAAAGTCCAGATAGGGTTGTACCTGATGTCTTAACGACTCCACCCACTCACCCACCACCGCTTCGCTGTTCAGGGTGCGCTCATCATCTTTAAAGGAAGGGTCGCCAATCAGACCGGTGGCCCCCCCCAAAAGCAGGATGGGACGATGGCCAAACATCTGAAAACGCCGCAGGGTAAGCAGGGGCACCAGCGAACCGATATGCAGACTGTCCGCGGTGGGATCAAAGCCACAATAAAGGGTGCGGGAGGCCGAACTAAGATGGTCAACCAGCGCCTCGCGATGCGTGACTTGCGCAATTAGCCCGCGCCAGTCCAGTTCCGCCACTAAATCTTGCTGCATATTTTCCGCCTCATCCATCCCATGCGCCTCAGCCCATCTTCTGATCCGGATAACCTCTTTTTCGGGCGGGGCACTGTATCAAAACCCGCAAACCGCCGTCACCCGCGCCACCACTCCCGGCCTAATTTGGCGCACAAACACATAAAATTTGCCTCAGTTCACCACTTTTTACGAACAAACGGGCGTAAGCCACGGTTTTTGAAGATGTTTTTTGCGAATATGGCCTTGGCAAAGCGCATCGTTCTCAAATAGGATACAAACCTGGGACACTATGATGCGCATTAACACGCGGCAAATGACGAATTTTTTACGGATTTGGCCCAGTTTTCCAAGCGGAAAGGACTTTCCGGAAGGAAAGCTCAGTAGATCTTGTATACCTGATCGCCATACCGCCTGTTTGCCTTTCGACAAAGATGTCGATGAACTTGTCGACGTGATTGCTGAAGGCGAGATAACAACAACGATAACGAGTAGAAAGGACGGTACCCAGCGTTGAAATTTCCACGCTCACATCTAGCACTCATCGGCATCTTGAGCTTTGGCCTGTGTTCCTTCGTGATTGCCAAATTTAATACCGACCCCAACCAAGATCGCTTTTCCAACGAAACCGTCCTGCTGGAAATTGCTGAACCGGATGCTGAAGCCCATAAACTGATCGGTGCCCCGGAGGAATTACCACCGCTGCCCATTGTTGAAACCAAACCCAAAAACAACTGGCGTGCCGTCAATACCGAGGTCAAGCCGGGAGACAACCTTTCCACCATCTTTAAGCGCCTGAACCTGTCACCCCGGGAAACGTACCTGGTGAGTCAGAGCAAACAATTTGGTCCCAGGCTGAAGAATATATTTCCCGGGCACAAGATGGAGCTGAAGATCAACGACAACAATCAGCTTATGGCGCTTACCTATAGCACCGGACCGCTGGATACTCTGGAATATGTCCGCCAGGGTGATCAATTTGTTTCCAAGCAAATCACACCGGAACCGGACCGGGTTTTGGCGTACCGGCACGGCACCATCGACCACAGCCTGTTTGTCGCCAGTCAGCGGGCAGGTCTACCCGACAGTCTGACCATGCGGTTGGCACAGATCTTTCAGTGGGATGTCGACTTTGTGCTGGATATTCGCCCGGGTGACTCATTTTATGTTGCTTACGAAGAGCTTTACCTGGAAAACGAGTTCATCGGCTACGGCGATATTTTGGCCGCCGAATTCATTAACCAGGGGGAGCAGTTTCGCGCCATTCAATATGTCAACGCCGATGGCTCCAGTGACTACTATGCGCCCAACGGCGAAAGCATGCGCAAAGCTTTCTTAAGAGCACCGGTGAACTTTTCCCGAATCAGCTCAAACTTTAACCTGCGCCGGGTACATCCACTCTGGAAAACAGTTAGGCCGCACCGCGGCATCGACTATGCCGCCCCATCAGGCACCCCCATTCTCGCCGCCGGGGACGGCCGGGTCGTAAGAGCTT
Source organism: Pseudomonadales bacterium (assembly GCA_028280225.1). GTDB lineage: Bacteria > Pseudomonadota > Gammaproteobacteria > Pseudomonadales > Azotimanducaceae > UBA4421. The sequence continues at coordinate 3,751 of JANQMF010000034.1, read as the reverse complement.
CCCGCACCGAAGCCAACGGCAACTATATTGTTGTCCAGCACGGGGAACAGTTTGTGACCAAATATCTGCATCTGTCGAAATTTGCCAAAGGAGTGAAGCGCGGCGCCAAGGTCAATCAGGGGCAAACCATCGGCTACGTGGGGGCCACCGGATGGGCCACCGCACCCCACCTGCATTACGAATTCCTGGTCAATGGGGTGCACAAAAACCCAAGAACCGTTTCGCTCCCCGACGCGCAGCCGGTGGGTCAGTCAGAAATGCAACGTTTCCGGGCACGCACTGTTGAATATTCCAAGTTGCTGGACAACTACAAAAACCAGATATCTGTTGCCGCCGCACGCTAACCTCAACACCCGGCGTAAGCTGCCGTGATCTACATCGGTTGCATCACCGGCACCAGTGTTGATGCGCTGGATATTGCCGCGGCTGAAATCAACACCGGTTCCATAAAAATCCTTGCCGCCACCCACCCCACTCTGCCTGAGGACCTTCGTCGGGACCTTTTACATCTGGGCCAACCGGAACATAGCCAGGATATTGAAATGATGGCCCGGGCGGATGCGGCCCTTGGTGAGTTTATTGGCCAACAAGTCGCGGACTTTGTACAGGCACAAGGGTTTGCGCGCACGGATATTGCCGGGGTAGGTTCCCACGGCCAAACCATCCGCCACCGGCCCGGGCAATTCACCCTGCAGATTGGGGACCCCAACCGCATTGCCGAAATTTCGGGTGTGACCACCGTTGCGGATTTCCGCCGCCGGGACATGGCAGCAGGTGGCCAGGGCGCCCCCCTGGTGCCCCCCTTTCACCAGGCGCTGTTTGCCGGCAGCGGCAAAGCGGACCCCACCACCACCGTGCTGAATATTGGCGGTATCAGCAACATCACCCTGTTGGGTGATCCCCCCAGCGGATTTGATACCGGTCCGGGAAATGGCTTGCTTGACGCCTGGTGTCAAAAACACCTGGAACGAGACTACGATCACAATGGCGATTGGGCGCGCAGCGGCACCCTGGACCAAACCCTGTTGAGCCGCATGCTCGCTGACCCCTATTGCAAACAGCCCCCACCCAAAAGCACCGGCAGAGAATATTTTAACCTCGACTGGTTATTGCCGAAGCTGGAAAATCAAACCGCCAGTAACGTTCAACGTACGTTGTGTGAGTTCACCGCGCGGTGCACCACGGACGTGTTGACTCCTGGAACGCAAACTCTGGTGGTCTGCGGAGGCGGGCGCCTGAATACATTTCTAATGGAACGGTTACAGGCCAACCACACCGCTAATGTGGTAGCCAGCGAAGCCCTGGGCATTGACGGAGATTCGCTGGAAGCGGCCGCGTTTGCGTGGCTTGCGTTTTGTACATTAAACCACCTGCCCGGGAACGAACCCAACGTGACCGGTGCCACGGGTTATCGGGTATTGGGCGGAGTTTACCCGGGCGGGTGACACCTGGCGGGTTCCTGTCCAGAAATTGGCATCAATGCCCTTGAAGTCTCTGCCCTGATTTTTCGGACAGGAACTAGATAGAAAAAGAGTTGCCGCAACCGCATGTGGCTGAGGCATTTGGATTGGCAACGACAAATTGAGCACCATTCAGGTCTTCAATATAGTCCACTTCCGAGCCCTCCAGATACGGATAACTCATGGCGTCCACCACCATGCTGACCCCATCATTGTTCACTACCGCGTCGTCTTCCGCCACCTCTTCATCAAAGGTAAAACCGTATGAAAAGCCATTACACCCGCCGCCGGTAATAAATACCCGCAGGCGTAATGAATCATCACCTTCCGCTGCAAGCAATGCCTTGACCTTGGCTGCCGCCTTATCTGAAAAGGAAATATTGGTTTGCATGGCTACTTCGCTCAACCGGTCTGTCCTGGAAAGACTCAACAATGCCGGGATTATGCGGACCTTAAAAGGGTGGGGTCAAGTCGGTAGAAACTTACTCTGCAGAGGAGTCCACATTCAGCTGATGCACGTTTTCACCTTCGCCCGGGGTGTGTTCGTGCAGCAGTTGGCCGTCCACCACCGCACCAAGCTGCATCTCGATCAGTTTATAGTACAGGTTGCCATGTACTTTTGCCTGGGTGGCCAGCTCAACCTTGTGGCTGGCGTAGACGTCACCTTCGACCAAGCCATTTATGACCACATTCGGCACACGCACCTCGCCGCTGACACAACCGTCATCTCCAATGACCACAACAGCCTTGTCATTATCCGACAACACATTGCCCACCACCTTGCCGCTGACAAAAAGCTGGTCAACAAACTTGATATCGCCCACCACCTCGGTATGAGCAGCGATCAGGGTCACCCCTTTGTCGATTTTATTTTTTCTTGCCATAACACCCCCTTAGATGTCAGCCGCAAGGCATAGAAGTTCAGCACTACCACTGGGGCCAGGGAAAACTCTCTTGTAACGCTTCTTTACCCTGTTGTTGGGCAGTCACCAAAACCCGAATGGGCATAAACCCCTCGGGCAAGGTGAGTTCACCTGACAAATCCTGAAAGTACCGGAATTTGAACTTTAAAGGATACTTTTCCACCGGACTCACTTCTGTGAGGGAAAGCACTACCTCAGGAATTTCTTCACCCACGGTGTTTGCATCCGCAGCGTAGCGTCCCACCACATCCAATCTGACGTCTCCGGAGATAAAACTACGCCTTTGGGCGGTCTGGGTCAGCAACAGCTCAAAGCGGAACAAGTTTTCATCCTGGGTATTGGCCAGTTCCAGCTCCGAAACCTGCAGACCTTTGGCCACACTGCCGGGCGCCATAAGACTTTTGTAGAACATCAGTTCTTCGTTCAATCCGGCTGTGGTTTTGCGCATGCTGGTCAGATCGTCTCGCAAGGCCTGGGCCGCGCTGCGTTGCACCGCAACGGTCAAACGGGCATCAATCAACTGGCCCTCCAGGTCATCAATCCGTTGTGCCGCTACCGCTGCCTGGTCAGCGTAATCCGCATGCATCAATTGATCCACCAGAGTGCCGTTGTGGCCAATGGCAAATCCCACCGCCAGACAGGCAAAGCCAATCCCCGCAGCCGCCAACAGCAGCATACCTCGACGGTAAGGCGTTTCGGCCACAACTTTTAATTTGGGTGGTGATGTTTTCGGGCGCAGCAAGAAATTCGGTTTAAGAATAGAAATAGCAAAATCCTGGAACGTTCTTAACCGGAATACGAGTATTCCGGACTGGGACTAGTAAGGGATTCGACAACCCAAAGACAGTATACTTAGCCTAATTCTAAGCGTTCGTTGAGCACTCTGAAACTAAAACCCCCCATCTCCATCGAAGTTTTTCGCCGCCGCCTGGCAGACGTGGAGGCGCTGCCCCAGCTAGCCCTCTTGGGTGTGTTTACCGGCCTGGTTACCGCCGGGGTGATCATTTCATTTCGCTTTGTCGTGGATGGCGCCTTGAGCTTCTTACCCGGAGATTCCGCAGAAAATTTTGAAGCGCTGGGTATTTCCGAACGCGGTGCGCTGGTCATCGGCGGGGCTTTACTGCTGGGGCTTTTACTCAATCGTTACCGGCCGTCAGCAAGACGTGTTGGGGTCGTCCACGTGATGGAACGCCTGAGTCTGCACCAGGGGCGTTTACCCCTGCGTAATGCCGTAATCCAATTTATCGGCGGTGCCATTGCCCTGGTTACCGGACAATCCGGCGGCCGGGAGGGCCCGGCCATTCACCTGGGCGCAACGGCTGCGAGTCTGATGGGGCAACAATTCCGTCTGCCTAACAACAGCCTGCG
>JANQMF010000237.1 GCA_028280225.1 Pseudomonadales bacterium | reverse complement strand
ACCTGGGCAACCGGGTACACGTTGCGGTTAAGGACGCGGGCAGTGGTGTGCCTGATCACGCCTTAGAGCTTTTGTTTGAGCCGTTCTATCAGGTTGAAGACGGGCGGATCAGCGCGGGCGGTTCCGGAGTGGGCCTGGCCATTGCCGAGCGGGGGGTGCGTCTCCATCAGGGTAGAATCTGGGCGGAAAACGCGGTATCCCACGGGCTTATCGTGAATATCGAACTGCCTAAGACGGACTAGCATACCGTTGCATCTGGTGGCCGCAGGCCACGACATTTCTTTACGTTTTGTTCCACTTGCCATGACGTTATATACATTGGGGTATTTACACTGGGCAACACTGAAACAGCAACTGACCCCAAGGATAAAAAATGAAATTACCCTCGACCCTGCTGATTAGCGCAGCCTCGACTTTGGTGATGCCCTTGACGTTGGCACACGCCGGCGAGGCGCAGAGCCTGGAACAGAACACCACGGTTACCACAACGGTCACTGATGACAGCGCAACGCACACACGAGTTTGGGAAAAGCGTCTGGGTACCGTGAACTCAAGCGTCTCCGGTGCTGTGGTGCAAAACGACGATGGGTCCGTGACCTATCAAAAAGACCGCATCGTCACCAGCCAGGAAGGCGAGAGCGTGACAAAGTCCAAGACCGTGAATGTAGGCCGGGATGAAGACGGTAATTTGAATGTTGATCGCGGGACAGAACTGGAAGGTAGTGGTGGACGCAGCTACATCCGGGAACAGCAAAACGAACTTGTGCGCAACGAAGACGGCTCCGGTTCGTTCTCGCGTAACGGCAATGCTGCGGTTACCGGTGCCGATGGCGAGACCCGTACAGCACAATCTAATCGTCAATCGGCCTGGCAACATAACGATGACGGCGGCCGGGACTACGCACACACACGTAATGCGTCAACCAGTGAAGGTCGTACCGTTACCGGCAAGACCACGGCCCGTACCACCCGGGACGGCAGTGGCAACGGCACTTTTGAGTCGGTACGGGATCTTTCGAGCAACAGCCGGGTAGAACGACGGTGAACACATATCTCAAAACCACAAGCGGCGGCATTACCGCGTTTTACTTACTCTGCGCAGTGACAGCCCTGGGACTTATTTGCTTTCAGATCTTCTTTCAGGGTGAGAGTATTCGCCTTTCGGCCAACGTTTTTGCGCATGGTGATGCCAAAGGCTATTGGGAGTCTCTGAGGTTTAACGGGCTTTTCTTCATTGCGTTTTTTGTCGCCATCGAGCTGATTGTGCTTAAGTGCATCAAGAAAGAGGGTGTTTATGATTGGGGCGACAGCAGTGGGAGTCTGGTGATCTACCTGATCAATGTCTTTGCCACACCGTTTACGATGCTGTATCTCTATGCATTGCTGAAGTTTGCGCAAGGTTATGCGTTGTTCGAGATTGGCGACGGTGTGGCGGCGTTTGTGATCACATTCCTCCTGGTTGAAGGCGCATACTACTGGTATCACCGCTTAAGCCACGAAATTCCCATCTTATGGTCGATTCACCATGCCCATCACTCGGCGCAGACTTTTAATCTGTCGATTGCGTTTCGCCTGCATACTTTTGGCCGGCTTGTGTCGCCGTTTGTTTATCTGCCGATGGTTCTGATGGGCTTTAAGCCGGAGTACATTCTGGCTGGCCTGGCGTTTTCCCTGATCTATCAGTTTTTCTTACACACCGAGACAATCCCTAAGCTGGGTTGGTTAGAGAATATCGGTATTAATACACCATCCAAACACCGCGTCCACCACGGCACAAACGACTACTGCATCGACAAGAACTATGGCGGCATGCTGATTGTCTGGGACCACATATTTGGCACCTATGCCGGCGAGGGTGAAAAAATCAACTATGGCGTTTCCACCGGTTTCTATGCCTACAACCCGCTAAAGGTGATGTTCAAACCACAGTTGGATTGGTTGCGCGGAGAGTTCCATCGCGAGCGGGAAGTCAAGGCGCGGGCGAGCGCGGACGACCAACAAGTTGCTGAACGTGTAAGGTCTACCGCCGCAGCCGCCGCCGCACAGCAAAGTTAGGGCCGGACGGGTTATACCGATATTGAATTGTGCCCGGTGGATTTTGTGTGTGATCCAGGCTGTTTCAGGCAGCCTCCTGCGCAGATGTGGCCAAATCTCTTTGCAGGGTTCTGCCGGCCAGCAGAAAGTGCGCGCCCGCCCATATGTAGGCAAAAGTTGAAATCAGGATGGCCCACCGCAGTGCCTCCTGGCCAAAACTGGCACTCAGCAGGTCGCTTAACACCCCCACCAGGAAGGGGCCAAAACCAAGGCCGATAATGTTCAGGATGAATAACAGGATGGCAGACGCCAGCGCGCGCATGCGCATGGGGGCCAGGTTCTGTACGGTACCAAAGGCTGGACCCAGCCACAGGGAATTGAGCAGGGACGGCAATACGAGCAAGGCAATAGCGATATAGGGCTGGTTGATCAGCAGCGCCACCACAAAAAACGGCAGTGCAATCAGCACACCCGCAGCAGGTAACCACACGTACACACGTTTGTCTTTGTCAGCGAACTTGTCCGCGACGTTGCCGCCCAGATAGGTACCGATTGCGCTGGCCACGCCCAGGACCAGGCCGAACCAGGTGGCCGTTTCCGCAATCCCCATATCGTGGATGCGAATAAAGTAAGCGGGCAGCCACTGGCCCAGACCGTAACCCACAAAGGAGGTCAGGGCACCGCCCATGGCGATGTGCAGAATGGTTCGATTTTTCAGCAAGCTTTTTATAGTGGCCCACAGCGGCGGCTGCTCAGCCTGCCTGGGGCCATCGGGATCCGACATGCCCCGCAGGGGCTCGCGCACGGTCAACTTGAAGACCAGTGCCAACAGAATGCCGGGAATGCCCACCAGCAAAAAGGCCATGCGCCAGCCGTAGAACTCGGCAATCCAGCCGCCTGCCAGGTACCCCAGAATGCTGCCGATGGGAATACCCAGCGCATAGATTGACAGTGCTGATGCACGTTTTTCGGGTGGGAAGTAATCGGCAATTAACGAATGTGCGGGGGGTGAACAACCGGCTTCGCCCACACCCACGCCGATACGCGCGGCCAGCATCTGGGCGAAGTTTTGCGCCAGGCCGCAAAGGGCGGTCATGCCGCTCCACACGACCAATGCAATGGAGATGATGCTGACCCGGTTTGCGCGGTCGGCCAGACGCGCCAGCGGGATGCCCAGCACTGTGTAGAAAATGGCAAAGGCCAGGCCTGTCATCAAGCCGATCTGGGTGTCGTTCAGCCCCAGATCCACTTTAATGGGCTCAGCCAGAATGGTGACAATTTGGCGGTCGAGAAAATTGAAGATGTAAACCACCACCAACATGGACAAGACGTAGGTACGGTAGCGTGGCGAACTGAGGGTGCGTTCACCACCGGTTGCAGCGTTGGTCATGTATCCCATTCCGGAATTGGAAGGGGCTAACTATCCGTGATCTGGTTCTACATCAAAAAACGATTGTTTTCGCGATATGCTTCGAAAAAATCGAAGTATGGGTGTGCAGTCTATTTCAGTTGGACTGTGGGTATCATTGCCGAGATGATCTGCGGCAATGTTGGCTGCGTGAAAAAGTACTTGGCTCCTCACCGCCGGGTGGGAAGTCTGTAGGCGCGCTGAGGCCGCAGAATTGCTATCGCGACGCCAGCACTGCTTTAGCCGCTGCAGCCAGGACGCGATCATAAGTTGCAAGCGGGGCGTTAAGTGATACCGCAAGCTGCAAGTAGGCAGCGTCGCAGGCGGATATGTTGTGGCTGAGCGCAAGTTCGAATTGGGCTTGGTGATCGATGCTGTGGCGGGCGAGCCTGAGTTTTCTGAAACCGTCCAACCCCCTGCGAACCAGGTTGTGTGCTTTGGCTGCGGATTTTTTCACCGCAACGCTGATGATTTCATGGTCGATAAGATTGGGTGCGTGTAGAGATTTGCCGGTAAGCACTTTTAATGCGTCGGCGTGTGATGGCTCGTTAAACAAAATTGCTGCCAGCAGAAGCCGTTGTTGTAGACCAAGGCATAACTGTTGTCCTCAGCCGGTGGGGCGTTACCCCCCGAGTGCCAATGCTGTACGTTGTTCCGGTCTTCGTGGGCAGCGCCGCTGAGTGGCGCAAGTAACGCGGTTTTCAGGCTTCTTTTTTTCATGCGGATCCTCGTCAACTTGGATAGAGCAGGATCTATCAGGCAGCCTGGGGTGATACATTAGCCATATGAACTAGGAGAGCCATATGAACTAGGAGTGACTGGGTGGCGTTGTGTTGTGGATGCCGTTCAATTCAGATTGCGCAGGTAAAAATTGACCCGGTGCCGGGCGTCAGTATTAAACTACGCGGATGCCGCTGACGAGTACAATTACCCCATATGACCCTCGATGGCCAAAACAACACCTGGACGAAGCTGCGCGCCTGGGGCCGGTTTTTGGCGCGGCCATGCGGGAAATTCACCATGTCGGCAGCACCGCGGTGCCGGGCTTAGCGGCTAAACCGGAGATTGACCTGCTGGTGGTTGTAGAAAATATCTCCGGGGTGGATTCGTGGACTCAGGATCTGGCCGCACACCGATACCAGCGGGGTGGGGACCTGTCCGCGGGCCACCTTTTTTATAAACGCGATGTTGACGGCAGCCGGACCCACAAAATTCATGTGTGTCTGGCCGGTCACCCAAACATCAGCGAAATGTTGAGCTTCCGCGACTACCTGCGGTGCCACGATGAGGTTCGCGACGAATATCAGGCCTTAAAGATTGCGTTAGAGCAAGATAATTCAACAGGGATTGTGGAGTATCTACAGGGTAAGGAGCCGTTTATTCGGGCGGTGCTGAACAAAATTGCAGCCGGATAATCTACAGGGGAAACTCCTCCAGATAACCCTGGTATTCCGCCTCCACATCAATGTCGGTGGACTGCAAAAAACGCACAACACTGTTGTAGTAACTGATCACGATAATAAGATCCAACACCCCCTGGTCACCCAGGTGCCTGTGCAAGGCATCATACGTTGGGTCGGTCATGCGTACATCCCGGGTCATTTCCCGGGCGGCGCGCAGGGTTAGCCGGGCTAATTCGTCTAGCGACGTTTCCTTGCCCGCACTTTCCGCAGGTATGGCGCGGATATCAGACTTGCTGACTCCGAACTCAAGGCCAATCTTGATGTGGTGGGACCACTCGTAGGCGGTTTTTGTCGTATAACCCACCTGCAGGATAGCAAGCTCGCGCAGACGGGGATCCAGGGTACACTCGTTGCGTATCCACATGCCCACGCGCGCCAGATTTCTGCCCGCAACCGGGCTGTGCGCATACAACTTACCCAGGTTGATGTCTCGGGATAACAGTGTGTGATGTTCTTCGGGAATATCATCCCGGGTTAGATAGGGTAGTCTTGCCACTGGTTTGTCTCCGCAAGGTAATAAGGTTAACGGTCCGGGCCGCGCAAAGTCACGCCACCGTCCACCACAAGTGTTTGACCGGTGACATACTTGGCGGCATCGGATAACAGAAACGCCACCGCGTGCCCCACATCCCAACCGGTTCCCTCAGTCTGCAGCGGCGCTGCGTTGACGCGGCTGGCTCGGCGTGCGTCGCTGAGGCCCTGGATTTCGATACGTGGCGTATAAACAGGGCCGGGCGCCACACAATTAACGCGAATGCCCTGGGCAGCGTGATCCACCGCCATGGCCCGGGTCATGGCGATAACCGCCCCCTTGGAAGTGGAATAGGCAGTCAGCCCACGCGGGCGCAGGGCGGAAATCGAAGAAACGTTCACAATGGCACCACCCTCGTTCAGGGCCATCTTCGGAATAACACACCGGGACATCCAGTAGATGGAATCGATATTAATTTTTAACACCCGATTCCAGTTTTCCGGAGTGTCGTCGACGATACTCCCGCGGCTGCCCACGCCGACATTGTTATCCAGTAGATCAATTCTGCCGTATGTCTGCATGGTCTTTTCCACCACTGCCTGGCAACCCACTTCGCTGGTGACATCAGCGGCTATGGATATCCCTTCGCCGCCGCAGGCGGAAATCATGCCGGCGGTGTTTGCCGCGGATTCTGCGTCGCGGTCAACACAAACCACCGCTGCGCCGCTGTCAGCTAGCAACATGGCTGCCGCGCGGCCGTTGCCAATGCCGTCACCGGGGGCGCCGGCGCCGCAGACAATCGCAACTTTACCGGACAGGGTGTAGCGCGCTGATTGCATCTCTTCGTGTGTCATCAGTTTATGATCTCCTCAACAAATCTATGCATGCAAATGCACCAGGTGTTGTCTACCTTGCGGAATTCGTCTTCGTAGCGGCGGCTTAAAAAGCCGGTTTTCTGCTTGTTGTTTTGGGGCAGCTGGTAAGGAATCAGCAGCAGATAGGTGCCGGTGGCGGAGCGATCGGTATGTTTGACGAGCACAAAACTCGACACATGATGATGTGTCTTCGAACCTTCCGGTCTGGGTTTCTGCAAATGCTGACGATAAGCATCTCTGCCAACCCCGGTTCCGGAGTCGAGGTCGAAGCGGATGTCTTCGGTTAACAAAGACAGACAGCCGGCCACATCCTGGTGATCGTAGGCACACATGTATTGAAGTACCGTCCGCTCGCAAGCCTGCCAGGTATCCGTCACGGTTCCAACTCCGGAAATGGAAATTCGCTTGCCGCTTCCGGCGGAGGGATCCTGAACGTGTTTAAGGTCATGGCCACCATACAGTAGAAGCCGGCAAGGTTGGCCAGCTCAGCCAGGCCCACCTCGCCGAAGTGTTCACGTGTTTGTTTGTAGGTTGCATCCGACACCTGGTGTGTGTCGAGCAACTCGCGCACGTAGGCGTAGCAGGCTTGTTCTTTTAGATCGGTAAACTGCGGCTCGCGTTGTTCGTATATGCCGTCAATGACAGACTGCGGCAGGCCTTCCTCCAAGGCATATTTTGTGTGCACAAACCAGGGGTAATTGGCCCGCCATTGCCGGGCCACAATCAGTATAACCAGTTTGACAAACTTCCGTTCGAAGCTGACCCGCTGTTCGAACATCAGTCCAATACCCATACAACGCTTCATCAGCTCGGGGTTGAGGATCCAGGCATCAAAGGGGCCACCAATGTCACCATCGCTGCGCAGCGCCCGTGTTTGTAACATGCGGTCAAACAGCTCACGTTGTTTGTCGTTGAGTTGATCCGCGGTGGTTGTGGGTAGTCTGGACATTAAGCCTCCTTGACTAAGCGGTAGCGGGGTGGTTGTGCATGGAGCGGACCTTCATATGAGTTTCCCCCCGGAATGTTCAAGCCCCTTATAGGGGGCCGCCGCACAAAGGACACTGGCGTCTTGCTGCTTCAAACACACCGCGGGATCAATTGTATCCGCGGCCATGACAAAAAGCGTTTGATGATCGGCTCCACCCAGGGCGCAGGCGAAGGGTTTGCGCGGGCAGTCTACTTCATGAGTAATCGCACCACCTTGCTCAACCCGAAAAACCTGCTGGCTTTCCGGTGAAGCCACCCAGATACCGCCGGCTTCATCCTGGCAGATACCGTCGGGTGACTTGGCCGGCAGTTCCGCCCATACCCGGCGGTTGGTGAGGCTGCCCTTGTCAACGTCATATTGGGTGAGCTGCCGGCCCTGGGATTCCGCCACAATTAACGTGGACTGATCCGCGGAGACAACACAGCCGTTGGGAAAAGCCAGATCCCGGGCGCAAACCGCGGGTGAGCCCCGGAGATTGACATGGATCAGATCAGCCATTGCGGGCGCGGCCCCACCCATCATGTCGTAGCCCCACCCGCCAACATAGGCATTGCCGGCCAGGTCGATCACCATGTCGTTAATCGGATAGGGTGTAAGGTCGGACAAATCGGCATAGGTGGTCAGGTGTTCACCGTCCCAGACGCGAAGTTCGCGGCGGGTCATGGCAACCATCACCAGGCGGCCGTCGGGCAAAAAACCTAACCCGGACGGCAAGTCGTCGAGGGTTACCACAATCTCCAGTTGGCCATCCCGGGTGCGGTAGACCCGCTTACCAATAGTATCCGAAAACCACAGGTAGCCGGCGTGCCAGCGCGGGCCTTCGCCAAAACAAAATCCGCTGGTAAAGGGTTTGAGTTTCAAATAACCAACTCCCCGGGTTTGTGGTCAGCACCGGTGCCAGGCTGCCGGCTGACCCTGCCTGGACAACCCACCTCGGTTGTGGGAACCACTGATGGTTGCCAAGGTGACACCCTGTCATTAAATGATTATAGTGACACCCCGTCACTTAAGAGTCAAGGTACCCGGTCATGGCGGACAGGCGGGATTGGACGTGAATCTCACGAAGAGTCCGGCAATCGAACACCGTTTCTGGTCACATTTCTGGTCAGACACATAGATTTGGAGGATTAAGATGAAACTAGGTGCTGCTATTCAACCCACCACGGCAAATCCACAGTTTGGGGAGCTCACCCGGTTTGCCCAACACCTGGAAGCCACCGGCTTTGAAAGCCTGTGGACCACGCAGGCCACAGGCCGCGGCTTCATGCTGCCGGACCCGCTGCTGGTGCTGGCGGCGGCGGCCGCGGCAACCAGCAAACCAACCCTGGGTACCGCGGTTCTCCAGCTGTCTTTATATGCCCCCGGGCATCTTGCTCATTTGTTGTTAAGTCTGCGGCACCTGGCAGGGGACCGGCTGCGAATTGGCGTGGGGGCGGGGTCCACCGCAGCGGATTTTTCAGTTTTTGACCAGGATTATGCCGGCCGTTTCAAAAGGTTCGACACCAATCTGTCAGCGGTGAAGACCTTGCTTGCCGGGGAGACGTACAACGACACCAACCTCACCCCCTATGCCTCAATTCAGGGGTGTCCCCCAATCTATTTAGGCACTTGGAGCAAAGGGATAATGCGTGCAGCCACGGATTTTGATGGTTGGATTGGGTCCGCCGCAAATCGAACCGTGGAACAGTTGATTGAGCTGCTCAAAGTATACCGTGCCGGTGGTGGCCGGCATGCCACCGTATCCACAATTGCCTTGGGTAAGGAGAGCAAGCCCGGCGAACACCGGGCTCGAATTGAAGCTTTTGCCGAGGCAGGTTTTGATGAAGCGGTTGTGATGTTCCGGCCCGGAGGGCCAACACCCGAAGAGGTGAGGGGTTGGCTATGAACCTGGGGGGCAGCGCGATAGCCCCGGCCGCTGATTTCAGTTTGACGTGATCTGCCAGTGACGGTCGGCCCGCTGCGCGTGCCACATTTGTGCGTAACGACCGTTATTTGCAATCAAGGTGTTGTGATTGCCCTGTTCAACAATTTGCCCCGCTTCCAGCACAATTATATTGTCGGCAGCCACGATGGTGGACAGGCGGTGGGCAATGACCAGTACGGTCTTGTCCTTAACCAGGGTATCTATTGCCCTTTGCACGGCAACCTCGCTTTCCGTGTCCAGCGCCGAGGTCGGTTCATCCAGGATGACAATTGGAGCGTCTTTGAGAATGGCGCGGGCGATGGAGATCCGTTGACGTTCTCCCCCGGACAAGGCGCCGCCGATTTCTCCCACCCCTGTATCGTAACCGTTGGGCAGGGCGGAGATAAAGTCGTGACAGTTTGCCGCAGTTGCCGCCGCAATAACTTCCTCCTTGGTGGCATCGGGTTTTGCCAGGCGGATGTTCTCCCAGACGGAGTCATCAAATAAATAAACATCCTGAAAGACAATGGAGAACTGACGCATAAGTTGTGTTTGCGACAGGGCGCGGATATCGGTCCCGCCGATGGTAATCGCACCGGTCTGGGGGTCGGCAAAGCGGGTTAAGAGTTTGGTGATGGTTGTTTTGCCGCTGCCGGAAGTGCCTACCAGGGCGGTCAGGCTGCGCTCGGGCACCGTAAAGGAAACCCCCCGCAGGACGTTTTCGTCGGTTTGGTCGTAAGCAAAGGT
>JANQMF010000215.1 GCA_028280225.1 Pseudomonadales bacterium | reverse complement strand
ATCGAAACCGCAAAACGCCATCAGGTCTTTTTGATGGAGGCCTATATGTATCGCCTGCACCCCCAGACCCTTGCGGTGCTGGCGGAGCTGGAGGCAGGTGCCATCGGTGAGGTGCGGCATGTTGAGGCCCAATTTGGTTATCATGCTCCCTTTGCCGAAGAATCCCGATTGTTCGCCAACAGCTTGGCTGGGGGTGGCATCATGGATGTTGGCGGTTATCCCCTGTCTTTTGCGCGCCTGGTTCTTGGCGCGGAGCCCACCAATATCAGCGCTCACGGACACCTGGGCAAAACCGGTGTTGATGAGTGGTCTGCCGCGCTGTTATCGTTTCACAACGGCACCAGCGCCCAGATCGCAACGTCGGTATCCGTGGGTATGGATAATCATGCGGTGATTTACGGCAGCAAGGGGATCATTCGCCTGGACAATCCCTGGCTCCCCGGCAACACCGGCAAAACCAGCAACAAGTGGCAATTCACCATCAGTCAGGGCCAGGCGCAAAAAACCATCAGCGGCAGCGCAGATCCGTTGTACGTGATCGAAGCGGATCATGTGGCGGACTGCCTGGCAAAGGGGTTATTGGAATCTGACTTATTGCCCTGGCAGAACTCCCTGGACAATGCCCTGTGTACGGACAAGTGGCGCGCCGAGATTGGTCTGCAATATCGCAGCGAAACGCCACAACACCATATCGGCCCCCTTTGGGGGAACGTCCCGCGGCGGGATAAAATCAGCACCGCCCGGGTAAAACATCTCAGCAAAGACGTTGCGCGCCTGGTGATGGGCTGCGACAACCAGCCTTCCATGAGCCACGCCAGTGCCATGTGGGATGACTACGTTCTGCAAGGCGGGAATTGTTTCGACACCGCACATATTTACGGTCAAGGCAGCATGGAAAGCCTGTTAGGACACTGGCACCAACGCCGCGGTATACGGGATGATCTGGTGATCATCGGCAAGGGGGCACACACTCCACACAACTTTCCGGACTATATTGGGCCCCAGCTGGATATCTCTCTGGACCGGCTGCAGACCGACTATGTGGATATCTATTTCCTGCACCGGGATAACCCGGAGGTTCCCGTGGAGGACTTTGTTGACGCCTTAAACCGGGAAGTTGCCGGAGGACGAATTCGAGCTTTCGGCGGATCAAACTGGAGCCTGCAGCGTATACAGGCAGCCAACAACTATGCCCGGACCAAGGGGCTACAGGGATTCTCCGCGGTTTCCAATAACTTCAGCCTGGCCAGGATGGTGGAACCCATCTGGCCCGGTGTGGAAACCGTTAACAACCCCGCGTATCAGGCTTACCTGAGGGAAAGCCAGTTAGCCTTGATGCCCTGGTCCGCTCAGGCCCGGGGATTCTTTACCCCCTGGGCGGACCAGGTGCTTGGTGAACACGCCAGGGAAAATCCCGCGCTCACCACCATGCAGCCCACCATCAAGGAACTGAAACGGGTGTGGTTCAGCGCCGACAATCTCGAACGCCGGTCCCGGGCGGGGGAACTGGCGGAAAAATATGGGGTTGAGATGATCAACATTGCCCTGGCCTATGTACTGTGCCAACCCTATCCAACATTTGCCCTGATTGGTCCACGGGTAATGGCGGAAACCGCCAGTTGCATCAGCGCCCTGGGTATTGCCCTGGACAAGAACGATATCGCCTTTCTGGAAGGCCGCGAGGTTTAAATACGAGTATTTGGGGACCGCCCTAGCGGCGGCGTAAGGTCACTACATTGTCTCCGCTGACCACCTGCTGCTTGAGCCGGAACAGTATTTCCCACGTACGTGACCTTCCGGATTCCTGCCAGAAGCCCCGGCAGCCAACGCCGTTGCCGGCCAAAAACAAGGCAACGGTTGCCGACTGGGTTTGCCCTTCATTCCACAACAAGACAAGATTGGGTTCACTTTCCAGTTTGGCAACCCCGTCTAAAGCCATGCCCCCCAGACGGGCGTCAATGACATAGGTGCCTACCTCATCCGGCGCCACGCGTATGGAAACCTGGCCACTGAAGTCTCCGAGCAGACTGCCGGACAGCGTGATGCCGTTGCCGTCTTCACTGACCTGCAGGTCCACCTCCACATCCTGGCCCAGGCTGGCCCCCTCCACCAACAGCTTGCCTTTACCGAACCAGTGCCCATTCTTAATAATCAATGTATCACCTCAATCGAAGTAGACGGCGCAATGGGCTGCATACAGCGTTCATCTTTATTACGTGTTTATTACGTGTATTGTTCACATGGTTACTCGCCGGTGTTGCCTCCAGCTCCATGGGCAAACGTGCGGCAAACAGATATTCCAGCCCGTGTGCGTATAGTGTGATCAAGCCGGGCTTAGGCTTTTTCCGGGGAGAGCATAACAGGTTGCCGGTGGTGCACAAATTTAAGCGGCCACACACGGCTAAGTTCCGTGTTTGTCGACCTGCCACCCGCCTTGAGCCAATACCCTTTCCGCAAAGGCAATGGGTGTCTCCTCTAACCGGGTCGCCAGAGTATCATTCCAGCGGTTTAAATAGCCAAACAACGAGATAACCCCAACAATTTGCACAATCTGCCGGGGGGAGAAATGGATCTGCAAATCCACAAAGTGTTGTTCATCACTTTCATTCGGCACCCGGCCCGCCGCCAGGGCCAGGGTGATGAGCGCTTTTTCAGACTCGCTGAAGTGTTCTGACTCTTCATACCGCAGAACCTGCTGAAGCTTGTCCTCGGCAATGCCGAAGCGGTGGGCATTGTGTGAGGTATGGGCCTGACAATAGCGGCATCCCGCACTGAGGCTCACCGTATAGGCGATCAGCTGCACCTGATCCGGACTTAAATTCTCCTCGGGATCGTAAGCGGGGATGTCCGCCTGATACTGTTGCACCATGGCGCTTAAGTCCCCGCCAAAAACAACCCCCGCCAACATGGAAAACGCCATGGTAAGCTGAGGCATATGCGCCATGGTCAACATGCTGTTGGGCACAAACCCCATTGCCGCTTCAGCTCCGGCCAGAACATTGTCTAAACCGGCCAATTGTTCATCACTCACCGTATCCAGGTGTGCCATCTTGTGCTCCCCTTGTGCGGTTACCCGCAAGTTTTTCTGGTTTTGGCTGACCCTGACCTTCCGGTCGACGAACCAGGCGTTGGCCCGTGCAGCAGACTGCCAGTCTAGAGGTTTGCCTTTTTGGGTGCATTAGGCAATCCTGCTTGTTTGCATTAGGTTGCTCACTATCTCATGTTACGCTGGTTATTAATCCCGGGCCTGCTCCTGATTATCTACCTTGTCAGTGCGCCCGCAGTGGACAACAACGTCAGCCATCAACCACAAAACCCGGATATGAACAACACAGGCCATCCCAGCGCACCAACGGCACCGCGCCGCAGTCACCGTTTCAGTCACCACGGCATTGAAATTGAAGATCATTATGCGTGGTTAAGAGACCCTGACTACCCCACCGTTGACGATCCGGACATATTGGCCTACCTGAACGCTGAAAATGCCTATTTTGAGCATCATATGGCGCCTTTAAAGCCCCTTGTGGACACTATTTTTGCCGAGATGAAAGGCCGGCAACCGGAAGAGGATTACAGTGTGCCGTACTTGAAGAACGGCTTCTGGTATCAATGGCGCTACGCCAGGCATGCCCAGTACAAAACCTGGTACCGGGCCCCGGCTGACAACCCGCAGGATTGGCAAGTTCTGCTTGATGAAGCGAAGCTCGCTGATGGCCGGGAGTACTTCAGGCTGGGGGCCCTGGCCGTAAGTCCCTGTGGTAACAAACTGGCCTACAGTGAAGACGTTGACGGCAGCGAACGCTACACCCTGCACGTGATTGATATCAACAACCGGGAAATGTTGACCCGGCCAATCCCGGATACGCTGGGCAATCCGGTATGGGACCAGGCAGGTGGTCAACTTTTGTACGTTGTGGTCAGCGAACAGTGGCGGCCCTACAAAGTCTTTTTGCGGGACGTCACCCAGGCGGACAAGCCGGATCCGCTGATTTATCACGAGACCGACGGTGGCTTTTTTGTGGGGCTCCGCCTAAGCCAGTCCGAAGCGCTGGTCTTGATCGAAAGCGGTAGTCACACCAGCAACGAAACTTATTTTGTGCCCCGGGAGAACTTTCAGACCCCACCCCGGCAAGTGGCGCCGCGGCAACAAGATCATGAGTACCACGTTGATCACGGCGACCAGGGCCTGGTCATACGCAGCAATCAGCGTCATGCGAACTTTGACATATTTACCACCAGTCTGGACAAGCTGTCACCGGATCACTGGCAGCTTTGGGTGGCCGGCGACAAGACCCACTATATCACTGACTTTTTGATCCTTAAGCAGCACCTGATTGTTGAGGAGCGCGTTGAAGGTCTGGATCAGATCCGGGTGGTCACCGGGCAGGCACAACACTATATCAACTTCCCGGAAACGACCTACGAAGTGGGCTTGGGTACCAATCCTAATTTTGATACCCACACCATTCGCATCAGCTATACCTCCATGGTGACACCACACACGGTATTCGACTATGACCTGAACAGCCGTGCCCTGGATACGTTAAAAGTGACGGTTATCCCCAGCGGCTATAACCCCCGGGAGTTTCTGACCCGGCGTTTACAGGCACCGGGACGGGACGGCAGCAAAATTCCCATCAGCCTGGTCTATCACAAAGATACCCCCATTAACGGTAGCGCCCCCCTGTATCTCTACGGCTACGGCGCCTACGGTCATGCTATCCCGCCCAGTTTTTCACCCTCACGCATTTCTCTGCTGGAGCGCGGCTTTATTTATGCCATTGCCCACATCCGTGGCGGAGATGATCTGGGTTACCACTGGTATACCCAGGGCAAACTGATGCAAAGGACCAATACCTTCAACGACTTTGTGGATGTGGCCAAATACCTGATCGAGGAGAATTTTGCCGCCGCCGGGAACATCGCCATAGCCGGCGGCAGCGCCGGAGGGGAATTGATGGGGGCGGTGGTGAATCAGGCACCCCAGCTTTGGGGGGCGGTGGCAGCCCATGTGCCCTTTGTGGATGTTTTAAATACCATTCTGGACGAGTCCCTGCCCCTGACCCCCATTGAGTGGGACGAGTGGGGAAATCCCATCCGGGACCCCAAGGTGTTTGACTACATTCGCAGCTATTCACCCTACGACCAGCTTAAAGCCGGTGCATATCCGCCGATGCTGGTCACCGCAGGGTTGAACGATCCCCGGGTTACTTACTGGGAGCCGGCAAAATATGTTGCCAAGCTGCGGCATTTAAAAACCGACAGTAACCCATTGTTATTGAAAACAAATATGGGTGCCGGTCACGGTGGTAAGTCCGGCCGCTTCGACGCCCTGGCAGAACGTGCTGAAGAATATGCGTTTTTGATCAGCGCTCTCAACGCTGATCAAAACATCGCTGACTAACCGGTGGCTGTTTTTTTGGCTTTTTCTTCGTTGGCTTGTTTTAAGCGTTTGCGAATGATGTTCTGCACCACACTGACGGTGGTCCAATCATGCAACATCGTCCGTCCACATCCATCACAATCAATGTGCACCTCGGCCATGACTCGGTTGAGAAGGTCGCTATAGGGCAGGCGGGAAATGTGTTTACAGCTTGAGCATTCCAGCCCGACAGCCGGGTCAATGCCAATATAATCCATGGCGCGAGTTGTCCTTATCTTGCGTATCCGGGTTCGCTATTCTAAATAAGCCTAGACGTTCTCGTCCGAACGACAATACAAAATTGTGAAATAGTGCACATCCGGTCATCGAGAAAGCTTGGTTACTTCACGAATCCGCGCGCAGTTCATTGCGAAACTCCGGTGCCGCCAAGGCAATCAGCGCCTCCGCCCTGGCCTCGTTCGGCAAATTCTTCAGCCGGGCAACACCAAACTCCGTGACCACAAAATCGATGTCGGTGCGCAGGGCCGTGGCCATCTCAACCCGCTGCACAATTCTGGAGGTCCGGCCGCCGCGGGCCGTGGCATGCATCGCTACAATTGAGCGCCCGCCCGGCGAGGCTTTTGCACCACGCATAAAGTCCACGGAGCCACCTGTCCCGGAGATTTGCCGGCCGCCGGCCACTTCCGCGTTAACTTGCCCAAACAAATCAATTTCCACCGCGGAGTTCACCGATACAAAATTTGACAGCCGGCTGATGGCCGAGATTTCGTGGGTATGATTGGCACCCCGGAAGACCACCTTCTCCTCCGCGGCCAGCCAGTCGTAAAGTGCCTCGCTGCCCAGGGCCATTCCGGTGATGTGCTGCCCGGTATCCAGCGCCTTGCATTGACCGTTGATGTTACCCGCGCGAATCAGGGCCATCCCCCCGTCATCGATCAGACCGCCGTGCATACCCAGATCATTCTTGTTGGTGAGTTGTTTCAGGATGGCCGCCGGAATGGCGCCAATGCCGGTTTGAATACAATCACCATCCCGCACCAGGCCGGCAACGTGACGGCCAATGGTGAGGGCTGCTTCATCAATTTCAACTGCCGGCAGATAGGTCAGGGGCCGGTGAGTTTCAACAATCAAATCAAACCGTTGCGGATCGATTTGCGGGCTGCCCAGCGGTGCCGTTATGCCCCGGTTCAGCTCCGCCACCAGCCGGGTTGACCCGGCCAGGACCGCGCCGACAAAATCCACATTGGGGCCCAGGCGCAACCGCCCCGCGCTGTCGCAGGCAATCTGCACAATCCCAACATCAATATGCTTGGCCAGGTAGTCGTAAACATGGCGCATGTGCATGGGCAGAAAGTGCAGACGGTGCGGGTCCGCCTTACGCAAGGCCGGTGTCATGAAAAAGGTGGTCATCCGGGTTGTTGAATTCAGCCCGGTAAAGTCAAAATTGTTATAACCGCCAATGGGAAATTGCACAAAGTGAAGGTGTTCCGGCAGCTCCAGATCAGCCAGACCCTGAAGAATACCCACCGGTTCGTTACTGCTGCCGCCAACAAAGATGCGCTGGCCGGATTGCAGCAACTTGGATATGGCGCTCAGGTCGTTTACGGTGTGGATAGTGCCCATAAAATGCTCCCTGCCTCGGGGTGTTTTGTTATTTCGATTTCATGCGATTGGCCAGCACCTGCAGATACAGGTAAGCCCCCACATAAAACGCAGGCGGAAACCACACCGGCCAGAGAGTAAGCATGGTGTTTCCCCCAAGGCCAATGTCTGCAATCACATGCCGGTACCACAGAAAACCAAACATCAGCAGCACACCGCTGGCAAAGGCCATGGAAATCCCCTGACGCGGCGAAAAGATACTGCTGACCACCCCACCGGCCAGCCCACCCAGCCACACCGGCAGCAAAATCCCGGCAAAGGTTTGCGCCCGGTCAAAGGTTAAAATCAGAACAAACCAAACCAGCACCGCAACACCCATACAAATCAGGGTGCGCAGGGCCGCAAGCACCGCCATAAATCCTCCCGAAAGAATCCCGCTATTATGACAGAACCAGGTGTGCTGTAATCATTTCATGCTGCAAACATTTCACCCCAGCATCAGCCAGTGGTTCGCTGACGAATATCACGAACCCACCGAGGTACAACTGGCGGCCTGGCCGGTCATCGCCCAGGGGAAACACACCCTCATTACCGCACCCACCGGCTCGGGAAAAACGTTGACCGCATTTCTGTGGGCGATGAGCCAATTCGCCAGCAAGGATGAACAGGCTGAGCCTGCGCGGCCGCAAACCCGGGTGTTGTATATCTCACCGCTGAAGGCACTCAACAATGACATTCAGCACAACCTGCTGGGGCCCCTGCAAAGCCTTAACGAAAACTACAACTACCCCCGGGTGCGGGTACAAACCCGGTCCGGGGACACCAGCCAGGGTGACCGTCAACGGATGTTGCGCCACCCCCCGGACATTCTGATTACCACCCCGGAAAGTCTGGCCCTAATGTTGACCACCGCCAAGGGGCGCCTGGCCCTGAGCGGGATCGAAACCCTGATACTGGACGAGATTCACTCCATTGTGGACAACCGCCGGGGTGTTCAACTGATGGCCAATGTTGAGCGCCTGGTTGATATAGCCGGGGAGTTTCAGCGTATTGCCCTGTCCGCAACGGTATCCCCCCTGGAAGCGGTAGCGGCCTACATTGCCGGCAAAGACGCCCGGGGCCGCCCACGGGTGGTGGATATAGTAAACACCCCCGGGAACAAAAAAATTAACTTTCGTGTGCGTTTCCCGGAACAGGTGCGCATCGCCCTGGAGAACGGGGACAAGATCTGGGAGCCATTGTCAGACAGTTTCCGGGACGTCATCAGCGCCAACGACGCCACCCTGTTTTTTACCAACAGCCGGGCAATGGCAGAAAAAATTACCCTGAAAATCAATCGGGAACAGGTTGCGCCGGTGGCGTATGCCCATCACGGCTCCCTGGCCAGAGAGGTTCGCACAGAGGTTGAAAAGCGCTTAAAAAATGGGCACTTGCAAGCTATTGTTGCCACCAGCTCACTGGAAATGGGCATCGATATCGGCCACCTGGATGAAGTGGTTATGGTGCAGTCGCCACCCTCGGTAGCCGCCACTCTGCAACGCGTTGGCCGGGCCGGTCACCGTGTTGGAGAAACCAGCATCGGCACGGTCTATCCCACCCATGCCCAGGACTTCCTCGAAGCTGCGGTGCTGGCCGAAGCTGTTGGTGAGCGGGACATTGAGCCGCAAAAGCTGATGTACGGTGCCCTGGACGTGCTGGCGCAAATTGTCATTTCAATCTGCGCAACCGACCCCTGGCCAATTGATGACTTGTTTAACCTGATTACCCGCGCCAGCCCGTACCACAATCTGAGCCGGGAACAATTTGACCTGGTCATCGAAATGCTGGCCGGACGTTACGAAGGTTCCCGTATCCGTGAACTCAAGGCCCGGGTCACCCACGACCGCATCAACCGCACGATTCAGGCCACCCGGGGTGCGGTGCTGGCCTTGTACAACAGCGGCGGTACCATTCCGGACCGGGGCTATTTCCAGATGCGCCATGCGGACACCGGCACAATCCTCGGCGATCTGGACGAAGAATTTGTCTGGGAGGCTACCGTTGGGGATAACTTCACCCTGGGCACCCAGGCCTGGCAGGTGCAACGTATTACTCACAATGATGTTATTGTCCGTCCGGCCAAGGTGGGCAGCACCGCCCCGCCATTCTGGCGCAACGAATTTTTTAATCGCTCTTTTCACTTTTCGAAACGCATTACCCAATACCTGGAAATGGCTGAGGGACAGCTGAGTGCGGACCAAGGTGAGGGGCTGGTGGATGCACTTATCCGGCAAGCGGGATTTGAACCCGGCGCCGCCACGGAGCTGATCGACTACCTGAAGCGGCAACGGCTTCATACTCAGGCCGCTTTGCCCCATCGTCACCACCTGTTGCTGGAAAGGGTCAAATCCGGGCCCGCGGGTTACCGGGGGCCCGATGACCCCCAACAGTTAGTCATTCACACCGGCTGGGGCGGACGCCTGAATCACCCCTGGGCTCTGGCACTGGCTGCTGCCTGGCAAATAGAGACCCGAAACAAGCTCGATGTACATGCCGACAACAACGCCATAGTGCTGCAAATCAAGGCGGAGGTTGAACCCACTTTCCTCCTGAACCTGGTGACCACGGAAAATCTCCTCACCCTGTTGCGGGCGAGCCTTGAACAATCCGGCTACTTTGGTGCCCGCTTTCGTGAATGCGCCGGACGTTCTTTGCTGCTGGCAAAACATAAATTTAATCAACGCCAACCCCTCTGGATGAGCCGCATGCAGGCCAAAAAGCTCATGACCCAGGTGAAGAAGCTTAGTGATTTTCCCGTGTTATTAGAGACTTGGCGCACTTGTCTCGAGGACGAATTCGATTTGCCCGCACTGAATTCGCGGTTGGCGGAAATTGCTGACGGCACCCTGACATGGAGTTATGTAAGCACCTCAACGCCCAGCCCTTTTGCCCAGAATATCACCTTTGGCCAGGTCAGCCGGTATATGTACGCCGACGACACACCCGAAGATGATGCCTTAAGTCACCTGTCAGAGGACGTCATTGCCCTGGCCCTCAAAGACAGTAGTTTACGCCCTGAAATAGAGCCGCAAGTCATTGAAATATTTGAGGAAAAAAGGCAGCGCCGAGCACCTGGATACCAGCCGGAAAGTGCCCTTGACTGGTCGGAATGGTTAAAAGAACGCCTGCTGCTTCCCGCCGGGGAGGTCCTTGCGGTGTCCAGTGAATTGCCGGATTCCGCTATCTGGCTGACCCTGCCCGACGGCCGGCGCTGGGTGACCCATCTTGAGCTGGTCCATCCTCTGCGCCGGGCGGGTCTGATCCCGGAGCAAACCACCTTCAACCCGGCAATGACCCCGTGGCCGGATGTTGAGGACCGCCGGGACGTCCAACAACTGTTCCGCGAAATCTTCTCCTTTTACGGTCCAAAAACCGAATCTCAGTTGGCCGACTTGTTACCCCATCTGCCTGAGGACATCCTGCACGAAGACGAAACCTTGCTGCGCGGCGGTTTTGTTGCCGGCAGCCGTCACCTGTTTTGGTGTGACGCGGAAAACTTTGAAATTCTGATGCGCTTTCAACGCGCCAGCCGCCGCGCTAACTTTACGGCCCTGGCGGCCACGCAATTGCCCCTGTTCTGGGCCGGTCTACACCGCCTGCACGGCGCTGATGACGAACAGAACCGCCTGTACGCCGCAGAAATGCTGCGCGGCTACGGCACCCACGTCAGTGCCTGGCTAAGCGACCTGCCCG
>JANQMF010000097.1 GCA_028280225.1 Pseudomonadales bacterium | reverse complement strand
AGGTCCGAGCGCGAAATCGCGTACTAGCGATTTCGAAGCAAGCGAGGAGGGTTCGAATCTTACTGGAAGTTTTAGAAGGATGGCGCACCTGAGAGGATTCGAACCTCTAATCCCCGGTTTCGTAGACCGGTGCCTTATCCAGTTTGGCCACAGGTGCGTGGGGCGGGATTATAGCCTTATTCGGTTGTGGTTTTCCAAACAACCATCTTGTCGATTTGCATATCTTCGATAGTGTAGGGGATACCCCCGACGCCCAGGCCGGATTGTTTCAGACCGGCAAAAGGCATGATGTCGTCGCGAAAGGCGGTGTGTTCGTTAATCATAATGGCTGAACCGTTAAGTCTTCCGGCAATGCGCATGGCGGTTTGGGTGTTTTCGGTGTACACCGCCGCTTGAAATGAAAAGGGCACCGCATTGGCTTGCCGGATGGCGGCGGTTTCCTGGTCATAACCGTATATACAGACCACCGGGCCGAAGATTTCCTGCTGGGACACCTCAATCTCTTCCGGCGGGTCGACGATAACGGTAGGAGCAAAGACCCGGTCGGACACACGCTCGCCCCCACAGGGGATTTCCGCACCGGCCGCGCGGGCATTGTCCACCCAACTTTCGATCCGGTCCACCTCCCCAGGGCGGATGAGCGGACCTACGTCCGTCGCCGGGTCCAGGGGGTCGCCGACATTTAAGGTGGCTACTCCGGCAACCAGGCGTTCAACGACTTGTTGCTTAAGCGCATTTGGCACAAATACCCTTTGCACCGAAACACAAACCTGGCCGGCATGGTAAAACCCGCCTTTTAACAGGCCGGGAATTAAGGTGTCCAGATCCGCATCCGCAGCCACAATCACCGGCGCGGCGCCGCCGTGTTCCAGCGCGCAACGCACCCCGGGGGCTAATTTGCTGCGCAACATCCAGCCCACCCGGGCGCTGCCGATAAAGGAAAAAAACGCGATGCGCGGGTCCGTCACCAGGGCTTCTGACAGTTGCAGATCTTCGGTAAGAATGACCTGGCACCAGCCGTCGGGCAAACCGGCTTCATGGAGGAGCTTGACAAATTCCAGACAGCTCAGCGGCGTATCTGGTGCCGGTTTGACAATAACAGGGCAGCCTGCGGCGATTGCCGGTGCAACCTGGTGAACAATTAAGTTGAGTGGATGATTGAAAGCCGAAACTGCGGCCACAATGCCAATGGGCTCTTTGTAGGTGCGTGCTTCGTGGCCGGCGGTGAGAGGGGTATTGCCCAGTGGTATGGTGCGGCCGATATCCTGTTTAATGTGGTCAACACACAAGCGCACGCCTTCTGCTGCGCGCAAGGCTTCGATACGGGCATCTTTTAGGGGTTTGGCACCCTCACGAGCAATGAGTTGAGCCAGGTCTTCGACGCGGTCATCCATCAGGGCGGCTGTTTTTTCCAGTAGCTTCACCCGGTTGGTTAAACTGAGCCAATTATCCCGATCACTTAAACAACGGTCCGCGGCACCAAAGGTGGCCTCCAGATCCGCGCCAGAGTGAGTGGCCAAAGAGGCAATAACCTCGCCGGTGTAGGGTGATTTAACCTCCAACATTTCCGCTTCCTCGCTTTTCGAATAAACCTTTTGCTAGTATCGCTTTGCTACGTCTATGACTACGCGTGAGCGATTTTGTTCGCTTTTGTGTCAATATCCGGACCACCATGAATCTCACCAGCGACCAAAACAATCGTGTTGCCCTGGGCGTCTTCCGGGGCGCTTTGTGCATGTGCATCGCCATGATTGGCGGGACCTCCATCGACATTTCGGTCAAAGCGCTGGCGCCGCATTATTCCACGGCACAAATTGTTTTACTGCGCAGTGCCATTGCCATGCCGCTCATCCTGGCGCTGGTTTGGCGTCAGGTTGGCTTGCCGGCGCTGGGCCAGGCCGGGTTTGTCTGGCAATTTTGGCGGGGCATCTTAACTGCCGGTGCCAATTTTGGCTTCTTTTATGGGTTAATTTATGTCGAATTAGTCACCGCCTTAATGCTGGCCTACGTCGGGCCGGTGCTCATTGTGTTGCTGGCCAAACCGCTGTTAGGGGAGAACATCAGCGCCATGCGCTTTGCTGGGGTGATGTTGGGGTTTGCGGGTGTTTTATTTGTCATTCAGCCTGCCGGTTTGGACATTCATCCCGGCATCCTTGCCATTTTGGGCAGCGCCATCTGCTGGGCTTTGCTGTCTATCAGCAACAGACAACTGGCTGGGCGGGTCAGCACCCCGGTGCTGACCTTCTATACCTATCCGGTCAGCCTAATCCTTGCGGGGGTGCTGGCGGTTCCGGAATGGCAGACGCCGGAAGGGTGGCATTGGGCGTTGTTTGCGGTGGCAGCCCTGGGCAGTCTGGTGGCCCACGGCTTTGCCGCGCTGGCGTATAAGTACGCGGCGGCGGGGGTCGTGGCCCCTTTTGAATATACCGCGTTAATCTGGATATCGCTGGCCGGTTATCTATTCTGGGGTGAAATACCCCAGTGGACGGTCTGGGTGGGTGGCACGGCAGTTATTTTGGGCGGTTATATCGCCATGCGCAGCCGTAGTTGAGCGAATTGGGTGTGTTTTTGATTCGCGCCGTGTCTGAACTCGTTAGTTCTGCCCAAAATAAAGTATTTCGCAACTGGTCTCTGTCCGGAATACAAGTATTCTGAACGGAGACTAACTATACTTGCGCCCGTTAAAACAAATGGAGTCAAACAAATGTCATCGCTGATGGGCGCGGGTGTGGAATTGATGATGGTGGGTATGGGCACGGTTTTTGTGTTTCTGACGCTACTGATCATTGCCACCCGCTTAATGTCCACCCTGGCGTTGCGCCTCGTCCCCATCCCCCAACCCGCTGACGATCAAAATCGGGATCAACCCAGCGAGGAAGAGTTAGCGGCCATTACCGCCGCGATCATTCAGCACCAGAAGCAGTCAAAGTAACGGAGTATTCATGAGTCAGTCAAAGCTCGGCATCACCGATGTCATCTTACGCGATGCGCACCAGAGTTTACTGGCGACGCGAATGCGTATCGAAGATATGTTGCCCATCGCCGACAAACTGGATCGGGTGGGTTTTTGGTCGCTGGAATCCTGGGGTGGTGCCACCTTTGATGCGTGTATCCGTTACTTAGGGGAAGACCCCTGGGAACGTATTCGCACGCTCAAACAAGCCATGCCCAATACACCCCAACAAATGCTGTTTCGTGGGCAGAATATCCTTGGATATCGCCATTATGCTGACGATGTGGTGCACAAGTTTGTTGAGCGTGCGGCCATTAACGGCGTAGATGTATTTCGTATCTTCGACGCCATGAACGACATGCGCAATTTACAAACGGCAATTCAAGCCACATTGGCGGTGGACAAACACGCGCAAGGCACCATCTCTTATACGGTGAGTCCTGTGCACACGCTGCAGCTTTGGTTGGACCTGGGGCGCCAGATCGAAGATATGGGGGCTCACAGCCTGTGTATTAAAGACATGGCCGGCTTGTTAAAACCCTATGATGCTTATGCACTGGTGTCCGGGTTGAAGGAGCAACTAGACATTCCCATCCACATGCAGTGCCACGCAACAACAGGTATGTCCACGGCAACCTACTTAAAGGCCATAGAGGCCGGCATCGACAACGTTGATACCGCCATTTCCAGCATGAGCATGACCTATGGGCATTCTGCAACAGAGTCCCTGGTGGCCATTCTACAGGACACGGAACGCAGCACGGGGCTGGATATTCAACTGTTGGAGGAGATTGCCGGGTATTTTCGTGCGGTGCGCAAAAAATATGCACAGTTTGAAGGTTCCCTGCGGGGGGTGGATTCGCGGATATTGGTGGCCCAAGTTCCCGGCGGCATGCTGACAAATCTGGAAAACCAGTTACGGGAACAAAATGCCACAGACAAATTAGATGACGTGCTGGCGGAGATTCCCCGGGTGCGGCAGGAACTGGGCATGATTCCCCTTGTCACCCCAACCTCACAGATTGTTGGTACTCAATCTGTGATCAATGTGCTGATGGGTGAACGTTATAAAAGTATTACCAAGGAGACCAGCGGCATATTAAAGGGGGAATATGGTGCGACCCCTGCGCCCCTGGATGGGGATCTGCAAGCCCGTGTATTGGATGGCGAGGCCGCCATTACCTGCCGGCCGGCGGATTTACTGTCCCCGGAGTTGGACGGCCTGAGTGATGAGTTGCATGAACTGGCTGAGGCGCGCCAAATTGAATTGGCGGCAGAGCCGATTGATGACGTACTCACCTATGCACTGTTTCCTCAAGTTGGACTCAAATTTCTGCAGAACAGAGGTAATCCCGAAGCCTTTGAGCCGCTGCCGGGTAAAACAGCGGATGCTGCACTGCCGGTGGAGAGCAAACCGGCACCGGCCGGTCAGGCTGGGGTTTATACGGTGCGCGTCAACGGTAACAGTTATGTGGTACAGGTGGATGAGGGGGGTGAGGTCAGCCAGGCACATGTGCTGCCCCAGCCCACGCCGGGTTCTCCGGCAGCCACAGAAGGTACGCCACTCAATGCGGCGCTCGCCGGAAACGTATTTAAGGTACTGGTTAAACCCGGCCAACAAGTGGCGGCAGGGGAAACGGTATTGATCCTGGAGGCGATGAAAATGGAAACCGAGGTCAGCGCACCCGAAGACGCCACGGTGGCCGCGGTACAAGCACAAGAGGGTGATGCGGTGCAGGTGGGGGATACCTTGCTCACCTGGATTGCGCGTTAGCCATGGATCTTGTTGTGCAACTCTGGCAGGCCAGCGGCTTGTACCAGATTACCCTGGGTCAAGTGGTGATGATTGGCGTGGGGCTTGTGCTCCTGTATTTAGCCATCGGCAAAAAATTTGAGCCGCTATTGTTGGTGACCATCGGCTTTGGCGGCATTGTTTCGAACATCCCGGGGGTTGAAATTGCGACTGGAGATGGCTTGTTACACCTGGTCTATATGGTCGGCATCGAAACCGGGGTTTTTCCGCTGCTCATTTTTATGGGGGTGGGGGCCATGACGGATTTTGGTCCGTTGCTGGCAAACCCCCGCACGCTGTTTTTGGGCGCCGCGGCCCAGTTCGGCATTTTTGCAACGTTACTGGGTGCCCTTGGTTTAACTTCACTGGGCTGGATGGATTTTTCGTTAAAAGAGGCGGCCGCTATCGGCATTATCGGTGGTGCAGACGGACCCACGGCCATTTACGTGGCGGGCTTGCTGGCCCCCAATCTGCTTGGTGCCATTGCCATTGCGGCCTATTCCTACATGGCGCTGGTGCCGATCATTCAGCCGCCCATCATGCGTGCCTTAACCACCCAGGAGGAACGTAAAATTCAAATGGTCCAGTTGCGGGAGGTGTCGCAACTGGAAAAGATTCTGTTTCCGCTGCTGCTGCTATTGTTGATTGCGCTGCTGTTACCTTCCGCGGCGCCGTTGTTGGGTATGTTCTGCTTTGGCAATCTTATGAAAGAGTGTGGGGTAGTGGATCGGTTGTCCGATACGGCACAAAATGCCCTTATTAACATTGTCACCATCTTTTTGGGCCTGGCGGTGGGTTCAAAGTTGCAGGCAGAAGTCTTTCTGTCCCCCAGTACTCTGGGCATATTGGTTCTGGGTATGGTGGCCTTTGCCATTGGTACGGCCAGCGGTGTGCTTATGGCCAAGCTGATGAACAGGATGAGCAACACGCCAATCAATCCGCTGATTGGTGCGGCAGGGGTATCCGCGGTGCCCATGGCCGCCCGGGTGGTTAACAAAGTTGGGGTGGAAGCCAATCCGCAGAATTTCCTGTTGATGCATGCCATGGGCCCAAATGTGGCCGGGGTTATTGGCTCTGCGGTGGCTGCGGGCATTATGATTCTGTTTACGTCGGGTACTTGATGTTGCAGTGGGTATCGCAAAGCACCAGGATAGGTTTTGAACAAAAAAACATATAGTTTCCAATAGCTTAGAAGGCATACCGCACATCAGTTCCACATTTTGCAGGCGCAACGTGCTAGTATTGAAAAGACAAGCCAAACGGGAAATTTGTGTATGTTAAAACCAAGCTTGCAGGCGGCCCTAGCCTGGTGTCTGGTGGCTTCACCGTTTGTGTGTGCAGAAACACAATATTGGGTGTCGGTACACAGCTTTCAAAAAGAAGAAAATGCCCACCGCGCGGTGGGAAAAACTGCAACCACATTGGCCGAGACTTTCCGTGTGGTCGGCGCCAGTACCTCCAAGGGCTACTTTTATCGGGTGGCCAGCGGCCCCTACCTGACCCGGGAGATTGCTGAGGAACAAGTCCGCACAGCCCAAGCTGCGGGATACGAGGGCGCCTGGCTGTGGGTGGATGATGCGCTGAATTTTGATCAGGCGATTCGTGAGCCGGGCGCAGACTATGCTGCGGGTGCCTCGGATGTTGATGGATATGATCCGGATTACACAACCAGTTACGAATTCTCCGACTACGACAGCGATCTGGGTGGGGGCAGGGTCGAAGACGATCCGGATTTGCAACTGCAAAGACAGCCGCCACCGGAACTGGTCGAAGACGCTCCGGCGGGTTATCAGCTGAATAAATTACGCCGGGACGGCTGACACGCTATTCAGGCCGCAATGTGAGCGACTGGCATTCTGCATGTCCAGGATTTAACCTAAGGTGAGCGGTTAAGTCAGAGGAATTTAGAATGAGTGAAAGCATACCCGCGCCTGATGAGCACAACGTTTGGCGCCTGCAAACCAACAATTCCAGCAAAGATTGGGAGAAAAGCCCGTACCCGGATGCTGAAAATAAGTACTTTATGGTCTCGGCCGACGGCCATGTACAAGAGCCCAAAGATTTGTGGAAGGTCCGCCTGCCGGAGGAATACTGGTCGCGGTTACCCGGTGTGCAAGTCGACAGCAAGGGTACCCAATTTCAAAAGACCGAGGGCTTTCGCCCGTTGCGTATCCGTAACATAAAGATTGAGGGTGAAGACGCCTTGCGTAACGCGTCCGGCCGGGATCCGCAGACGCGAATTGATGACCTGGCGAAAGACGGGGTTGATGCGGAAATTCTATTTCCTAACCTGGGTTTGACCATGTGGGCCACGCCCGACAGCAAATTCAGTCAAATGATGTGTCGTGCATGGAATGAATGGGCGTGGGAAGAATACGGTCCGTATAACGACCGCCTGGCGCCCATGGCCTGTATTGCCGCGGGAGATATCGAGGGGGCGATAGCGGAGATCCAACGTTGCGCCAAGTTGGGTTTTAGAGGCCTGTCGCTGCCTTGTAAACCTACGTGGGGTCCGCCCAACCACGAAGACCCGAATTATAACTTACCGGAGTTTGACCCCTTGTGGGCCTGTATCCAGGACGCTGAGCTGCCCATGACCTTTCATGTTTCCACGGGTAGAGATCCGCGGACCTCCCGGGGTAATGGTGGGGCGGTCATTAACTATGCGGTGCACTCCCTGGCCCCACCATGGAGCCTATTGCCAATCTTTGCGCGTCCGGGGTTTTGGATCGGTTTCCGCAGCTTAAGTTTGGTGCTATTGAGGCAGGTATTGGTTGGGTCGCCTGGACCTTGCAGGCATTGGATGAGGCCTACAAAAAACACCATATGTGGGTTCGGCCCCAGCTTAAAATGTTGCCCAGCGAGTATTTTAAGCAAAACGGTTTTGCCAGCTTTCAGGAGGACAAAGTGGGATTGGATCTGGCCCGGGAGCACGGCCTGGTAGATAACTTCCTGTGGGCCAATGATTTTCCGCACCACGAAGGCACCTGGCCGCATTCGGCACAGGCCATCGAGCGCACCATGGCCGGATTAAACGAACATGAGCGCCGTCAGATACTGGGGCTGAATAGCGCCCGGGTCTTTGGCTTTGACGTCCCCGAGGGTTACGTCTAGCCGGGCCTGGGCCGTGTGGACAGTTTAAAACTGTCCACATTGTCCTTACGAAGTTCTCACATTCCAAACGGAACCCGGTCGTAAAATGGCCGGGTAATTGACGGAGAGTGTGATGAGCAAGTGCCCTTTTCATGAAGACAGCGCGGGTCAAAACCAGGAAGGTGAGATTGTGTCTATTCGGTGTAAACATTGTGGGGAGTATCGAATTTCCAAAACCGCTCTGGACTTGCTGAAGGGTAAAAGCTTACCTTCCGGCTGGTTGACCATGTTGACCCGGCGTGCCCTGGTTTCGACCCGGGACACGCGCTTGCTTCACGGTTAGCCATTACCCTAAAAAGGATAGTCCATCTTTTTCTTCCCGGCGGGAAGGCCCGGTGCCGCCTGTGGTAACGAGGGGTATATGCTGACATATGCGTGATTCAACAGCACGATTGGCGCCCCATTGTTGAGTTGGCCCGACAGGATCATGTGCGGCATGTGCGCAGAGCACCGTAAAAAAGCGAAAGTACTGTAAAAAGCTATGACAGCCCCCTTTGTCCATTTTACTGCGTTCCGGTTGCTGTATGTTTGTTTGCTGTTTGCAGGGCACGCCAATGCGGGTGTTGAGGATGAGAAGTGGTACTTGTATCAGAGCAAGAACTTTCAGATCTATTCCAACGACAAGCACAAAGAGGTTGTTGAAAATATTAGAAAACTTGAGCTGTTTCGAACCGTTGCATTGACGCTGCTGGGTCATACTGACGCCAAGCCGTCAAAACACTCCACGCGGATCTTTCTTTTTCGCCGGCTCTCCCAGATGCAGAAGTTGTTTAAGTTGGAGGAGAACGTTGCGGGATTCTACCGGCCACAGTTCCCGTACAATCTGATGGTCACGGCGGACATCAAATCCAGTTGGACGAAAGTAAATGAGTTGATATTCCATGAGTACGTACATGAACTGTCTCGGAGTCTGACCCGGTTTAGATATCCAGCCTGGTACGACGAGGGTTTGGCACAAGCGTTGTCCACAATGGTAATCAGAGACGGTCAAGTCATATTGGGGATACCTCCAATAGACCGAACTTATGGTGTATGCAGGTCAATGCCCATGAGCCTGGAAGCCATGTTTAAAGTGAATTTCGTCTCGCAGGTCATGCCAGGAAAGGCCTGTCCGTTTTATGCGCGAAGCTGGCTCTTCGTTCACTATCTGATCTTCAGCAAAGACGCACGCCTAAACAACTATGCGCACAAAGTGCCCGAGTTGCTAACGAGAATAAACACAGGGGAATCCTACGACGACGTTCTCCACGATCTTTTTGGTATGTCTGTTGCGGCCATGGACAAACACCTGCATAAATACGCTCGCGGCGAAGCGCTGAAATACGCTATTGATGCAAACTACTTCAACTTTGATCCATCTTATGAGCGGCGCCGGCTGAACAGTAGCGAAACCAAACATGCCCTGGCAGATGCAGCCGTTTCAAACAATCCTGTCAGGGCTCGCAGGTTCTGGAGCAAGCTGCTGAAAACCGAGCCTTCTGATGGCAAGGCGCTTGCAGGGATGAGTAGAAGCTATGGTGTTGGTGGAATGCATGAACAATCATTGGACTACGCTGCACAAGCGATTCGTGTTGCGCCTGGTGACCATGTTAGTCAGCTTGCAGTGGCGAGAGCGCTGCTGGATTCCTGTCTGTCCCAGTCGGCAAGTCAACATTGCGAGTCTGAAGATACCAACCAAAAAATGCTTACTCATGCGAAACAGGCCTATCTTCTAGAGGCTAACGCGGAGACGAGTTTTATCTACGCATATCATTTGATGCAAGCGGGTCACTATGAAGCGGCACTAGGGCATTTTGAGTATTCCTTGAGTAAACAACCTGCGAACGCTTATGCCACGAAGTGGGTAGGCTACGCCCATTATAAGTTGGGAAACCTGCCTCAGGCGCAAAAATACCTTGAGTTAAGTCGTTTGTGGCTGGGTCATGTAGAAACTGAGGCTGCCTGGATTAACGGTATTCTCAACGAGTTAAAACGCGAAGAGGTGTCCGAATCGTTTAAGTAGTTTCTGCCTTCAAGCAGTATAGGCGGCTAATTCCGTTTTATTGGCTACCCGGCGCCAGGACAGTTCCACAATTTCTTTGAAACGTGTTTTATCGATGGTTGGCCGAACCAGCACCGCGGCATAACCCACGTAATGATCGGTGATGTAAAAGGCCATTGGGTCGCTGGTGATAAGGTCCTGCTGTTCCTCTACGGAATTCAGCATGACCACAATGGCATCCTCTTTCTGGTGCAGGCGCAGAATCAGCTTGTTCCTGACTTTAACCGCCGGGGTCCCATAAGAGGTGCTGATTGAAGTCCCGGGGAAAGCTTTCGCAAGCTTTTCAATGTGTGCAAAGGTAATCATCTGTTGTGCCTCCTCAGCGCCTGAGCCTGCCGTGAACCATCCGTATTATACGAGATCCGGTGCATGCGTGGTGAAGGCCGGTTGAGGGAGCATGCGGTTCAGATGGCAGACCGCTATTTGGAAACTTCCCC
This sequence comes from Pseudomonadales bacterium, assembly GCA_028280225.1. Classification (GTDB taxonomy): domain Bacteria; phylum Pseudomonadota; class Gammaproteobacteria; order Pseudomonadales; family Azotimanducaceae; genus UBA4421. The sequence continues at coordinate 19,200 of JANQMF010000097.1, read as the reverse complement.
CCGGTTAATACACTCGTCGTTTGATATCACCGTGAGGCTGAACATCAACAGATTGTCCTGGGCCGCTTCCGCAGATTGCTGAAACAACCCGGCAAGAGATTCCTGGTTCAGCAACGAAGAACAAATGTCAGGCCGCTCCCAAATCCGCCAGGTTGTGAACCGGTCCAGGGCATCTGCCACAATGGCTGATCTTTCCTGTTCCGACATTTCCAGGAATTCGTTGCCGGTGAGGGTTTTCAGGCGTTCAACAATGGAATTGTCCGCACACCCGGCAACGATCAGGAGGGTAAACAGGATGTTTCGGGTTAACTTGGAGGGGTGTAGAGGGTGCATCCGGTACCGCATAGTTGTGTTGTTGTCTGATGCCTGGTCTGAAAAAGCCGGTTTGTGGAAAACCGCCTTTGACCCTGCCTGCTGTTCTTTGCATGTTGAGGGTTAAACCGGGGAGTGTCTCAACGAATATTCAACGATTCCGCATATTTTATAGGGCGCTGTTCTTGGTTCCAGATTATTTGCCGGTATGATGTGCTGGGTCAGTGAATCAGGTTGAGAACCATTTTAAAGCGTTATCAAACCGCCACTCAATGGGGGGTGTACTTTGTTGAGGTGGAAGACGGCAACATTCAACAGGTATTGAATCACCCCGCAGATCCGGATCCCTCTCCCCTGGGCCAGGGGTTGGTGGATGGTATTCAACACACTACCCGTATCCAACAGCCACACGTCCGCAAAGGTTGGTTGCAACAAGATGGGGGTGCCAAGCGCGGCAACGATACCTTTGTTGCCCTGCCTTGGGATGAGGCTTTGGAGTTGGGTGCCGGGGAACTGCGGCGTGTGATTGACGAATACGGCAATACATCGATTTTTGGCGGTTCTTATGGGTGGGCCAGCGCCGGGCGGTTTCACCATGCACAGTCTCAGCTGCATCGTTTTCTGAATCTGATGGGCGGCTGTGTGCGGGCCATGAACAGCTATAGCACGGCGGCGGCCCAGGTGATCCTGCCCCATGTCGTAGCACCGTGGCATCAAATTGAGTTAGAGCAACCGTCCTGGCGTGAACTGGCGCAACACAGTGAACTGATTGTTGCCTTCGGTGGACTTGCGTTGCGCAATACCCAGGTTGCCTATGGGGGTATTACAGAGCACCAGTCAAAGCCGGGTATGCAGGCTGCGGCGGGGCGGGGCGTCAAATTTGTCAACATTTCCCCGATACAAGGGGATGTGCCTGCCTGGCTCAACAGCCAGTGGGTGGATTGTCGCCCCGGCACCGACGTAGCACTGATGCTGGGTTTGGCTTATGTCATTGCCACGGAAGGTTTAACCGACGCTGCGTTCTTAAGTACCCACTGTGTGGGTTATCCCGTTTTTCATGATTACTTAACCGGTGTATCAGACGGCACACCTAAAACGCCGGCATGGGCAGCGGATATTTGCGGGGTGGCAGCGCAGGACATCGAAACGCTGGCACGCCGGATGGCAGGCCGGCGAACCTTTATTACCGCAGCCTGGTCGCTGCAACGCGCGCAGCATGGTGAGCAGCCTTATTGGCTGGTGGTGGTGTTGGCTGCCATGTTAGGACAAATCGGCTTACCTGGAGGCGGCTTTGGTTTCGGCTACGGTGCTGAAGGTTTTGTCGGCAGTCACTGGCGGCGTTTTAACTGGGCCACCTTGCCCAAGGGGCGAAACCCTACCGGCGTGGCAATACCGGTGGCGCGTATTGCTGATATGTTGTTAAACCCGGGTGAAACGGTGGACTATGATGGTAAAACCATCAACTATCCCGATATACGTTTGATCTATTGGGCCGGGGGCAATCCCTTTCATCATCATCAGGACTTAAACCGACTGGTTAAAGCCTGGCGGCGGCCGGATACCGTGATCGTTAACGAGCCCTGGTGGACCCCCACGGCGCAGTGGTCCGACATCGTATTTCCCGCAACAACAGCGCTGGAACGCAGGGATATCTGCGCTTCAAGCCACGACCCTTATGCCCATCTTATGGAGCGGGTGATTGCACCCCAACACCAGGCCTGGTCTGACCACCGGATTTTTAGCGGTTTGGCTCGGGTCCTGGGTTGTGAAACAGCGTTCACCGAAGGCCGTAACGAAGAGGAGTGGTTAGAGCACATGTGGATGCGCTCGGCGGCGGCGGCAGAGGTTGAAGGATTTGCGTTGCCGAGTTTTCAACAATTTGTGGACAACAAGGTATATCAGTTACCGGCATTGGAACGCCGCCCGGTCTGGCTGGGCCGCTTCAGGGAAAATCCGCAAGAATACCCGTTGGGTACACCCAGCGGTAAAATTGAGATATTTTCCCGCACGCTTGAGGCCATGGGTTATGCCGATTGCCCGGGACATCCCACATGGCTGGAACCTGCTGAGCGTCTGGGTGGTACCGGCAACGCCCGCTTTCCACTCCACTTGTTGACTCCGCAACCGGAAAAACGGCTGCACAGCCAGCTTGATCCCGGAGCCCACAGCCACAGCGGCAAGGTGGGGGGTAAGGAAGTGATGTGTATGCATCCCCAGGCAGCGGCGCAAAGAGATATTGAGGATGGGGATATTGTTCGTGTTTTTAATGATCGGGGCGCCTGTCTGGCGGCGGTGAGTCTGGTGGAAAACATGCGCCCGGACGTGGTGAGCTTACCCACCGGGGCATGGTTTAAACCCAGCAATCCCGGTACAGAACAAAGCCTGGAATTGAACGGCAATCCCAATGTTTTGACCCTGGATGTGGGGACCTCGCGCCTGGCGCAAGGTCCCAGCGCCAATACCTGCCTGGTGGAAGTGGAGGTGTATACAGCCTCTTAGTCCTTACCTTAGTCCCTATGTTGGTCTAATCTGGCGGATTGCAGGATGTCCGGGCTCTACCTGAGTTTATCTTGCAGGTTTAATTTTACCCCGGCCCATTCATTGGCAATGATGCTGAAAAGGACAGAATCCCTGACCCGCCCATTCGGCATGACCATGTGGTTGCGCAGAATACCTTCTTCTTTTGCGCCCAGTCTGAGAATTGCCCGCCGCGAATTGGTGTTCAGATAATCGGTGAGCAATTCAACCCGGTTCATCCCCAGGGTTTCAAAAGCATGAGTGAGCATGAGAAGCTTTGCTTCCGTATTTATTCTGGACTTCTGATAAGAAGCCGCAATAAACGTAAAGCCGATCTCTATGCGTTTATTGGGTATATCGGCTTTCATAAATCTTGTGGATCCAACCACTTTGCCGGAAGCGATATCGATTGTTGCAAACGCCAACGATATACCGTTGTGGAAATCAGCCTCAGCCTGTTTGATAAAGGCGGGCACGTCATCGGGGTTGGGGACCAAGGTGACAAACAGATCCCAAAGTTGCCCATCCGCGATGGCTGCACACATGCCATCGTGATGATCCATTGATAAGGGTTCTAACCTGACCGACTGTCCCCGTAACACAATGCGCTGTAACATCCTTTGGCCGTTGTCCATTAAATCCGCATCTCTCCAGCCAGAACAATCTGTGCCTGGCTGGTGATAAAAAGTTTGTCTCCGGCAATCTCCAGTTGCATAAATCCGGTGCGCTTGGATGCCTGGAACGAGCGCAACGTGTTTTTACCCAGCCTTGCGGCCCAGTACTTGGCGAGAAAGGTGTGTGTGCCGCCGGTGACGGGATCTTCGTTGGTGCCGCTCCAGGGCCAGAAGTATCGTGAGTGAAAGTCGTATTTGTCGTGGTGTGAGGGTGCGGTGACCAGCACGCCGTTAATGGATGTATGCGAAGCCAGCAACGCCGGGTAGTTGGGGCTCAGGCTACCTAGAACCTGGGTGTCTTCAATTTCCAACATCAGGATGTTTGTTTCCTTGTTGTAGACGGTGTTCACCACTTTACTTAAGCCCAGCGCGTCCAACAATGCGGTTGGTGCGGTATCCGGGTGCGTCTCGTAAACAGGAAACTCCAGGGTAATATCCTTGCCTGCGGCACGTGTGGGCAGGAGCAACTGATTGATGTTTTTGAAAGTAATCTGCGGCACACTCAGCGTTTCGAACAGCACCGCTGCTGATGCAAGCGTGGCATGGCCGCACAGCGGGATCTCCATAACCGGTGAGAAAAAGCGGATGGTCCACTGATCAAGCTGTGTGGCAGGTTGGATAAAGGCAGTTTCGGACAGGCCCAGTTCCTGGGCGACCAGTAACATCTGAGTGTTGTCCATCGGGTGTTGCGGCAGGCATACACCTGCCGGGTTACCGGCAAATGGCTTGTCTGTGAAAGAATCTACGATATAGGTTTGCATGACTACCTCACCGGACTAAGGCACCCAGGATGAACGACTGCATTTGGGGCTGGACCCGGCTGCCATCCGTCCGGGTTAACCGTCAACGTGTGGACCCTTGTAGCTCATGCCGTCGGGTGCAACGGGCCATGCTTCCTCAACACGGTAGGCGTATTGGAGCGCACGTGAGATCATGCCTCTGATTTGTTCCCCGCTGATTTCACCCACAATGTTAAGCGCGGCATCTATACCCGAGGTCACCCCTGACGAGGTTATGAGCCTGCCGGATCTGACGAAGCGGATGTCCCTGACAAGCTTAACGGATGGAAAGCGGTTGGCAAAATTGTCAGCCACAAAAAAGTGCGTAGTGGCACGCCTGCCGTCCAGCAAACCCGCATTCGCCAGAAGATAGGAGGCTGTGCAAACGGACACTGTTTTCCTGCCTGCCTTGCCTGCCCAGTTAATGAGAAAATTGCGCAACGTTTTATTGTGCAACATCTCTTCAATGACCGGCATGCTTGCGCCGGGTACAACCAGATAATCTGCCGGCGGCATGTCGGCGATTGTATAGCTTGGCGTGATTTTGAGCAGACTATTCTCGGTTTCAATTTGGCCGCTGGAAAGGGCAACCGTGAAAACCTGGTACTTACCCCGGGTAAGGTTTCTGGCTTTTGAGAACACTTCCATTGGACCGGCAAGGTCCTGCAGCACAATATTGTCGTAAACAAGCATTGCGATGACGGTGGGCGGGTGACTTATCCCTTGGGCCACTGCTTCCATCTGTTCGGCATGGCTTTTGCCCTGTGCAGAGGCTAATCCGACGATGAGATATGCGAGTAATACAACAATCCCTTTCATTGTTTTTTTACCTCTATTGTCACTCCCTTTCTCCCATTACTCCCATCACTCCCATCACTCCCATAACCCCCATCACTTCTGTGATCTTGACCCACGGGTCTGGAATATACGAACAAAGTAATCTAACAGGAGCCATTCGACATTACTAGAATCAGATTGTGATTGTGAGTCCATCGTAGGCGCATTCTTCTTCCACGTTATCCACTTGCTCAAGCATATTGCTGTGCATATGGGTTAAGACAATGCGCTTAGCCTCGAGTTGGGATATATCCGGGTAGTTGAGGTGCCACGGTACCGGTTTGTCGTAGAAGTAGCTCTCTGCAATCAACAGATCAACACCCTTAACAAGGTGTATAAGTTCTTCTGTTAACGCACCGTCGCCGGTATACGCGATCTGCTTGTCCCCGACAGAGATACGTATCGCCAGTGGATTTGTTTCCCGTGTATGTTTAGCCTCGACATTGTGGATGATCAGATCAGCAACCTTAGCTGATGTTCCCGGGGTAAGCGCCACAAAGTTAAGATCAAATTTTGGCACCATGCGTTGGCTGCCGGGGAACAGTGCCTGCTGTACCTTGCGCAGATGGGTTTCAGTGTCTTGCGGGCCAACAATGGTCAACGGACGCGCCCGCTTCGAACCCAGCATGGCATCAAGCAACAGGAAGGGTATTCCACCACAATGATCCCCGTGTAAATGGGTCAGCAGAATGGTATCAATTGAATTAGGGTCTATGGCTTCGCGGCGCAGGCCGATCAGAGACGATGCGCCAAAATCGATGGTGAACTTGGATGCAGGGCCCTCAGCCACAATACATGTTTGAAGACGGCCACCGCTGCCAAAAGCGTCGCCCGTGCCAACGAACGTGACCTTTATTTCCGACATCAATTTTCTCTACAAGATTTTGGTGATCGTACCCGCACAGATACGTGGCCTGTGGTCTGCATGTTACAGATTGATTTGTCCACGGTCTTCAGGCTTATTATATGGCTTTTGGGGGGTAGAACTATGGCTGTCAAAGTGATCTGTGCCGGCTTTGGTCGTACCGGAACCCTGTCTTTGAAGGTGGCGTTGGAAAAGCTGGGGTTTTCAAAATGCCATCACATGCAAGAGGTGTTGCAATCTCCAAGCCAGATACAACACTGGTCAAACGTGGCAAATGGTACGCCGGATTGGGATGCCGTTTTTGAGGGTTTTGCAGCAACAGCGGACTTTCCTTCCTGTTCGTTTTACCTGGAGCTTGCTGAACACTTTCCCGATGCGAAAGTCATTCTGACCCATCGCGACGCCGACGCCTGGTATAAGAGTGTCAGCGAAACCATCTACAAGATGTGGCGGCTGATCCCGGGTTGGCTTACCGTCATCCCGCCTCTGGGCAAAGCTTATCGGGCCATCGATAAGCTGGTTTGGCAGGGGGTCTTTGATGGCCGGTGCGATGACCCGGAACACGCAAAGGCGGTTTTTCTTGCCCACAACCAGGCCGTGGTGGACAACATTGCACCACAGCGACTGCTCGTTTATCAGGTCCAGGAGGGCTGGGGGCCACTGTGTGAATTCCTCAACGTTGCAATGCCCGACGAACCTTTCCCGAATCTGAACGACGCTGCTGAGATGCAAAAGAGGATAATAGGGGTGAGGGCTGTGCGTCTGCTGCCATACTTATTACTGATTGTCCTGATACTGGTGTTAATCTTCTAAGCGCGCCACCGTGCCTTGTTATTGCCCGTGAAGAAACGGGTAAGCCGTTGATGCCTTCGGCGAAATATGTACCGGTAAACCCTGAGCAGCACACATCCAAGCACAGCCCACCGAGGTTCAAAACAGCAATGATCCGTGACCACAACACCACCGCCGGTAGTGGTGATGGTCCGCTTGTGTGTCCACACGCGCATCATTCTGTTTTGGGAACGTTCGTCGAAGTAGTGGGGTGGTTCGATGGCACGCAGACCAAATTGGTGAGCATCAATGGGCAGCCAGCCAAGGAGCAGGATGGTTGACGTGAAATGGGACTTTCCATCCGCCGGTATATCACTCACTTCGGGATATTCGCTGGGTACCGACATCCGTACCAGGGGGCCCAGTTCATAATTCACCCCGGCCCAGCTATTGATTCGATTCCATACCGCTTCTGCGGACACATCGTTGAGGGTTGATGATATTTCGTATTTATATTTCAAACCTTCTCCAGCACCATTCGCCAGACCGGGTCAATTCCACTGCCATTTGGTTATTCACCCTGAGCTGTCTTCATTTTGATATCAGTTGGACTTCCCGCCGCAGGGCCTGAAGCAGCTTGGGCACCCTATCCTTGACCCACTGGGGTTCACGATGGCGGATCATGAGCCAGAACAGAGATTTGACATCCCAGAAAGTGGCGTCAAGCAAGCCGCGCTCGTTTGGATCGCGCTTGAAGTGCCAATGCACCGAATTCGGATATTTTTTGCGTGAGTAGCTACCGATGTGCGAGATATATAGACCGGCAGCTTCAGCAGCTCGCTCCACGAGTTTCATCATCTCTTGCTTGGAAATCCCTGCGGGAATATCGACGTAAAAGTCGTCTGATTTCTTCTCCGGCATGTAGTGCTCCTGATCGTTGAGCCTGTGCGCCAATTCCATAGGGACTTTTAACACTCGTCAAGTGCAACAGCGTCAACGGGGGATAGCGTGGGGAGCCCCTCGATTGTGACTGGATAGACAGCTGACTATGACGTTTAGCCGGATGTTGTATTTATCCTCAGTGACATGCCTGCTTTTTGCGGGGGAAGAGAAGCTTCAAATCCAAACCGTTTGTAGAATTCGGGTGTGCCGTGATCAGCCATCAAACTCACGTAGGCAGTGTCGGGTGCATGTTCATTTAAGTAGGCCATCAAGCCTGACATGATCATGTCACCAAGGCCTTGTTTCTGATGCTCGGGTACAACGGCAATGTCTACTATTTCGAAGAAGCAGCCGCCATCACCGACTACGCGTCCCATCCCAACCGGTTCGTCCGCGTGGTAAATTACCACGCCACAGATGGTATTGGGTAGACCAATTGAAGCGGCCTCCACCGATTTCCTGCTCAGTCCGGCAGCCAGCCTGATCCTGATATAGTCATCAACTGCTGGTGTCTCGTACTCAAGTTGATATGCCATTTATTGCTCCGTTGGGGGTGGTGAATCAGAATGCTTGCCAGATGGTTCAATGCCGCTGAACAGCATATCAACCAGCGTGCCTGCCAGGCTCTCGTCCACTTGCAGATGACCGACGAGCAGGCGAAAGAAGATTGGACCATAAAGCGCATCCAGGGCCGCCTCTATATCCACGGCGGGATTCACCGCACCTTCAGCAATGGCCTGCTCAATCAGCTTGTGCCCAAATGCCCGGCTTTGCAGGATCACCTGATTACGAAAGGCTTTCGCCAGCTCACTCTCTTGCTCCGCGGACGCAAGGGTTAATGTGATCTGCCGGCCGCGTGAGGTAGAGAAAGTCTTCAGTACGCTCTTAAGGTGGGCCTGAAGGCGTTGTTTTGCTGATCCGCCGGGGCTGCGAAACGGGTCAACCGGTTCTTGCATCAGGGCGGCCATGGCAAGTTCGTGGGCATTGGCCCAGTTGCGGTAGATGGTGGGTTTGCCCACACCAGCCTCCGCCGCCACCCGCTCGATGCTCAAGCGCCCCAGGCCTTCGGTGAGCATGATTTTATTGGCTGCGTCCAATACAGCTTGTTGTGCAGCCTGACTTCTTGGACGACCGGCCTTGCGTGTGGATTTTTCTTTTGCCATGGGGGTTGATTTATTACGTTACGTTGCGTAACGTAATATACGCCTTTGGAATGGAGATTGCCATGTCTGAGTTATCATCGCCACGAGCGTTGTGTCCGTATTTGACCGTTGCCGGTGCGGCTGAAGCCATCGACTTTTATGTCCGCGCCTTTGGGGCAACCCTGGATTATAAACTGGTGGATCCGGCGGACCAGAGAATTGGTCATGCTGAACTACTATTTGGATCCACGCGGGTATTTTTGTCCGACGAATACCCTGACTTTGGTGCCGTTGGTCCAAATGCCTTGGGAGGCTCACCGGTTAAAATGCACCTGGAGGTTGACGATGCGGACAGCTTTGTCAATCGCGCGGTGGAGGAGGGGGCAACCCTGCTGCGCGGTGTCAAACTGGAGTTTCATGGCAACAGAACCGGGATGGTTGCCGACCCTTTTGGCCACAGTTGGTTTATTGCCAGCCAGGCGGAGCAGGTGAGCCCCCAGGAGATGCAGAATCGCTGGAACCAGGGACAGGGCGAATGAGTTCAGCAAATCTGGTTCGGGAGTTTCAAGCCGTTGAGGATCGGTTTAACACCGCCATGGTATCTAACGACCCAAATGAGATAAGGCGCTGTATCACCGATGACTGGGTACTTGTTAACCCGGAGAGTGGTCCGGTCAGCGGCGAGATCATCCTGGGTATTATCGGTAATGGCATGCTGGCGCATACCACTATGACCAAGGAGGTGGTCCGGGTGGAGCAGTATGGAGAGGTTGCGGTAGTCACCGGTCGAGGGCAAAACACCGGCACATTTCAGGGCGAACCTATTGAAGCTGACGAGTGGGTGACCGATGTTTATGTGCGCGCGAATGGTGATTGGTTATGTGCGCTTACCCAACTGACTCCGGTCAAAGCATAATACAGAGGACTGACCCGCAGGCCTGTGCGGCCTGCGGTTGCACCATACTCTTGGGCGATACCTACCCGGGTCGTGCCACTTGCCCCATCTGTATTGCCGCGCCGAACCCGCCGTCGACAATCAGATTAACGCCATTGATATAACTCGCAAGCTCAGAGCCTAAAAAGAGGAGGGCGCGGGCTTGATCTTCCGGTGTGGCCACCCGTCCGGCGCCGGCCTCGATGGCCCAATCAATGGTCTCGTCACTCAATGTTTGCCGGAATGCGGGAAGCAGTGGGGTGTCCACCGGGGATGGGCAGACACTGTTGATCCGCAGCCCCTGCTGATTGGCTTTTTTGGCCAGACGCATGGTGTAGACCTGTACGCACTGTTTGGAAAAAAAGTAGCCGTCACCCACAACTTCTGCGTTACCAGCAACCCAGGACACACCCTCGTCCCAACCGTCGATTTCGAGCAGGGCGGTAATTTGCTGAAGATTCTCCGGCCAGCCATTACCGGCCACCGACGCTGTGTTAACGATGGCACCACCGGAATTCATGGTCGGGAACAGGCGTTCGGTTAAACGTTTCAGGCCAAGTGTGTTCACGCGCATAACAGTATCAGCCGGCAGGGTAGCCGCCACACCCGCGTTGTTGAATAGCAGATCCACGGGTGGTTTGCCGTCAGCGTTAATTTGTGCAATGGCTGCATCAATGGACATGGGGTTACCCATATCGGTTTCAATAAACTCATCCACGCCCGCTTCGGGTTCTTTAAGATCCAGAACCACAATCTGGTCCGCTCCTGCTTGGCGGAGCAACTCAACCAGGGCAGCGCCAATACCCGAGTAGGCTCCCGTGATTACAATTCGTTTTCCCGCAAAATTTATCAATGGCTGCATTACGCCTGTCACTCCCTATCCATCAAGTCAAAGTTCTATGGCGCCCCGACCAGGACTCGAACCTGGAACCTGTCCCTTAGGAGGGGACCGCGCTATCCAGTTGTGCCACCGGGGCTTGAGGCTAATTTAACACACATCCGCCCTAAGGACGTTTGGGGTGCTCATCACCGGCAGTATTTTATAATCGCCTTTCAGGGAACAACAGTATGTTTTTAACAAGTAAGCCAACATGTACACGACCTGCGCAAAAACGCTTTTTTATTGTGTAGTGAATGATGTAGTATATGTATCATCTGTTATAAAAGAGGGGAATATCATGAAGGTACTGGTTGCGCGTGTGTTGGCGGGGCTTATTGCCTTACTCACCATATCCAGCGGTATTCTGAACATCTTTACCCCAGAGGCTCAGGTTGAGACGGCTCAGTTGCTGCCGCAAAGTGTGGGTGGTTGGAGCAACTTTCGGGTTGGCATGGGTGCGCCGTTTCTTGCCGCCGGCTTGTTTGCCGCCTACGCCGCAATCCGGGCCAATACCAGCGCGCTGATTCCGGTGATGGTATTTTTTGCCTGTGTGTTATTAGCCCGGCTTGTTGGCTTTGCCGCGGAAGGGTTGGACCCCCGAGCCATTCGCTTTTCGGTGCTGGCCCTGGTGATGATCCTGGCGGCGTTTGCCAGTCATCGCCTGATGCAGCGGGACGGTGAAATTGCATAACAAGCCCCAAGCCGAGCACCATTAGACTAAGCCGGCCGGGTGCCTATTTTTGGCCGCTGGGCAGCGGTCAGGGTAACAACCCGCAGGAAGAAACCGGCACGGGTGCCGGTTTCTGGCCAAGAACTATCTAAATCCCCCAGGCAAATCAAATTTCCGGCGATCTGGTAATGTGCGGTTCACCCTGTTCACTCCTCCGTTGATCTTTTAGTGCCTGCTTGGCCTTATAACAAACCCGGTGGCCAAATCGATTCAATGTTGCCCTTAGATACAAGCCCTTCACCTTGTGTCCATTAAAAAGACAATCCGCGTCTGAATATCCAGCGGGTCCTTGTCCGGAAATTGGCATCCCTGCCAACTCCCTCCCTTAGTTTTTTGAAGAAACTCCCAAAACCTGCGGTTTTTGCCTTAGCGTATCTAAAGATTCGCTAAGGTATGACTGCCATCGAAGCCTCTATCCCGAATGCTGCGCGTTCTGGACCATTGATAGAGACCAGCTAATCATTCCGCAATTACTGGCACACCATTTGCTATGAAAGTTCAGTTATGGAAATTCCGTAACAGAATTTGTGCTGGTTCCGAGCCAAAAACCGCGTGTTTTTGTGAGGTTTCTGAAAGAAACCGTTGGGAAGAAACGACCAAGACGGCCTTATATGGACAGGAACTAGGCATCAGCAATAGGGGTAGATGCCAACAAATAGGAGTGAAGATGCCCAATAAACGACTGAAGATTAACTTTAAACGACTTATGGTAGGGCTGGCCGCGCCGGTTCTTGCCTATGTCGCTCATGCAACGATGCCGCTGGCGGTGATGCTTATGGCACCAACCGCTGCGCACGCACAGAACGCACAAATCGAAGAGATTGTGGTGCAGGCTCGCCGCCGGGACGAAACCGTCCAGGAAGCGCCGGTAATAGTTTACGCGCTGGACGAGGAAGCACTGAATCGATATGGCGCAACAAGTATCGAAGAATTGGCCAATATTGTTCCCGGGATGTCGATTATCGATACCAGTCCGGTACAGGGCCAGGTTAACCTGCGCGGGGTTGAGTCTGGCGCAATCGGTGTTGGTATTGATCAGGCTGTGGCCATTAATATCGACGGGGTACAGGTCAGCAACGCTGAGTTTTTGCGGTCCGGGCAGTTTGACCTGGCGGGTGTAGAAGTCCTGAAAGGCCCTCAGGCGCTGTACTTCGGCAAAAACAGCCCAGGTGGCATTATTGTGCTGAAAAGTGCTGATCCTACGGATGAGTTTTACATTGAGACCCGGGCAGGATACGAATCCGCAGCCGAGAGACCCTACGGTCACTTCATTATTTCAGGACCTTTGACTGAAGCATTAGGCGGGCGCCTGGCGGTTTCGTACACGGAATCTGAAGGCTGGTTTGAAAATACCGCACCGGGTACCGCAAACTCCGATCTGCCGAACTATGATGAACTGATTGTCCGGGGAACGTTAAAAGCCGAAATGGACAGTTTTGATATCACGGCGAAGGTCGCCTACGCGGAAAGGGACGGTGCAGACTTCTTCTTCGGTGAGTTGATTGACTGTGACCCGACTGCGATTCAGGGGTTTGTCCCCAACGCGGATTGTTCGCTGGACTACGAGGGCTCAACCTCTGATCCGTTAACCAGGGCAAACTATGACCCAACTTTTGCCCCGGAGCATGCAAACGAACCGTACACAGACTACAGCAATCTGGTTGTGGGTATAGAGTTCAATAACGACATTTCCGACAACCTGGTATTCTCCGGAATCACTGGTTATACCCGTATTGACAACCAGCGCAGCGACAACCTCCTGCCGGGGTCTGTGCAATTTGTTATCGGTGAAGACCAGGTGCAAACCACTATTTCACAGGAGCTTCGCCTGGCCGGTGACTATGACGGCTTCAACTTTATGACGGGTGTGTTTGTCGACGACAGAAAACTTGAGCAGAACTCTTCTTTCTTTGTTTTCGCAACAGCACTGTCACCCAGCGGTCTGCAGGAGATTGATTCGCGATCCTGGTCCCTGTTTGCTCAGGCCGGCTTCGATCTTACCGAACAGCTTTCCCTGTCGGTAGGTGGCCGTTATCTGGAAGAAAGGCGTGAATTCAGCGGTGTGATTACCGATGACAATGGAGCCGGCGCAGGCGGCGTTCCGTTTACAACCGGTGCAGAGATTACTCCGGCTATTGACGAAATTGAAGAACAGAGCTTCTCTCCCGAAGTTACTCTGACCTATCGTCCCCAGGACAACGTGAACCTGTTTGCTTCATACAAAGAGGCTTTTAAGTCCGGCGGATTCAATACGTCTCAGCTGAGTACGTTGCGTAATTCCCTGCCCGGGGTAAACGACAATATTGATTTTGGTGCAGAGAGTGCGTCAGGATTTGAAGCCGGCATTAAGTCTCAATGGTTGGACAATACGCTGCGCTTCAACTTTGCTGCGTTTGACTACACCTATGACGATCTGCAGATTTCTTCTGTTAATACAGAAAACGCAGTGCCTGTCACGCGTGTTTCAAATGTTGGTGAAGCCAAAGTGACCGGTGTGGAAATGGAAGTACTCTATGTTGTGCCAACCCAGGACTATCTGGCGTTATCGTTGGGCGCGCAGTGGCTCGACTCCCGCTATACAAAATTTATCGGGCAATGCAGTCAACCGCAGTTGGCTACCCTCGCCGGCGTACCCGGCTTCAACGAAGGGGGATGTGATGTTGATGTCAACAACGACGGCACCCCTGATGCACAAGACCGTGACGGTGATCCGTTGCGCAGAGCACCGGAATGGAGCTTTCAATTTGGCGCTGTTTATGAACGCGTCCTGGCAAGCGGCCTGAGAATTTCCGGCAGTGCCAGTGCGAACTATATGAGTGACTACGAAACAATCTCAAATGGAGATCCGCGAGTCTTGGGTCCGTCGGTCTGGTGGTACGATGCCTCATTGGGCATTCATGCAGCGGATGATGGATGGTCGCTTGAATTACTCGGCCGTAATTTGTCAGACGAGAAAATTTATAACTTCGGCGGTACGTTGTCGGTTTCTCCCGCCAATCCGGATGAGGCGTACGTCATCACACGTCCGCCACGCAGCGTTCTGGTTCAGTTCACGTTGCGTCCATCTGTTTGGCTTTAGCCAGTAAAGGCCATAACTAGTCTCTGTCCGGAATACTCAAGCATTCGGGGCAGAGACTTCAAGCGCACGGACAGCGCGAACTAAGGTCTTTAAAGACAAAACCCGCCGATAACCTCGGCGGGTTTTTTTTATCCTCAGGGGTATGATTCCGCATTTGGATAGATTTTTCTTGGCAAATTGGAATTGTGTTTTATAAATTCTGGAGAAGTGTTTATCTATTTTGGATGCCAGGGTTTTTATATCACCGTCCAAACCACCTGGTGAACATGCACCAGATTCCTTCAGTATGGCGGTAATTTCGTCACGAACTGCCGTGTTTGTAGACGCAAGCGATTTTGTAATGGCATCCCAGTTCTCGTCTGCTTCATCTGAAAATCTCATATCGTTCCTGATCATTTCCGAAGCCTTGTCACTTTGCTCGACGAGCATTGCGAGCCCCGCCCATACAGTACTGGGATGCTCTCCGGCCTTTGTACTGCTACTCACTAGCAGTAGCAGAATTGTCATAATGTGAGTTCTCATTGAGTTCCTCCTGTGATCAGCACATCATGGCAATCCAATCCTCCACTTTGAGTTGACTCCTCTGCCATCCTTTTTTGTGATCAAGTTTCTCATAGCGAGTGGTTTTTGATTCGTAGGAGATCCATTTTCTGAATACAATAGAAAAGAAGGCTACCGAATCAGGCAAGGGGCGATTCTTACCCTGGCCAGAATCCTCAACAGACTTGGAGGCTACTCCCCTTATTCTAACTGTGCCTATACAGGAAGGCACAATTAGCCATACTGGTCAGTTTGATTGCGGCAACCAAGGGCCTTAACTGAGGCCTGGTATCCCCGAACCAACAAAACCCTTCCTGAAAAAAATCAGGTGCAAAAGCGTCTATTTCCGTCACTACGCGCGGGCATCTTTTTTCCTTCGTTGAGTTATCGTTGAGACATCCGTTGGGCACGGTGTGAAGATACTGTTGTAGAAAACGCCGCTGTTGGCATCTTCTGGAGTTGTCGCCGTTTTCTTATCAGTTTTTCGCAAAAGGGGTTTGGCCATGTCCGTTATCACACACACAACAGCGTTAACTGTTGCGCTGCTTCTCAGCTCACTCTTGTTTCAGCCGCCGGCAGTGCAAGCGGCTACGCAGTCAGCCGCAACACAACTGGTCATAGAGGAAGTGGTTGTCACCGGCAGCCGCATAAAGCGGAGTGATCTTGACAGCATCAGTCCCATTACCGTGCTGACCGAACAGGACCTGAAAAATTCGGGCAACTTAACCCTGGAAGACTTTCTGCAGGACCTGCCCGCGGTGAATGGGGGTGATTTTGGGTCCACGGTCAACAATGGCAACCCCGGTTTGGCCACTGTGTCGCTGCGGGGATTGGGCCCCAACCGCACCCTGGTGTTGTTGAACGGGCGCCGGCCCGCCGCCGCCGCGACCGACGGTATCGTGGATCTGAACATGCTCCCCACGGGCATCATTGAGCGTATAGAGGTGCTGCGCGACGGTGCCTCAACAGCCTATGGTTCAGACGCTATAGCCGGTGTCATTAACGTCATTACCAAAACCGATCTCGAAGGTTTTGAACTTTCGGCAGGTTACGATGTTACCGGCGAGGACGACGGTGAGCAGTACAGTGTGGCGGTCAATTGGGGCACTTCGTTTGATAAGGGCCACTTTCTAATGGGTGCGCAATATACCCAGCGTGCTGATATTTCTCAGGCGGACCGGAGTTTTTCGAACTGCCCGTTGGACGAAGGTAATGGTGTTCTGTTTTGCGGGGGTAGCGGCACCACTACCCCGGCCCAATTTACACCCCAGGTGCCGGGCGCCGTGGGGCAGGTTGTTGATGCTTCAACCGGCCTTTCCCGGCCTTTTGACAGCAGCCGCGACGCCTTTAATTTTGCCGCAGTGAGTTATCTTGTTACACCACAAGATGTGACCAGCATATTCGGCAACGTTGAATATCTCCTGGCGGACAACAGTTTTCTCGGCAGCGTTAATTCAACCATTGAGGCGGGTTTGACCAACCGTCGCTCCGATCAACTGATGGCCCCGGTGGGCACCTTCTGGCAACCCATTGTACCCACAACGCATCCTGATAACCCCTGGGGAGACGCCTTGTGTGGGGCAGACCCCAGTTGTGAAACACCATCCGGTGTTGCCATTACACGCCGCCTAACGGAATCCGGCGGCCGCGCCTTCACCCAGGATGTGAATAGCTGGCGGGTGGTTGTTGGTTTGGACGGTGAGCTGGACAACGGCTGGACCTGGGATATTTCTTACAACTATGCACGCTGGCTGGATTCCCAGCGTGATGAGGGCAGGGCTGTGCAGCCCCGAATAGAAGAAATGTTGGATCCGGATTTGTGTGCAGCCAGCGTCATTGGATGTCCGGGAGTGTGGAACCCCTTTGTCAGCAATTCCATGACCGCTGAACAGGTCGCTTTTGGCTTTGTTGGCGTGAACACCCGGGAAGAGTCCACCATGCGGATATTTCAGTTTAATCTGGCCGGGCAACTGCCAGCCATTGAACTCCCTGGAGGACCCATAGACTTTGCCGTGGGTTTTGAACGCCGGCGGGAAAGCGCGTCTTCCCTTCCGGATGGGGGGGCGGCATTGGGCGCCATTTTTTTCACCCCGGGATTACCCACCCAAGGCAGCTACAACGTGGGGGAGTTTTATACGGAGTTTAGATTACCGTTGCTGCAGGATGTACCCGGGGCACAAATCCTGGCGGTAGAAGCAGCCGGCCGCTGGAGCAACTACAACTTTGTGTCCGGACGTGACAACACCACCAAATTTGCTTTGGAATGGGCACCGGTGGATGCACTTCGGTTTCGTGGGGTTTATACCGAGGGTATTCGTGCACCCAATATTTCGGAATTGTTTTTGGGGCAACAGCAAACCGCAGCTTCCTATGCAGACCCTTGTGATAATTGGGGCAGCAGCGGGAATGCCAATATCAGAGCAAATTGTGCCGCGGACGGCTTGTCACCCACCGTCAGCATCGACGCTCCTCAAGCCACGTCGTTAGAAGGTGGTGACGATCAACTGTTGCCGGAAGAATCCGAAAGCGTAACCCTTGGTGTGGTTTTTGTGCCGGAATTTCTGGATGGCTTCAGCGTCACCTTGGATTATTATGATATCGAGATCGACGGTGCCATCGGCAGTGCTGGAGCCGGGAATATCATCAACCGTTGTTACGAAAGTGCTAACTTTTCCGATCCGTTGTGCGACTTTATTGTGGGTCCGGCGTTTCCCGGCGTGGATGAAACGCCCAGCACAACCGCGCCAACGCGCAGAAACGCGGTGAATCAAATCTCCGGTATTCTCCTCACCCAAGCCAACCTGGCAAACTTTCAGACCAGTGGCATTGATTTTGCCATCAAATATGCGTTTGAAACGTCCCTGGGCATGGTCGATTTAGGCATAACCGGCACCCATTTGCTGGAATACGAGTTCACCGCGTTTGAGGGCAGCGAGACCACAGAACTGGAGGGCAAGTTTGGACCGGATCCTTATCATGGTGACTCACTCAGCACATTCCCGGAATGGCAGGTTAACTATCGGGCTGGACTCACACGGGACAGCTGGGGCGCGTCTGTCACGGCCCGGGCTAAAAGTGCAACGGATGACCTGGAAGCCTCAAGCGCCAATTTGGAAAACACCGCAGACAGTGTGGTTTATTGGGATCTGCAAGGTTATTACGACTTTGGGCAGAACACTACGCTCACCCTGGGTGCACGTAACCTCACTGACGAAACCCCACCCTATGTCACAAATTATGACGACATGAATACCATTCATTTCAGCTACGATACCGCGGGTCGATATCTCTACTCGCGTATCAGCTTTGCATTTTAGCCTGTGTGGTGCGTTGTTTCGGCAGCGGCTTGGCAGGCGGTAATCGCCTGCCAAACAGTGACGGAGGATATGTCCCGGTTAGCGTGTTATGACCAGGCGGTTGGCGCGGTACAAACGGTGGTACTCAGCGGTGATGGGGTGCCGGCCTCGCCGAAGATCACCAAAGGCCAAGTGGCCGCGGCAACCCGAAACCCCTGGGGCAAGCTGATTGTGGAACTGGGTAGTGGTCAGGTGTGGCGCCAATTGGACAGCAAACCGCTCACTTTGAAGCCCGGCGATAGGGTAACCGTCCGGCTTGCTGCAGCAGGTTCCTACCTGCTGCAGAAATCATCCGGTGGACGGAGCATTCGGGTTAAACCCGGCGGTTAACGGACAACCACACTTTTTGCGGGTGTAACCCGAATAATATCACCCTCGGCTCCGTCCGTGATTATATAGATACTACCGTCCGGGGCTTGCCGGATATCGCGTATGCGGCTGTTTAGCTCTGCAAACAAAGGTTCTTCGTTTTGGACGTTGCCGTTGTGCATGTCCAGACGCCGCACTTCTTTATCTACCAGCGCGCCGATAAACAAGTCGCCCTGCCAGGCAGGAAACAAATCACCTTCATAGATCATCAATCCCGATGGTGCAATGGAAGGATCCCATACATGTTTAGGTTGCTCCATGCCCGGGTACTCGGTCAGCGGCGAAACATAGGCGCCATTGTAGTCTTTGCCGTAGTTGATCGCCGGCCAGCCAAAGTTTTTTCCCGCTGCCAACAAATTCACCTCGTCACCACCCTGGGGGCCGTGTTCGTGTAGATAAATTGCACCGGATGCGCCGACTGTTAAGCCTTGGGGGTTGCGGTGTCCATAGGTGAATATATAGGGATGCTCGGG